>NZ_JAXCHV010000032.1:0-39238 GCF_035984795.1 Cryobacterium sp. MP_3.1 | reverse complement strand
GTGAGCACGGGCACGGTGACCATCACCGTGCCGCGGATGCCGGCGCCCATCCCGTCGGGCGTGATGCCGTCCAGCAGCAGGGCGGCGGTGATGTCAGCGCGGAGTTGGTCGAGGGTGCGGGTCGGGTGGTCCTCGGCCGTGTCCTGTGCGCGGCCGAAGGCTGCGCCGCTGTGACCCGTTACTGCGCTGCCGCCGCTGCTGCTGGCGCCATCGGTCTGGTCGGACTGGGTCGGGTCGCCGAGGTGCGTGAGTTTGACGGCCATGCCGTTGATGCGGTCGTAGGCGGCCTTGGTGTCGTGGGCGGTGCCGTACCAGTGCAACCAGCCCATCCCGTCCCGGGCGGCCTCCCAGTACGAACGCCGGTCGGCCAGCGCGTTTTTGTGCCGGGTCACGATCGATTCCGGGTGCAGTCTCTCCCTCAATCGGCGCGCCTTGTCACGGAACCGGCCCACCGGCAGCCGTTTCGCCTCGGGCAGCACCTTCTCTTCGAACGCCGCCTGGCCCCCGTCGGGCAGGGTGAGCAGCTGGCCGAGCAGGGTCGTGGCATGTCGGTAGCTGATCTCGCCTCTCGAGAACGCTGCGAACGTCGCCGGTGCGTAGGAGCTGAGGAACCGGGCTTCGTCCAGCTGCCGGTCGATGGTGCGCTCGGCCACCCGGGTCAGGCACGCCTTCTCGCTCACGATGGTGCGCCGGGCGACCTCCCGGTCGTCCCACCGGTTGTACGCGGCCGCGCGGGCCTGGTCCTCGGTCAGGTGGGCCGCGTCGTCGTCGGCGAGGCGGATGTTCGCCGGGTTGCCGTGCAACCGGGAGGCGACCTGGGGTTGTTCGCTCCAGTCCTGCAGGTCCAGCAGGTGCTCGATCCGGCGGGCCTGGGCCCGGGCGATGAGGCGGTCATCGGCTGCGATCCGTTCGGTGTGCCGGACCAGATCGGCCTGGACACGGACCTCCAGGGTGGGCTCCGGAGAGTAGTCGTCATCGTCCGGAGCGGGCGGTAGTACCTCGTCAGCGATACTCATACTGAGATCGTCTCACCTGCCACCGACACCGTACCGAGTGCGCCACGCACCCGGCCGACGGGATCCGCGAACCGTGAGAAAAGCCCCAGAATCCGCCGAATTCTGGGGCAAAGCTCACAGTTCGCGGGGCGCGCCGGTCGGATAGACTTCACCCGCAGGACAATCAACTGAAAATCGGGCCACACGGTCGATGCGGGAGAGTTCGACGTCGTAGAGACGAGCGAACACCGAAGGAGCAATCCTCCCCGACAATCTCTCAGGTACTCGTACCGCATCGAACGGGCCACTCTGAAAAGCGGACGAGCACAGCGCGTCCGGGCCTCGCGTCAGCGGGATCCGGTCAGAACTGCCAAGTCCCGCCCACGGTGAAAGCCGGCGCACGCGCCGGTGAAGCTCTCAGGCCAGACGACAGAGGGGGAGTTCCCAACGGGGTTCGAACGAGCCCCGGAGCAACTCGTCCGGCATCTGCCCGGCGACGAACCGGAGAACTCATGACCTCGGCCAGCCCTGACCCCACCTCGTCCTCGAACGAGCCCTCCACGAACGCCGCCGCCGCGACCGAACGCTTCTCGCCGCTGCACGCCGCCCACGTCGCCGCCGGCGCCAGCTTCACCGATTTCGCCGGCTGGCAGATGCCCGTGCGCTACTCCAGCGACCTCGCCGAGCACCACGCAGTACGCAAGACCGCCGGACTCTTCGACCTGTCGCACATGGCCGAGATCCGGGTCAGCGGCCCGCAGGCCGGCGAATTCCTCGACCATGCCCTGGCCGGTCAGCTCTCGGTCATTGACCTGATGCAGGCAAAATACAGCCTGCTCCTCAACTCACGCGGCGGTATCATCGACGACCTCGTCATCTACCGCACCGGCGAGACCGACTTCCTCGTGGTCGCCAACGCCGGCAACCACGACCAGGCCTTGGACGCCCTCACCGCCCGTGCCGCGCGTTTTGACGTCGCCGTCACGGATGAGAGTGACGACACCGCCCTCATCGCCGTGCAGGGCCCCAACGCCCTCGCCATCGTGCAGTCCACCGCCGGGCTCACCATCGACGGCGACCTCATGGGCCTCCGCTACTACCGCGCCCTCACCGCCACGTTCGCGGGCACGCCGGTGCTCATCGCCCGCACCGGCTACACCGGCGAGGACGGCTTCGAGATCTACCTGCCTGCCGCCGCCGCCCTGGCTCTCTGGGACGCCATCGTCGTCGCCGGTGTGCCGCACGACCTGGTTCCGGCCGGGCTCGCCAGCCGCGACACCCTGCGCCTCGAAGCCGGCATGCCGCTCTACGGCCACGAGCTGACCACCTCGACGTACCCCGCCCAGGCGGGCCTGGGCCGGGTCGTCAACCTCGCCAAGCCGACCGACTTCGTGGGTCGTACCGCGAGCGAAGAGGGTCCGTCCGGCGATGCGCCTGTGCTCGTCGGCCTGGTCTCGGCCGGCAAGCGTGCCGGCCGCGCCGGTTACCGGATCTTCCGCAGCACCGACGCCACCGAAGCGGAGGGCGTCATCACGAGTGGCGCGCTGTCGCCCACGCTCGGCTACCCGATCGCCATGGCCTACCTGCCGCCGGCGCTGGCCCGACTCGACACCGAGGTGTTCATCGACGTGCGCGGCACCCGCGCGCCGGCCACGGTCATCGCGCTGCCGTTCTACAAGCGCCGCAAGTAGCCCACGCCAGCGGATGGCCCGGCTCCGGGCATCCGCTCACCCGATGTCGCCCAGCGCGCATCGCCCCCCATACTGATCAACCCCGTGATCATCCCCTTGAGAGGAACCCCATGGCAGACAAGACCGAACTCCAGTACACCGCAGAGCACGAGTGGGTGCTCGTCGACGGCGACACCGCCACCGTCGGCATCACCGCATACGCCGCCGACAAGCTCGGTGACGTGGTCTTCGTGGAACTCCCCGAGGTGGGCAGCGCCCTTGCCGCGGGCACCGTCGTCGGCGAGATCGAGTCGACCAAGTCGGTGGGTGAACTCTTCGCCCCCATCGACGGCACCGTCGCCGAGATCAACGACGCCGTCGTCGACAGCCCCGAGCTCGTCAACAGCGACCCGCTCGGCGAGGGATGGCTCATCAAAATCACCTTCGAGGCCCTCCCTGCGTTGCTCAGCTACGCCGAATACACCGCCATCACCGGCGAATAAGCACCACCGAAACAGACCCCGGAAAGAGCCTTCCCCACATGTCGCAGCCCTTCACTCAGCGTCACATCGGCACGGATGCCGACGCGCAGTCCCGCATGCTGGCCGTCCTCGGCCACGACAGCGTCGAGTCGCTCGTCAACGCCGCCGTTCCGGCCACCATCCAGGTCGAGCAGTTCCGCACCCGCGGCGACAGCACCCTGCCGCCGGCCGCGACCGAGCGAGAGGCCATTCAGGAGCTGCGCGCCCTGGCCGACAAGAACACCGTGAAGCGCTCGATGATCGGGCTTGGCTATTACGACACGATCACGCCCGCCGTGATCAAGCGCAACGTTCTGGAGAACCCGAGCTGGTACACCGCGTACACGCCGTACCAGCCGGAAATCAGCCAGGGCCGCCTCGAGGCCATCATCAACTTCCAGACCATGGTCGCCGATCTCACCGGCATGGCCACCGCCAACGGGTCGATGCTCGACGAATCCACCGCCGTGGTCGAGGGCATGCTGCTGGCCCGCCGCGCCTCCAAGTCTCCGTCTAACCGGTTCATCGTCGACGCGGATGCGCTGCCCCAGACCCATGCGCTGCTCGGCAACCGCGCGCACGCGCTCGGAATCGAACTGACCGTGCTGCCCCTGGACGAGAACACCTCCGCGGAGGACCTCGGCGACTACTTCGGCATCTTCGTGCAGTACCCGGGAGCCTCCGGCCGCGTCTGGAACCCCGCCGGGGTGATCGCGCTCGCACACGAGAACAAGGCCCTCGCCATTGTCGCCGCCGACCTGCTCGCGCTGGCTCTGATCGTTTCACCCGGCGAACTCGGCGCCGACGTGGCCGTGGGCACCAGCCAGCGCTTCGGCGTGCCGATGGGCTTCGGCGGACCGCACGCCGGCTACCTCGCCGTGCGCAAGGGTCTGGAGCGCCAGATGCCCGGTCGCCTCGTGGGAGTGAGCGTCGACGCCGCCGGCCACCCCGCATACCGGCTGTCGCTGCAGGTGCGCGAGCAGCACATCCGCCGTGACAAGGCCACCTCGAACATCTGCACCGCCCAGGTGCTGCTGGCCGTCATGGCGGGTATGTACGCGGTGTACCACGGGCCGGATGGCCTCAAGAAGATCGCAGGCACCGTGGCGTGGCACGCGGACCGGCTCGCCGGCTACCTCGAGGACCTCGACATCGAGCTGGTTCACGCCGACTTCTTCGACACCCTGCAGGCCCGCGTGCCCGGCCGGGCCCAGGCCGTGGTCGACACCGCGCGGGACCTCGGCGTCAACCTGTGGCTGGTGGACCATGACACCGTCGGGGTCTCCGTCGACGAGACCACCACGCACACCGACATCCACCGGGTCGCCCAGGCCTTCGGCGGCCCGGAATCGCGCAACTTCGCCTTCGTCGCGAACTCCGACAGCCGGCTGCCCGACGACCTGGCCCGCACCAGCGACTACCTCACCCACGCCGTCTTCAACACGCACCGCTCGGAGACGAGCATGATGCGTTACCTCAAGCGCCTCGCCGACTACGACTACGCACTGGACCGCGGCATGATCCCGCTGGGCTCCTGCACCATGAAGCTCAACGCCGCCACCGAGATGGAGGCCGTCACCTGGCCCGAGTTCGGCGGACTGCACCCGTTCGCGCCGCGCGCCGACGTCGAGGGCTACCTCGAGCTCATCCGCCAGCTCGAAACCTGGCTCACCGACGTCACCGGCTACGACACCGTATCGCTGCAGCCGAACGCCGGCAGCCAGGGCGAACTCGCAGGTCTCCTCGCCATCCGCGGTTTCCACCTCGCCAACGGTGACGTGGACCGCACGGTGTGCCTCATCCCGTCCAGCGCCCACGGCACCAACGCCGCCTCCGCGGTCCTCGCCGGCATGCGCGTCGTCGTCGTGGCCTGCGACGAGCTCGGCAATGTGGACCTCGACGACCTGAATGCCAAGATCGCGCTGCACGCCGAGACCCTCGCCGCGCTGATGATCACCTATCCCTCCACCCACGGGGTGTACGAGCACGAGGTCGGCACGATCTGCGCCGCGGTGCACGCCGCCGGCGGCCAGGTCTATGTGGACGGCGCGAATCTCAATGCGCTGCTCGGCTTCGCTCGCTTCGGTGACTTCGGCGGCGATGTGTCGCACCTGAACCTGCACAAGACCTTCTGTATCCCGCACGGCGGGGGAGGACCCGGCGTCGGACCGGTCGCGGCCAAGGCACACCTGGCCCCGTTCCTGCCCGGGCACCCGCTCGCGCAGGACGATGAGCACTACCTGCTCGGCAGCACGGGTACCGAAACAGTCGTCCACGGTGGCGGACCCGTCTCGGCCGCGCCCTACGGCAGCCCGAGCATCCTGCCCATCTCGTGGGCCTACGTGCGGATGATGGGCGCCGACGGGCTCAAGCAGGCCACCGGCGCCGCGGTGCTCGCCGCGAATTACGTGGCCAAACAGCTCAGTGGCCACTACCCGGTGCTCTACGCCGGCGACAACGGCTTGGTCGCGCACGAGTGCATTCTGGACCTCCGCCCGCTCACCGCGGCCACCGGGGTCACCGTCGACGACGTGGCCAAACGCCTCGTCGACTACGGTTTCCACGCGCCCACGATGAGCTTCCCGGTGGCGGGCACGCTGATGGTGGAGCCCACCGAGAGCGAGGACCTCGGCGAGATCGACAGGTTCATCGAGGCCATGATCGGCATCAAGGCCGAGGCGGATGCCGTCGCCGCCGGCACCTGGCCGGCCGACGACAACCCGCTGCGGAACGCCCCGCACACCGCCCAGTCGGTGATCGAGGGGGAGTGGACGCATCCGTACGACCGCGAAACCGCGGTCTACCCGGTGCGCACCCTCATCCGTAACAAGTACTGGGCGCCGGTGCGCCGCATCGACAACGCCTACGGCGACCGCAACCTGGTCTGCGCCTGCCCGCCGCCCGAGGCGTTCGAGTAACCCGGCCTCCCGCGGCTTACGTTGTCGGGGCGAGGAGCGCAGGCCACCAGAGCAGGGCGAGCGGGTAGCCGACGAAGGAGACGATGTCGAGCACCCAGTGCGCGATCACCAGGGGCATCACCCGGCCCCAGCGCAGGTAGCACCAACCGAATGCCACTCCCATCAGGGCATTGCCGACGAACGGCCCGATGCCCTGATAGAGGTGGTAGCTGCCGCGCAGCAGAGCTGCCGAGATGATGATGGTCCAGGCGTTCCAACCCAACTCGCGCAGCCGGGTGAACAGGTAGCCCACCACGATGAGCTCTTCGCTCAGCGCGCTCCGTATCGCCGACAAGACCAGGATCGGGATCGTCCACCAGAAGGTGTCCAGCGGCGAGGGCACCACGGCCACCGTGTAGCCCAGCGCGCGGCCGGCCAGGTAGAGCCCGAGGCCCGGGATGCCGATCAGCAGCAGCAATGCGCCGCCGCGGAGCAGATCCCGGCGCGGCTCGGCGAAATCCACCCCGAGCCGACGAAAGCCACTCTGCCCGGGCCGCCAGAGCAGGTAGAGCACCAGGGCCACCGGGAACAGCGTGAAGACGATGCCGAGGAATTGGTAGGTGAAGTCCAGCCACTCGCGCGTCGACTGCGACCCGTTGATGGTCGCCGACTGATCGCCGAGCGCGACCTCGGACGTGAGGCGGGAAATGATCGACACTATCGAGTACACGGCGGAGGCGCCGAGCGAGAGCCCGAGCACGATCGCGATCTCCCACTTCAGCCGAACCCTCGATAACGCCGGTGTATCGGCGACCGCTGAGGGGGAGCGGGCTTGCGAAGAGGGGGCCGGGGGACCGGCCGGGTCGGAGGACTGGCCGCTCATGTCGCGCTCGGCATCCGGCACGCAGGGGTGCCGCCCGGCAACCGATAGCGGTAGCGGGCCACGAGGCTGTAACCGGCCGCGGCCGCCCACGACCACGGCGGCACCGTGGCGAGCCAACCGAGCACCCGCAGCGCCGCGACCGGCTGGCCACGCAACAACGCTGCCACCGCGGCAGCACCGCCGTAGCGCCGACCCGCGACGACGAACCACACTCGGCTCCTGGCCTGCCGCTCGGTGAGACCGAAGGCAGCGAGGTCGGTCCACTGGAACGGCGCGGTGGCCGGCACCCGGGGCAGCGTGCGCTGGAGCCACAGCACGGCGGTGGTGCAGAACCCACAGTCGCCGTCGAAGATGAGCGTGGCGGGCTGTTCGGGCGGGGTGGTCGGCATTCCTCTATTTTGCGCCCTCGGCGCTCGCGCGCGTGTTTTCGGGCTAATTCGTCCTAGGTCGGCGGGATTTGAAAACGCTTGCATGCGCCGGAGGGACCTTGGTCCCAAGCTTCGTGAGAGATCCTCGCAGGATTCGCAGAAAAAACCGCGAAATCGGTGTGAGGCGCAAGAATCGTGCGTCTTTCATTACTGCTGTGTAACGTTTACCGTCAGGTTTTGCTCCCGGCGCCTGACGTACCTAGGGTTTTGATAACTAGCGCGCTGCTACGGGCTTCGGCCACGGCGGCGCCTTCACCTTTGCACAGGAGGAATTTTGAAGAGATCCCGCATGGGCCTCAGCGCCCTCGCGCTCATTTCGGTGAGCGCTCTGGCGCTTTCGGGTTGCGCGACATCGAACGACGAAGAGGCCACTTCGGCCGGCGACTCGTCCGCAGTTGTCAGCACCAATGGCAGCGAGCCGCAGAACCCGTTGATCCCGACCAACACCACCGAGACCGGCGGCGGCAAGATCGCCACGTCGATCTTCGCGGGTCTGGTCTCGTACAACGCTGACGGCGAGATCGAGAACGAGGTCGCCAAGTCGATCGAGTCCGACGACGCTACCAACTGGACCGTCACGCTGGAAGAGGGCTGGACCTTCACCAACGACGAGCCCGTCACGGCTTCGTCCTTCGTGGACGCTTGGAACTACGGCGCGCTCTTCAGCAACGCCCAGAGCGCCTCCTACTTCTTCGACGACATCGTGGGTTTCGACTACGAGGTTGACTCCGAACTGACCGGCCTGAAGGTCGTCGACGACACGACCTTCACGGTTGAGCTCGCTTCGCCCGAGGCCGACTGGCCGCTGCGCCTCGGCTACACGGCCTTCATGCCGCTGCCGTCCGCCGCGTACGACGACATGGCCGCCTTCGGTGAAAACCCGATCGGCAACGGCCCGTACATGCTCGATGGCGAGGGTGCCTGGGTTCACGAGGAGAAGATCAGCCTCGTGACCAACCCCGGTTACGACGGCGTGCGCAAGCCCGTCAACGGTGGACTCGAGATCAAGTTCTACTCCACCCAGGACGCCGCGTACGCGGACGTGCAGGGCGGCAACCTCGACGTGCTGGACGCTGTTCCGGACTCCGCGTTCGAAACCTACGAGGCCGAATTCGGCGAGCGTTCGGTGAACCAGGCTGCAGCCATCTTCCAGGGCTTCAACATGCCGTACTACCTCGAGCACTGGAGCGGCGAAGAGGGCAAGCTGCGTCGTGCAGCGATCTCGATGTCGATCAACCGCGAGGAAATCACCGACGTCATCTTCCAGGGCACGCGTACCCCGGCAACCGACTTCACCTCTCCCGTCATCGACGGCTACTCCGACCAGCTCGAAGGCGCCGAAGTTCTCGAATACAACCCGGAAGAGGCCGTCAAGCTGTGGGCCAAGGCTGACGCCATCGCACCGTACGGCGACTCCACGTTCGACATCGCCTACAACTCCGACGGTGGCCACCAGGCCTGGGTCGACGCCGTGATCAACAGCGTCGTCAACACGCTGGGCATCTCCGCGACCGGCAAGCCGTACCCGACCTTCGCCGCAGCACTCGAAGACCGCTCGAACGACGCACTGACCGGTGGAACCCGCGCCGGCTGGCAGGGCGACTACCCGTCGATGTACAACTTCCTCGCTCCGCTGTACCAGACCGGTGCCGGCTCGAACTACGAGGACTACTCGAGCGAAGAGTTCGACTCCCTCCTCAAGGAAGGCGCCGCGGCTGAAACCGTCGAGGACGCAACCGCCAAGTACCAGGCTGCACAGGAGGTTCTGCTGAAGGACCTGCCGTCCATCCCGCTGTGGTACTCCAACGTCAATGGCGTTTGGGCTGACACCGTCAGCGACGTGGTGTTCGGCTGGGATTCCGTCCCGCTTTACTACCAGATCACCAAGGGTTAATTCCTAGTTCCACCCGCAGTGCAATGTCCGGGGCGTCAAGCCCCGGACATTGCACTGACTAGACTCATTCAGTGATTGCGATCCTCATGCATAAAAGATTCTCGGAGCTCACCTGATGCTGTGGTACACAGGCAGGCGCGTCCTCCAAATGATCCCCGTCTTCTTCGGGGCGACATTCTTGATCTATTTCATGGTCTTCTCCCTACCGGGCGACCCGATCGCGGCGCTGTACGGCGACCGTCCGCCGGCACCCGGCGTGATCGAACAGATCCGAGCCCAGTACAACCTGGACAAGCCGCTGCTGCAGCAGTACCTGATCTACATCGGCAACTTCTTCCAGGGCGACCTGGGCACCACCTACTCCGGACGACCGGTCAGCGACGTGATGGCCGGGGCGTTCCCGATCACCTTCCGCCTGGCCATGCTGGCCCTCGTGTTCGAAGCCTTCGCCGGCATCCTCGTCGGACTCGTCGCGGGTCTGCGCAAGGGCAAGTGGTTCGACGCCAGCGCCCTCGTGGTCAGCCTGCTCCTGATCAGCGTGCCGACCTTCGTACTCGGCTTCCTGTTCAGGCTCATTTTCGGCGTGCAATTAGGTTGGTTCAGAACCACAGTGAGCAGTGAGGCTCCGTGGGGCGAACTCATCCTCCCCGCACTGGTCCTGGCCAGTGTGTCCTTCGCCTATATCGTGCGCCTCACCCGCGCCAGCGTCGCCGACAACCTCAACGCCGACTTCGTTCGCACCGCCACCGCGAAGGGCCTCTCCAGGCGCCGCGTGGTCACGGTGCACGTGCTGCGCAACTCCCTCGTTCCCGTCGTGACGTTCCTGGGTGTCGACCTCGGTTCGCTCATGGTCGGCGCGATCATCACCGAGGGAATCTTCAACATCAACGGCGTCGGTGGCACCGTGTACAAGGCGATCGTCCTCGGCGAGAGCACCACAGTGGTGTCATTCATTGCCGTCATGGTGGTCATCTTCGTGCTCGCCAACCTGCTCGTCGACCTGCTGTACGCAGCTCTGGACCCAAGGATTCGTTATGCCAAATAAGAGTGGCCAGGCCCACTTCGTCGCGGAGCTGGAAGACACCCCGGTAGCCCCGATTGACCGTCTCGACGAGTCGCAGAAGGCTCGCAGCACCTGGGCGGATGCCTGGGACTCGATGCGCCGCCGGCCGATGTTCTGGATCTCCTCAGTGCTGATCCTGATCATCGCCCTTGTCGCCCTGTTCCCCGGACTGTTCACCTCGGTGTCGCCGAACCTCGACTGCCAGCTGGCGAACAGCAACGGCGGACCGGAAGCCGGTCACCCGTTCGGGTTCACCCGGCAGGGCTGCGACGTGTACGCGCGCACCATCTTCGGCACCCGGGCCTCGGTCACAGTCGGCCTCCTGGCCACCGGACTCGTCACCCTCATGGGAGTCATCCTCGGCTCCCTCGCGGGCTACTACGGCGGCTGGCTCGACGCCATCGTCTCCCGCGTCGGCGACATCTTCTTCGCCATCCCGACCATCCTCGGCGCCATCGTGCTGATGTCGGTGCTTCCGGCCGCGACGCCCACCTCGGTGGCTTTCGTGCTGTCGATCTTCGCCTGGCCACAGATCGCCCGCATCATGCGCGGCGCGGTGTTGTCGGCAACGAACTCCGACTATGTGATGGCCTCGACAGCTCTCGGTGTGTCGAAGTTCCGGATCCTGCTGCGCCACGTGATCCCCAACTCGATCGCCCCGGTCATCGTGATCGCCACGGTGTCACTCGGTACGTTCATCGTCGCCGAATCGACCCTGTCGTTCCTGGGCATCGGCCTGCCGACCAGCGTGATGTCCTGGGGTAACGACATCAGCCAGGCCCAGACATCCCTTGTCACCAACCCGCAGGTGCTCCTGTACCCCGCGGCCGCCCTGTCCATCACGGTGCTCGCGTTCCTGATGCTCGGCGACATTCTGCGCGACGCGCTTGACCCGAAGGCGAGGGCGCTTCGATGAGCCAGACACTGACAGACACCAACCCAGAGGGCGTCGAGAGCGACGAGCAGCCCCTGCTGCAGATTCGCAACCTCGAGGTCGGTTTCCAGACCCAGCGCGGCCTCGTTCCGGCCGTGCGCGGCGTGGACATCACCCTGTACTCCGGCCAGACCCTCGCCATCGTGGGGGAGTCGGGCTCCGGCAAGACCACCACGGCGCAGGCGATCATCGACCTGCTCCCCGGCGCGGGCAAGATCACCGGCGGCCAGGTGCTCTTCGAGGGCCGCGACCTCACCAAGCTCAGCCCCAAAGACATCCAGGCGGTGCGCGGAAACCTGATCGGTTACGTGCCCCAGGACCCGATGTCCAACCTCAACCCGGTCTGGAACATCGGTTTCCAGGTTGAGGAGGCCATCAAGGCCAACGGACTCGCGCAGGGCAAGGAAGCGCGGGCCCGCACCATCCAGGTGCTGCAGGAAGCCGGACTCAGCGACGCTGCGGACCGACTCAAGCAGTACCCGCACCAGTTCTCCGGCGGCATGCGCCAGCGCGTGTTGATCGGCATCGGCCTGTCCGCCCGGCCGAAGCTGCTCATCGCCGACGAGCCCACCTCGGCGCTCGACGTCACCGTGCAGCGCCAGATCCTGGACCACCTGGGAACCCTGACCCGCGACTACGGCACCAGCGTGTTGTTCATCACGCACGACCTGGGCCTGGCCGCGGAGCGCGCCGAACAGCTCGTGGTGATGTACAAGGGCAAGGTCGTCGAGTCCGGTCCCTCGCAGGAGATCCTGGCGAACCCGCAGCACCCGTACACGCAGCGGCTCGTGTCTGCGGCACCGAGCCTGGCTTCCCGGCGTATCCAGTCGGCCAAGCACGCGTCCGTCGGCGACTCCGGCATCTACGGCGGCGGTTCGCTGGACGACACCCTGGTCGCCAGGGCTGCCGAACGCGAAAGCCTCGCGCCCGTGAAGGACCTGATCTCGATCGACAACATCTCCAAGGTGTACCGGATCCGCAAGAAGGGTCTGCGCAGCGAGGAGCTCAAGGCCGTCGACGGCGTCACCTTCGGTATTCAGAAGGGCACCACCACGGCCCTCGTGGGTGAGTCCGGCTCGGGCAAGTCCACAGTCGCCAAGCTCGTGCTGCAGCTGGAGAGCATCACCAGCGGCTCGATCGAGTTCGACGGTCAGGACGTCGCCGGGCTCAAGGGCAAGGAACTGCTCAAGTTCCGCCGTCGCGTGCAGCCGGTCTTCCAGGACCCGTACGGTTCCCTCGACCCGCAGTACAGCGTGGGCAACACCATCGCGGAGCCGCTGCTCGCGCACGGCGTCGGCACCGCGAAGGAACGACAGGAGCGTGTCAAGGAACTCCTCGACCAGGTCTCGCTGCCGTGGTCGTCGCGATTCCGGTACCCGAGTGAGCTCTCCGGCGGTCAGCGCCAGCGCATCGCCATCGCGCGGGCGCTCGCACTCAAGCCCGACGTGCTCGTGCTGGACGAGGCCGTCTCGGCCCTCGACGTTCTTGTGCAGGGGCAGGTGCTGAACCTGCTCACCGAGCTGCAGACCGAGCTGGGACTGACCTACCTGTTCATCACTCACGACCTCGCCGTCGTGCGCCTCGTGGCCGACAACGTCTGCGTGATGCAGAAGGGCCGGATCGTCGAGGCCGCGTCGACTGACGACGTGTTCGACAACCCGCAGCAGGCGTACACGCAGGAGCTGCTCGCCGCCATCCCCGGCGGTAACTTCAAGTTCGGCCGCTAGGGTCCGCGGATGAACTGACTGCCCCTCGGCCTGCGCCGGGGGGCAGTCGTCGTCTGGGGTGGGCAGCGTTTGCCGGCTGTTCAGGTGCCGGCAACGCACTGTATACAGGAGCGATCGATACTCGCCCGACGCGAGGCGGGCCGAATGCGGTAGGATAGACCCTTGGGTCCATAGAGATCCCACTCATCCACTCTGCGCCGCATGCGATTTTACGCGGCATCCATTCTTCGTAAGGATCTATTTTTATGGCGATTGCTACCCGCAATAACCTCCGGAATGTTGCAATCGTTGCCCACGTTGACCACGGCAAGACGACGCTGGTCGACGCGATGCTGCAGCAGACGAACTCGTTCGCCGAGCACTCGCACACCGAAGAGCGTGCGATGGACTCCAACGAGCTCGAGCGCGAAAAGGGCATCACCATCCTCGCCAAGAACACGGCGATCTCGTACAAGGGCATCCACGCCACTGACGGCCCCATCACCATCAACGTCATCGACACCCCCGGCCACGCCGACTTCGGTGGAGAGGTCGAGCGCGGCCTGTCCATGGTCGACGGTGTTGTGCTCCTCGTCGACGCTTCCGAGGGCCCGCTGCCGCAGACCCGCTTCGTGCTCCGTAAGGCACTTGAGGCGCACCTGCCCGTGATCCTCCTGGTCAACAAGACCGACCGTCCCGACGCCCGTATCGATGAGGTCGTCGAAGAGAGCCAGGACCTGCTCCTCGGCCTCGCTTCCGACATGGCCGACGACGTGCCCGACCTGGACCTCGACCTGGTCCTCAACGTGCCCGTCGTTTACGCGTCCGGCCGTGCCGGCGCCGCCAGCCTCACCAAGCCGGAGAACGGCTCGCTGCCCGACAACGACGACCTCGAGCCGCTCTTCGAAGCGATCCTCCAGCACATCCCCGCTCCCGTCTACGACGATGAGCACCCGCTGCAGGCCTGGGTCACCAACCTCGACTCCTCGCCGTTCCTCGGCCGCCTCGCGCTGCTGCGCGTGTTCCAGGGCACCATCAAGAAGGGCCAGACCGTGGCCTGGGTCAAGCACGACGGCACCGTTTCCAACGTGCGCGTGACCGAGCTCATGATCACCAAGGCCCTCGACCGATACCCGGCCGAGAGCGCCGGCCCCGGTGACATCGTCGCCGTCGCCGGTTTCCCCGACATCACCATCGGTGAGACCCTCGCCGACCCCGATGACGTGCGCCCGCTGCCGACCATCACGGTCGACGACCCCGCCATCTCGATGACCATCGGCACCAACACCTCGCCGCTCATCGGCAAGGTCAAGGGCCACAAGCTCACCGCCCGCATGGTCAAGGACCGTCTCGACAAGGAGCTCGTCGGTAACGTCTCGCTCCGTGTTCTCGACATCGGCCGTCCGGACGCCTGGGAAGTCCAGGGCCGTGGCGAGCTCGCTCTCGCCATCCTGGTCGAGCAGATGCGTCGTGAAGGCTTTGAGCTCACCGTCGGCAAGCCGCAGGTAGTCGTCAAGCGCGTCGACGGCAAGATCCACGAGCCGTACGAGCACCTCACCATCGACTCGCCCGAAGAGTACCTCGGTGCGATCACCCAGCTCCTCGCCGCCCGTAAGGGTCGTATGGAGAACATGGCGAACCACGGCACCGGCTGGGTCCGCATGGAATTCATCGTTCCTTCGCGTGGCCTGATCGGCTTCCGCACCGAGTTCCTCACGGACACCCGCGGCACCGGTATCGCCAACGCGATCTTCCACGGCTACGAGGCCTGGGCCGGCACCATCAACACCCGCACCAACGGCTCGATCGTCGCCGACCGCGCCGGTGTTGTCACGCCGTTCGCCATCATCGCCCTGCAGGAGCGCATGCAGTTCTTCGTCAACCCGACCGAAGAGGTCTACGAGGGCATGGTCATCGGCGAGAACTCGCGCGGCGACGACATGGACGTCAACATCACCAAGGAAAAGAAACTGACCAACATGCGTCAGTCCACGTCAGACACCTTCGAGTCGATGACGCCGTCCAAGCAGCTCACCCTCGAGCAGTGCCTGGAATTCGCCCGCGAAGACGAGTGCGTCGAGGTCACCCCCGCCGTCGTTCGTATCCGCAAGGTCGAGCTCGCCGCATCCGCTCGTCAGCGCAACGTGTCGCGCCTGAAGAAGCAGGACGCGAACTAGTTCGCAGCTTGATCTGACCGCAGGCATCCTGTTCCGGTTTTCCGGCACGGGGTGCCTGCGGTTTTTTGTCAGTCGTTCCCGCTCAAGCGGGAACCCCGCACCGTGAGGACCCCATGACCCCTGGATTGAAGACGAAGATGTCGCCGCTGCGGATGGGCCTGGCCCTGGCGGCGGTGCTGGCCGTGGCTCCGGCACTGGCCGGCTGCTCTGACGCGCAGGTGCAGGATGCCGTGAACGGCGCCGTGCAGGGAGCCACCGACGGCGACGTGAGCCTCGGCGGCGCGCTGCCCGACGGCTGGCCGGCGGAGATCCCCCTGATCGACGGCGAGATCAAGTTCGGCGCCGGCAACACCACCAACGGCGACCAGGGCTGGGTCGTCACCGTCGCCTCCGGTGCGGCGGACCCGCTGGCCGACGCCGAGCAGAAGCTCGTCGATGCCGGCTTCGTGCCCGACACCAGCGCCTCGGCCAACGTGGGCGACGTCGGCGTGGTCGCCCTGAAGAACGGCACCCACATCGTGACCATCGCCGGCACTCCCGACGGCGTGCTCTACACGGTAGCCCCGGCCTGATCCCTGCCGCGAACTGTGACTCAAGCCCCAAAAACACCGATTTCAGGTGCTTGAGTCACAGTTCGCGGGGTGTCAGGCGAAGAGGGGCGCGCCCACGTACGAGCCCTTGGCGGCCCCGGGCGGGACGGCGAAGAGGGCGGAGCCGACGTGGCGGATGTACTCGTTGAGGGCGTCGTGGCGGGCCAGGTTCAGCTGCACGGCCGTGAAGCTGACGGGGGTGCGCTGGAAACTGATGAAGAACAACCCGGCGTCGAGGCGACCGAGGGCGTCGTTGCCGTCCACGAAGTTGTAGCCGCGGCGCAGGATCCGGATGCCGTCGTTCTGGCTGGGATGAGCCAGCCGCACGTGCGCCGCGGTGTCGATCAACGGCTGGTCGGCGCGCCCGGCGAGCGTGAAGTCGGGTTCGGTGAACTCGGTGCCGCCGGATAACGGCGCACCCTCGCCCTTGTTGCGGCCGATCACGGTCTCCTGCTCGCGCAGGCTGGTGCGGTCCCAGGTTTCGATGGTCATCCGGATGCGCCGCGCCACGAGATAGGACCCGCCCGTCAGCCACGCGGGCCCGTCGGAGGCTCCGACCCAGAGGTGTTCCGTCACCGCGGCCGGCTCTTCGGCCTTGATGTTGGCGGTGCCGTCTTTGAACCCGAACAGGTTGCGCGGGGTGGCCTGGCTGGTGCTCGTGGACGAGGTGCGGCCGAAGCCGAGCTGGGACCAGCGGATCGCCGCCCGCCCGAAGGCGATGCGGGACAGGTTGCGGATGGCGTGCACGGCGACCTGGGGGTCGTCAGCGCAGGCCTGGATGCAGAGGTCTCCGCCACTCCGGGTCTCCTCGAGCATGTCGCCGGGGAAGTGCGGCACATCGACCAGCTCGGCCGGTCGGCGGGCGGCCAGGCCGAAGCGATCCACGCCGGCCGCGGTCTGGAAGAGGGTGGGCCCGAACCCGAACGTGATGGTCAGGCCGGCCGGCGGCAGGCCTAGGGCCTCGCCGGTGTCCTCCGGCGGGGCGTCGTACGGGCCGCTGACCGAGCCGTAGTCGCCGACATCCCGGCCCGCGGTCATCGCGGCGGCCGCGACGCTCCAGTCCTGGAGCAGTTCGATGAGGTCGGCGCGGGTGGTGCCGTCGGCCACGTCGAACGCGGCAAAGTGCAGCCGGTCCTGGGCAGGCGTGACGATGCCGGCCTGGTGCTCCTGATAAAACGGGTAGACGGTGCCGGCATTGGTCTGTGCAGAGGACGCAGCGACGGCCAGTGCGGCCCTGTCGCCGGCGACGCCCAGCCCGAGGCCGGCCACCCCGACGCCGGCCAGGCCGAACAGACCGCGCCTGGACAGGCCGCGGGGTGCCTGCGGAACCGGGCCGGTGGCGGGGCCGTCTGCGGCGGGGGAATCGGAGCTGGTGGCGTCGGTCATGTTAGAGCACGAGGGTGGCGGTCAGCTGGTTCAGCGGCTCGCCGAGGGCGTTCACCTGGTCGGCGAAGGCCTTGATCTCGGCGGGCGTGAGGTCGGTGTAGAGGGTGAAGTCCTCGCCGACACGCTGGGCATCGAGCAGCTTCTGCAGCTCGGCGAACTCGCTGTCGAGATCGGCGGCCAGGTCGGCGTCTTCCTCGAGCAGGATGTCGCGCACCCCGGCGTAGAGCACCTTGGCGCCGTCGATGTTGGCCTGGAAGTCCCACAGGTCGGTGTGCGACCAGAACTCTTCCTCGCCGGTGACCTTGCCGGTGGCGACCTCGTCGAGCAGGCCGATGGCGCCGTTGGTCTGCTGGGACAGGGTGAAGTCCAGATCCTGCACCTTCTCGTTCAGCGTCGTGGTGTCGGCGACGAGCAAGGTAGCCAGGTTCTGGCGCTGTTCGGGGGTGTACGCGGCGAAGCCGGCCTCCGCGTCGGCGGGCCAGAGGTCCTTCTCGATCGCGTGCCAGCCGGTCCACTCCTGGCCTTCCTCGAGGTCGGCCTCACGGAGGTCCAGCTGCGGGTCGAGGTCACCGAACGACTCCGCCACGGTCTCCACGCGTTCCCAGTGGGCGCGGGTGGGGGCGTACAGGGCGCGGGCGGTGTCATCGTCGCCGGCCAGGTAGGCGTCGGCGAAGGCCTGGGTGCCGGTGAGGAGCTGAGCGACCTGATCGCGCACGTAGGCGGCGTAGTTGGTGTTGGCGACCTCGATGCGGGCGTCCAGGTCGGCATCCACCGTGACGTCGGTGCCGGAGTCGGTGACGGTGAAGGCCTTCTGGTCGATGCCCGCACCGACCATGCCGGGCTTGCAGGTGGTCACGTAGCGGCCGGGCATGAGCTGCACGACCAGGTCGCGGCTGAGGCCGGGGCCGATGTTCTCGACCTCGCCGACGATGCGCAGGCCGTCTTCGGCGAGCAGGTAGAACTCGGTGACCTGGTCGCCCGAGTTGGTGACCGTGAAGCTGAGGTTGCCGGACGGCGCCTCGGCGGCCGACACCGTGCAGGCATCTGCGCTGCTGTCGACGGTGAGGGCGGCCTGGGCCGAGTCGCCGCCGGTGGCGTTGGCGACGCATCCGGTGAGGGCAAGCAGGCCGACGGCTGAGGCGGCGACGAGAGGGAGGAGGCGGGCTCGCATGGGGGTCCTTAGAAGGGAGGCGGTGCGGGGCGTGGGGTCAGTGGGTGACAACCGCGGTGGCGGTCTGGGGGAGTGCGGCGGACGGCGTCGGCTTCGCCTGGCGGCTCTTCACGATGAAGAGGGTCAGGGTGGGCACCACGTAGGCGATCCAGGCGAACATCTCCAGCCAGGTGGTGGCCGGCGAGAAGTTGAGGGTGCCCTTGAGCAGGGTGCCGTACCAGCTGTCCGGGGGGATCACGGCGGAGACGTTGAACGCGAGGGCGTTGAGTCCGGGCAGGATGCCGGCCTCCTGCAGGTCGTGCACCCCGTAGGAGAGCACTCCGGCGGCGACGATGATGAGGATGGCACCGGTCCAGGTGAAGAACCTGCTCAGGTTGATCTTGAGCATGCCGGAGTAGATCAGGGCGCCCAGGCCGACCGCGGTGAGGATGCCCAGGCTCGCCCCGACCAGCGGAAGCGTGGTCGCTCCGGTGGCCTGCACAGCCGCCCAGATGAACAGGGCCGTTTCGATGCCCTCGCGGCCGACAGCGAGGAACGCGACCAGGACCAGGCCCATGCCGGTGCCGGTGAGGTGCTTGTCGATGTTGCCGTGCAGGTGCCCCTTGAGGTCGCGGGCGGTGCGCAGCATCCAGAACACCATCCAGGTCACCAGCCCCGTCGCGATGATGGAGAGCAGCCCGCCGATGGTCTCCTGCGCGGCGAAGCTCAGGCCATAGGTACCGAAGGTGAGGATGGCGCCCAACAGGAGGGCGAGAAGGACGGCGAGGCCGACGCCCGCCCAGATCCGGGGGAGAACGTCGCGGCGGCCGATCTTGACCACGTAGGCGATCAGGATCGTCACGATCAGCGCGGCTTCGAGCCCTTCGCGCAGGCCGATCAGGTAGTTTGCGAGCACAGTGCTTCCCGGTTGTTGTGGGTGGGGTGATGGGGCCAACAATTGGTAAGGCTTACCTTACCCATCCACTCTACGTAGGAACGCCGGATGTGTCCAGCTAAGATTTGTCAGCGGCCCCGGTGCCGCAGCACGTCTTGCCGACCGCGCTCGTCCACGTTGTTCAGGAGTCACCCATGCTTATGTCCGGGAACGGCGAACGGGTGGTCTTCGTGCTCGACGCGCCCGGTGATGAATCGTTGCACACCGGCGGCACCATCGCCCGGCTCCTGGATGACGGCGCCGACGTCACCGTGCTCTTCGGGTCGGCGACGCCGGATGACAGCGACGCATCCGTGCCGGCTCCGGCATCCGCCGGCGCAGCGGATGTGGCAGCCGCCCGGGTGGCACTCGGTGAGACCGACCCAGCCCAGTGGCGGGTCCTGGCCGGCGAGCCGCAGGGTGCGCAGCGCCGTGCGGTGCTGGTCGAAGCCTTCGCTCAAGCACACGCCACCGCCGTCGTGGCCGCCGCCGTTGACCCGGCCCTGCGCCAGGCAGCCGTCGACGCGGCCGGCGCGCAGGGTGTGCCGGTGTTCCTCAGCAGCAGGGTCTCGGCGGTTCCCGGCGTGCGGCTCACCGCGATCGACGTCAGTGACCACATTGACCAGAAACTGGCGGCCCTGGCCGCGTACCCTGGCCGATGGCGGCTGGACGGCCGGGTGGTGCGTCTTGACGACGGCACCGAGGCCCTCGTCACCGGCACCGAAACCTATGCCAGAGGCAGCGGCCCCGCCCAGCCGGCCGAGCTCGAGGCGCCGACGGTCGGATCCAGGCTGCTGGCCGTTCTGATGGCTCTCTGCGCCGGCGCGCTCTTCGGTGTTCTCGGCACCGTGGCGCACCAGACCACGATCGAACTGGGCTCCGTGACGATCCCTGTCGGCCTGACCCTGGCACTACTTGCCAGCGGCACCCTCCTGCTCGGGTTGCGCCTCGTTGTGCACGACAGGCTCGTGGTCCTCGCAGCGGCGATCGGTCTGGTCGCCACGGTGTTCCTGTTGTCGCTCCGCAGCACCGGCGGCTCGGTGCTGGTGCCCGCCGGGGTGCCCGGCACGGTCTGGTCGATGGCGCCCGCGCTGTTCGCCGCCCTCGTCATCGCGTGGCCCCGAATTCCCGCCCGTCGGCCGACGGCGTAGACTGATAACTCTGTTCGTGAAGGGAATCCTGCCACTGTGACGTATGTCATCGCCTTGCCCTGCGTGGACGTCAAGGATCGCGCCTGCGTCGACGAATGCCCCGTCGACTGCATCTACGAGGGTGAACGCTCCCTCTATATCCACCCCGACGAGTGTGTCGACTGTGGAGCCTGCGAACCGGTCTGCCCGGTCGAGGCCATCTACTACGAAGACGACCTGCCCGAACAGTGGGCGGACTATTACAAGGCCAACGTCGAGTTCTTCGACGACATCGGCTCGCCCGGCGGCGCCGCCAAGGTGGGCGTCATCGCCAAGGACCACCCGGTGATCTCGGTGCTCCCGCCCCAGGTTCAGCACTAAAGGTGCTCAAACCACTTCCCGAGTACCCGTGGGATGCGATGCTGCCGTTCGCGCAGCAGGCCAGGGCCCACGCCGACGGCATCGTCGATCTCTCGATCGGGTCCCCGGTCGACCCCACCCCGCCTGTCGTGCAGGCCGCCCTGGCCTCCGCGACGGATGCGCACGCCTACCCGCAGACCACCGGTACCCCGGCGCTGCAGCACGCCATCATCGACTGGTACGCCCGTCGCCGCGGTGTGACCGGGCTGGCGGGGGAGAACGTGCTGCCCACCATCGGCTCGAAGGAACTGGTGGCACTGCTGCCGTTCATGATCGGCATCGGCGAGGGCGACACCATCGTGCACCCGCGCGCCGCCTACCCCACCTACGCGATCGGCGCGGCCATGGCCGGGGCGGATGCGTTCCCCTCCGATGATCCCGCCGAGTGGCCGGAGACGACGCGGCTGATCTGGCTGAACAGCCCCGGCAACCCGGATGGGCGGGTGCTGCCCGTCGAGGTGCTCCGCGCCGCCGTGGCCCGCGCCCGCGAACTCGGTGCCGTGATCGTCAATGACGAGTGCTACGCCGAACTCGGCTGGGCAGCCCCGTGGGACGCGGAGCCGATCCCGAGCATCCTCGACCCCCGCGTCACCGACGGGGACCTGCGCAACATCGTGGCGATCTACTCGCTGAGCAAGCAGTCCAACATGGCCGGCTACCGGGGCGCCTTCGCCGCCGGCAGCAGCGATGTGCTCGGCCGTCTGCTCACCGTGCGCAAGCACGCCGGTCTGATGCTGCCCGCCCCGTTGCAGGCGGCCATGGTCGCCGCGTTGGGCGACGACGAGCACGTGAGGGTGCAGCGCGAGCGCTACCGTGCCCGCCGCGAGGTGCTGCTGCCGGCGCTGGTCGCCGCGGGATTCCGCATCGAGAACAGCGAGGCCGGCCTGTACCTCTGGGCGACCGCCGGTGTCGACGCCTGGGACTCGATCCGGCAGCTCGCCGAGCTCGGCATCCTGGCCGGTCCCGGCCCGTTCTACGGCGACTTCTATCCCCGGCACGTGCGGTTCTCACTCACCGCCGACGACGAGCGCATCAACGCCGCCGCCGACCGGCTGCGGGCTTTCGCCGCGGCCTGACCCGGCTCCATTGCCGGGGCTGGACACCGGCGGCGGCCTGCCTAGGCTGATGGCATGGTTGACACCGCGCATCCGGTCGACGACAGCGCTCCTCAGGACAGCTACGGCGTGAGCGTCGGGGCGCTGTACGCGCTCGTGTCCGAGCTTCCCGCGCATCCGCCCGTGACGCGGGGAAAGATCTTCAACGGCGACGGTGTGAAGGTGCAGGAGAAGGTCTTCGCGTTCATCGGCCGCAACGGCGACCTCGTCGCCAAGGTTCCGGAATCCCGGGTCCGCCAGCTGGTCTCCCAGCACACCGGCCGGCCCGTCGTGATGGGCCGGCGCACCATGCGCGAGTGGGTGCGGTTGCCGGCCGAGGCCGGGGTGGGCGCCTGGATCGAGGTGCTCGACGAGGCCTATCACTTCGGCCTGACCCGCCAGACCCGCTGAGTCGCGGGGTCGGGTCGGCGGGCGGCTGCGGACCGGAAAGCTCGGCGCGCCCCGTGCGAAATCGGCTGTGACCTAGGGCCAATGGACTCTGGTCGATCTTGGCGGATGCAACAGTATGCCCCTCGGCGGAATAGGCTGTAAGCGGGTTATCGTTGCCAAGCACCACGAGCGTGCTGCGGCGGACCACCACAGACCAACAGCCGCAAGGCTTTGAAATCCAGGGAGGCGCCGTGAGCGACGTCGCGCAGCGAACACCATCCAATGAGCCGCAGTTCATCGATCGGCCCGTACCGGGTCCGCAGATGGCCACTCTGACCTACCCGGGGGGCACGGCGCAGTTCCCGATCCTGGGTAGCACCGACGGCCCGTCCAGCATCGATATCGCGACGCTGACCAAGCAGACCGGCTACACCACGTTCGACTCCGGATTCGTGAACACGGCGGCGACGAAGTCAGCCATCACCTACATCGACGGCGAACACGGGATCCTGCGCTACCGCGGCTACCCGATCGAGCAGATCGCCCAGAACTCCAGCTTTCTCGAGACCGCGTGGCTGCTGATCTACGGCGAACTGCCCAGCGCAAGCGAACTGAGCGCGTTCGACACCCGCATCCGTCGGCACACCCTGCTGCACGAAGACCTGCGCCGCTTCTACGACGCCCTGCCGCACAACGCGCACCCGATGTCGGTGCTCTCGGCCGGCGTCTCCGCGCTGTCGACCTACTACCAGGATTCCCTGGACCCCAAGGATCCCGAACAGGTCGAACTGTCGATGATCCGGCTGCTCGCCAAGCTGCCCGTGATGGCCGCATACGCGCACAAGAAGAGCATCGGCCACGCGTTCCTGTACCCGGACAACTCGCTGAGCTTCGTGGACAACTTCATCAAGCTCAACTTCGGCACCCTCGCCGAGCCGTACGTGGTGAACCCCGTCGTGAGCAAGGCGCTCGAACGTCTGCTGATGCTGCACGAAGACCACGAGCAGAACGCGTCCACCTCGGCCGTGCGCCTGGTCGGTTCCACCGAGGCCAACCTGTTCGCGTCGGTCTCCGGCGGCATCAACGCTCTTTCCGGCCCGCTGCACGGCGGCGCCAACGAGGCCGTGCTGACCATGCTCCACGAGATCAAGGCCTCCGGCGAAGGCGTGCAGAAATACGTCGAGCGGGTCAAGAACAAGGAAGCCGGCGTGCGCCTGATGGGCTTCGGCCACCGGGTCTACAAGAACTACGACCCGCGCGCCAAGCTGGTCAAGGAGAGCGCCGACGCGGTACTCGAGGCCCTCGGCGTCAAGGACGATCTGCTCGACATCGCCAAGGAGCTCGAGTTCATCGCGCTGAACGACGACTACTTCAAGGAGCGCAAGCTCTACCCCAACGTCGACTTCTACACCGGCGTGATCTACAAGGCGATGGGCTTCCCGCCGCGCATGTTCACCGTGCTGTTCGCGATCGGCCGGCTGCCCGGCTGGATCGCGCACTGGCGCGAGATGAACCTGGACACGACCACCAAGATCGGCCGCCCGCAGCAGCTGTACACGGGTTCGGTCGCCCGCGACTACCCGCAGCGCTAGGCTCGCGAGCTCAGAGAAAAGCCCCAAGAATCTCGGATTCTTGGGGCTTTTCTCACCGGTGGCGGGTGATCAAGCGTGCAGGGCGGCGTTCAGCACGATGCCGGCCGTGCGGGGGAGCACCTCGACCGCGCCGGTGAGGGAGTTGCGGCGGAAGAGCAGGTTCGGCACACCGGAGAGGTCCTTGGCCTTGGCCGTGCGCGGGGCTCCGTCGGCCGTGCGCGCGGCATCCAGCAGCACCACCTTGGTGCCGGCGGTGACGTACAGGCCCGCCTCCACCACGGAGTCATCACCGATCGAGATGCCGATGCCCGAGTTGGCGCCGAGAAGCGCGCGCTCCCCGATGGTGACCCGCTGGGTCCCGCCGCCGGAGAGCGTGCCCATGATGGATGCGCCGCCGCCGATGTCGGCGCCGTCACCGACCACGACGCCCTGCGACACGCGGCCCTCGACCATCGAGACGCCCAGAGTGCCGGCGTTGAAATTCACGAAGCCCTCGTGCATGACGGTGGTGCCGGGGGACAGGTAGGCACCCAGGCGCACCCTGGAGGCGTCGGCGATGCGCACCCGCTCCGGGGAGACGTAGTTGAGCAGCGGCGGGAACTTGTCCAGGCCCGTGGCGGCGATGCCGTGGCGCAGGAGAGACGGCCGCAGACGATCGAAGTCGGCGGGCAGCACCGGGCCGGCGTTGGTCCAGACGACGTTGGGCAGGTGGCCGAAGATGCCGTCGAGGTTGAGCGTGTTCGGCTTGACCAGCAGGTGCGAGAGCAGGTGCAGACGGAGGTAGGCATCCGAGGTGCTCGCGGGGGGCGCCTGCAGGTCGATCTCGACGGTGACGGCCTCGAGACGCACGTTGCGGCGGGCGTCGGGGCCGGCGGCCTCTTCCAGCTCGGTGGGCACGATCCACCGGTCGCGGTCGGCGGGCAGCGCACCCAGCTTCGGCGCCGGGAACCAGGTGTCCAGCACGGTGCCGTCACCGGCGATCGTGGCCAGGCCATACCCCCAGGCGTGAGTGGCGGCGACTGTCTGTTCTGCGGGGGGAGGGGCGGTGACCATGGCTCTAGATTAGTAGCCGTAGATTGGTACAGTGCCTTCCGACCGAACGATAGACCCGTCCGTTCCCGCCCTCGACCTGACTGCCTCGTCGATCGAGCTGACCCGCGCCCTCTGCGATGTGGAGTCGGTGTCCGGCAACGAAACGCCGCTCGCCGACGCGATCGAGGCCGCCCTGGCCGGCTCCGCGCACCTGGAAGTGATCCGCGACGGTGACACCATCGTGGCCCGCACCAACCTGGGCCGTGCCCAGCGCGTGGTGATCGCCGGGCACATCGACACCGTGCCGCTCAACGACAACCTGCCCACCCGGTTCGAGACCGACGGCGACGTCGACTACCTCTGGGGGCGCGGAACCGTGGACATGAAGGCCGGCGTTGCCGTGCAGCTCAAACTCGCCGCCGAGCTCGCCGACACCAGCGTCGACGTGACCTGGATGTGGTACGACCACGAAGAGGTCAACGCCGACCTCAACGGGCTGGGCCGGCTGGCCGCCAACCGTCCCGACCTGTTCGAGGGCGACTTCGCGATCCTCGGCGAACCGAGCAACAGCCAGGTCGAGGGCGGCTGCAACGGCAACGTGCGCATCGAGGTGCGCACCTTCGGCAAGCGGGCGCACTCCGCCCGCGCCTGGGTTGGCGAGAACGCCATCCACAAGGCCGCCCCGATCCTGGACATCCTCGCCGGCTACACCCCGCGTGAGGTGGAGGTGGAGGGCCTGGTCTACCGGGAGGGCCTGAACGCCGTGGGGATCAGCGGCGGCATCGCCGGCAATGTCATCCCCGACGAGTGCATGGTGCACGTGAACTACCGGTTCGCGCCCAGCCGCACGGCCGCGGAGGCCGTGGCGCACCTGGAAGACCTCTTCGCCGGCTTCGACATCACCGTGGTCGACCTCGCCGAGGGCGCCCGCCCCGGCCTGGACGCGCCGCTCGCGCTCAAGTTCCTCGAGGCCGTCGGCGCGGAGCCGCGCCCCAAGTACGGCTGGACCGACGTCGCCAGGTTCTCCGCCCTGGGCATCCCGGCCGTCAACTACGGCCCCGGTGACCCGCTCAAGGCGCACGCCGATGACGAGCGGGTGGCGCTGACCCAGATCACCGACTGCGAGGACGCCCTGCGCGCCTGGCTGACCGCGCCCATCGGCTGACCATGACCCCGACCCGCTCGCCGGTCCGCCCGGTCCGCCGGGGTCTCCCCGGTGCCCTGCCGGCCCGGTGGCGGGCCCGGTACCGGCTGGTGCCCTGGTGGCTGAAGGTTGTCGCGATCTGGCTGGCCTCGAGGGTGGTGACGACCTCGCTGGTGCTGGTGCTGGCGAGTGTGCAGGGTCAGAACGCCTGGACGACGGCCAGGCCCGGCTATACGGCGTTCGCCACCATGTGGGACGGCCTCTGGTACAACATCGTCGGTGTCGGCGGTTACCCGGCGGTGCTGCCGGTCACCGCGGACGGTCACGTCGGCGAGAACGCCTGGGCGTTCATGCCGGGCTACCCGGCGGTGGTGCGGGTGCTGATGCTGGTCACCGGGGCCCCGTGGGCGCCGGTGGCGGTGTTTGTATCTGTGGTCTGCAGCCTCGGCACCGCGCTGTTGTTCTACCGGCTGATGCGGCGGGTGCAGACGCCGTCAACGGCGCTGTTCTCGGTGCTGCTGTTCTGCGTCGCCCCGCTCTCGCCGTTGCTGCAGTTCGGCTACGCCGAGTCGATGCACCTGCTGCTGCTCACCCTGGCCCTGCTGCTCCTGCTGGAGCGGCGTTACCTGGTGCTGGTGCCCGTGATCGCGGTGATGGCCCTGACCCGGCCCAGCGGGCTGGCGTTCGCCCTGTTCCTGGCCCTGCACGTCGGCTACCGCTGGTACAGCCGCGCCCGCGACCCGTTCCCGGTGCGCGAAGCGGTCACCGCCTCTTTCGTGGCCGTTTTCAGTGGGGTGATGGGCCTGGCCTGGCCGGGGATCGCCTGGCTGGTGACGGGGTCCGTCACCGCGTACACCGACACCGAACTGGCCTGGCGGTCGGCGTACATCGGCTACCAGGAGCTGGTGCCGTTTGCGGCCTGGTTCCAGAGCGGGGTGTGGTGGCTGGGGTCGCCTCTGGGCATCATCGCCGTTGTCGCACTGATCGTCGCCTTCACACTGGTGATGTTCTCGCCGGCGGTGAAGAGCCTGGGTGTGGACCTGCGGCTCTGGGTGGCCTCGTACGCGCTCTACCTGCTCGCGGTGTTCTTTCCGCAATCGAGTGTGTTCAGGCTGCTGATGCCGATGTTCCCGCTGCTCGGCGCGCTCGCCACGCCGCGAAACGCCGTGTACCGCGTTGTGGTCACACTGGCGTTGATCTGCGCCCAGTGGGGCTGGCTTTTGCTCTGTTGGGGCGTGGACGGAGCGGATTGGACCCCGCCCTAATTACTGTCTGACGGCCGAATGGTCGATAATAGGAGTACAGACTACGAATGGAAGGGGAGTTCATGGCGGCCATGAAGCCACGGACCGGAGACGGACCAATGGAGGCTGTAAAGGAGGGGCGCCTGATCATCGTGCGTGTACCGCTCGAAGGTGGGGGTCGGCTCGTCGTCTCTGTGAACGACGCAGAAGCCAAGGAGCTTCACGATGCGCTCGCGGGCGTAGTTGCCCCGGCCGTGTAGTAATTCTGTAAGACAGGTTTTCAGCTGATCGGCTGTGCGGTTCTCCGCACAGCCGATTGCTGTATCCGGAGCGAGGCTAGGCGCGCAGCTTCGTGATCTGGAGCAGGCCGTCGCCGACGGGGGAGAGCGCGCTGATCACGGCCTTGGACGAGGCGATCTCGTTGAGCAGGGTGCGGAAGCCGGTGGCGACGTCGTCGCGCTGTACAGGGTCGGCCACCCGGCCACGCCAGAGCGCGTGCGCCACCAGGACGGTGCCGCCCGGCCGGGCCAGGCGCAGGCCGTGCTCGACGTACTCGATGACCGACTGCGGGTCGGCATCCACGAACACGATGTCGTAGGAGTTCTCGTTCATGCGCGGCAGGACCTCGGCGGCGCGTCCGGTGATGAGGCGTACCCGGTTGGTGGGGATGCCGGCCTCGTGGAAATTGGCCTTGGCGTGCTGCAGGTGATCAACCTCGATGTCGATCGAGGTCAGGGTGGCACCGGGCGCACCGGTGAGCAGCCAGATGCCGGACACGCCGGCACCGGTGCCGACCTCGAGGATGCTGCGGGCTCCGGTCGCCGCGGCGATGACGGCCGACTGCGCGCCCACCGAGGGGGCGATGGCGTCGATGCCGAGCTCGAGGGACTGCTGCCGGGCTCGTGCCAGGGCGTCGCTCTCCACCACCGAGTCGTCGGCGAATTTCCAATTCAGATCTTTGTCAGACATTCCGCAACTCCAGTAGATGATTAGGTCAAGACTACGGCTGTGCGACCCGTGGTTCGGGGATGCCTCGCCGGGGGGATATTCTGAGGGCATGTTCGGTCTGACGTTCGAGAAACTCCTGCTCATCGGGATCATCGCCGTCTTCCTCCTCGGACCCGAGAAGTTGCCGCACTATGCGGCCCAACTCGGCCGGCTGGTGCGCCAGCTTCGCGACATGGCCAATGGCGCCAAGGACCGGATGAAAGACGAGATGGGTCCGGAATTCGACGACGTCGACTGGAAGAAACTCGACCCCAGGCAGTATGACCCGCGCCGGATCATCCGTGAAGCCCTCATCGAGGACGAGCCCGTGAAGGGCAAGTCCGCCGTGGTCGGCCGCACCGGCCCGAACCCCGACAGCGCCTACCTGCAGCGGAAGCGTGCCAGGGAAGGCGCCCTGACCGGACCCGCGCCGTTCGACTCCGAGGCTACCTAGCGCCGCCGAGTTGCCCTGCTGCGGACGAGGTGCCCCGGTGCGCCGGGGCACCTCGTCCGCACGGGAGCAACTCGCGAGTTGCATCGCGCGGTCGCCCCGGAAGGGGGGAGTCGTGGAGCGCTCTCCGGCGTGGACCAGGCGTAGCCTTGCCAGAGAGAGTGGGGCGGCACCGTGGTGCTGAAGACCCCGGGGGAAGGTCGCATCATGCGCAATACACGTAGCCGTCTCATCATGGTGGGAATCGTCGCGGGGGTCGCCGTGCTGTCGGTGGGTGCGACGGCCTACGCGGCCGGGCAGGATTCGCGGCCCACGACGAACGTGCTGGCAGCAGCATCGGCTCCGACCGCCAGGGTCACGCCATCGCCGACGCCGTCGACGGCTCCCGCGCCGGTAGCGACACCGACCGCCGCCGCGCCGGCGACGGGTGCCGGGGCGGACACCCCCGACGAGGTCGTCGTGGCGGACGAGACGACGAACACCGACGGCACCGCCGGCGACGAAGCGATCGGCGATGACGCATCCGGCAGCGGTGCCGAGGGCGACGGCAACGTCGTCGAGGTGCGCACGCCCAACCCCGATGCCATTCCCGATACCCCCGCTGAGTACGAGTACTTCTACGGATTGATCACCCAGTGCATGGCAGAGGCCGGTTACGACTGGCACGCCGTCAGGCACACCGTCGACGGTGAATTCGCGGGTGTCGACATGACCAGGCTCGGAGACGTCGAACCTGGACTGCAGGCCGGGTTCACCCTCGCCCTGGACGGCGACACCGGCGGCGGCGACTACTACCACTGGGCGGATGCCGGCTGCTGGGGCTATGCGGTGCACGTCACCGGCAACGACGGCAACAACTAACTGTCCTCTCGCGACCTGCCCCATTGTGGACGAGTTGCCCGGCTGTGCCGGGGCAACTCGTCCGCCGCGGGGCAACCCGCGTCGGCGGCGGGCGGCTAACGCCGCCTGGCCGTCTTGAGGGTGCGGGCCAGGAGGAGCATCGGGGTCACCATGCGGCCGAACTCCCGCCCGGTGACGGGCAGGGTGAGCGCGCCCGTGGCCCGGGAGATGGTGACCGGGTTCACGAAGCGCAGCAAGCCCTCCGGTCCGTTGCGACGGCCCAGACCGGAGTCCTTCACGCCGCCCATCGGGGCGTCGACGGCGGAGAACGACCCACGGTAGCCCTCGTTGACGTTCACACTGCCGGCCTCCAGCGCCTCGGCGACCCGCAGACCACGCCGGGCCGAGCCGCTGAGCACCGACGCGTTGAGCCCGTAGTCGCTGTCGTTGGCGGCGAGGATGGCCTCCTGCTCCGAGTCGACGACCGACACCGCCACCACCGGGCCGAACGTCTCGCCGGCGTGGCAGAGCATGCCGGGGGTGACCCCGGTGAGGATGGTCGGTTCGAAGAAATACGGGCCGAGGTCGGGCCGGGCCCGCCCGCCGGCCTGCACGGTGGCGCCGTGGGCGAGAGCGTCGGCGACGTGTTCGGTGACCCGCTCGAGCTGCGCCTGCGAGGTGAGCGACCCCACATCCGTGCTGTAGTCCAGCGCCGAACCGAGGATCAGGGCCCGGGTGACCGTGACGAACTCGCGTAGGAACTGATCGGACACCGCGCGCTGCACGTAGATGCGCTCGATCGACACGCACAGCTGACCCATCGAGGAGAAACAGGCGTAGGCGGCCTGGGCGGCGGCGCGGTGCGGGTCGACGTCGTCGAGCACGATCATCGGGTTCTTGCCGCCCAGTTCGAGCGACGCGCCGGTGAGGGTGCTCGCCGCCTGGGTGCCCACCCGCAGCCCGGTGGCGGTCGACCCGGTGAAGCAGACGTAGTCCGCGCCGGCCGTGACGGCCCCGCCGATCTCGGCGCCGTCGCCGGTCACCACGGCCCACAGGTCGGCGGGCACGCCCGCGTCGATGAACGCACGGCGCAGCAGCAGGATGCTCAGCGCCCCCTGGTTGTCGGCCTTCTGCACGACCCCGCAGCCGGCGGCCAGCGCGGGCACCACGTCCATCGCGGCCAGGCTCAGCGGAAAGTTCCACGGCGTGATGACCCCGGCGACGCCCTTGGGCCGGAAGCGCACCCTGGTGGTGACCAGGACCGGCAGGCCGGAGCGGCGCGTTTGCCCGCCCAACACCCGGCGGGCGGCCAGGGCGTTGTACCGGGTGACGCCGGCGGCCTGGAAGACCTCCTCGAACGCCTGCCCCCTGGTCTTGCCGGTCTCGGTCTGCAGGGTGTCCAGGAGCCTCTCCCGGCGGGCGAGCAGCAGGTCGTGGGCGCGCAGGAGCACCGCCCGGCGGTGGGCGAAACCGGCGCGGGCCCAACCGATCTGGGCGAGGCGGGCGCGAGCGTACGCATCCGCCACGTCGACGGTGCTGCTCACCGGCAGGGCGTGCAGCTCTGTGCCGATGAACGGGCCGATGACGCCCACGGTCTCACCCGTGGTCGAGCAGATGTCACGGGCCAGTTCGACGGTGAACGGGAGTGCCGGGGCGGTTGCGGTCAGCGTTGGCGCAGTCATGCTGGCCAGTTTAGACAGGCTTACCGACAACCGGCGGGGCGCGCTCAGCGCGGGCTGATGCCCAGGCTCAGCCCGGCCAGGCCGCGGCCCCTGGTGGCCAGCGTGGCGGCGATGGCCTGGATGGCCTCGGCGGCCGGGTCGGCGGGGTCACCGAGCACCACGGGCAGTCCCGTGTCGCCGCCGCTGCGGAGGGCCACGCTGAGCGGCACCTGGCCGAGCAGCGGCACCGGGCTGTCCTGGCCCGCCGAGAGCCGGGCGGCGACGTCGGCGCCGCCGCCGGCGCCGAAGATCTCCAGCAGGGTGCCGTCCGGCTGCATCAGCCCCGACATGTTCTCGATCACTCCGTAGATCTTCTGGCCGGTCTGCCTGGCGACGGCGCCGCTTCGTTCGGAGATGTCGGACGCGGCCGGTTGCGGCGTGGTGACCACGATGACCTCGGCGTGCGGCAGCAGCTGGCCCACCGAGATGGCGATGTCGCCGGTGCCCGGCGGCAGGTCGAGCAACAGGATGTCGAGATCACCGAAGTAGACCTCGGTGAGGAACTGGGTGATGGTGCGGTGCAGCATCGGTCCGCGCCAGGCGACGGCCACCGAGGTGTCGTCGACGAACATGCCGATCGAGATGACCTTCACGTCGAAGCCGATCGGCGGCAGGATCATGTCACCGACTTGGGTGGGTTTGACCATTCCGGGCTGACCGCCGGGGGTCGCCGGCGGGGTGACCAGGCCGAGCAGCCCGGGGATCGAGAAGCCGTAGACATCGGCGTCGACGATACCCACCCGCAGGCCCCGCGCGGCGAGGGCCACCGCGAGGTTGGCGGTGACGGTGGACTTGCCCACGCCGCCCTTGCCGCTGGTGATGGCGTAGATCCGGGTGAGCGAGTCGGGGGAGAACTGCAGGCTGCGCGCGCCCTGACCGCCGCGCAGCTTCTCGGTCATGGCGCGGCGCTGCTCCGGCGTCATCACCGAGACCAGCACCCGGGCCAGGCCCGCGCCGACGACCGATTCGGTGGCTTCGCGCACATCCGTTTCGATCCGGGTCGCCGCGGGGCAGCCGGCGATGGTGAGGCGGATGCTCACCGTCGCGCCGCCGTCGGCGTCGATCGTGACGCCGGAGACCATGTCGAGTTCGGTGATGGGTTTGCGGATCTCCGGGTCGATGACGCGGGTCAGAGCGCCGCGCACCAGGTCGGCGGGCTCAGTCAAACGGGTGTACCTCGTGCGGGGCGGTGCGCTCGGCGGTGCCCCGACTGTCGCGGGGACTGGCTTCCCGCTCCCGGCTTTCCAGCTCTCGGCTGTCCCGGTCCCTGGCGGCCTCGCGTTCGCGGCGTTCCTGTTCGTCGCGCTGGTCGAGGTTGTCGAGCAGGGCGCGCAGCTCGGCGCGCAGGAAGTCCTTCGAGGCGAGGTCCTTCATGCCCAAGCGCAGCGCCACAACCTCACGCGCGAGGTACTCGGTGTCGGCGAGGTTGCGTTCGGCGCGCTGACGGTCCTGTTCGAACTGCACCCGGTCACGGTCATCCTGCCGGTTCTGTGCGAGCAGGATCAGCGGTGCCGCGTAGGACGCCTGCAGAGACAGCACCAGGGTGAGCGCGATGAAGCCCAGTTCGATGGAGTCGAAACGGAGGCCCTCGGGGGAGAGGGTGTTCCAGCCGACCCAGAAGACCACGAGGGCGCTCAGCCCCAGCAGGAACCAGGGCGTGCCCATGCCGCGGGCGATCGCCTCGGTGAACCGGCCGAACCTGTCGTTGCTGCGCCCGTTGCGCTTACGACCGACGAGGTTGGTGGTGCGCAGGCCCTTGGGGGTGTCGAGGCGCAGTTCGCTCTTGTTAGCGCGTGCCATTGCCGTGCCTCCGTACTCCCGGCAGCGGGATGCTTCCTGTTACCAGCTGGGTTCTGGCCGTGGCACGTTTGCGTACCTCGTCGCCGTCGTCGTGACTTCGCCAGTCGTCCGGCAGCAGGTAGTCGAGCACGTCATCAATCGTCACCACCCCGACGAGTCGGTGGTTTTCGTCCACCACGGGAACGGAGACCAGGTCGTAGCTGGCGAGGATGCGGCTGACTTCCGCCGCCGAGGTATCCGCGGTGACCGGGTCCAGACCGAGGTCCAGCAGCGTGCCGAGGCGCTCGTGCGGCGGGTAGCGCAGCATCCGTTGGAAGTGCACCATGCCCAGGAACCGGCCGGTGGGCGGTTCGTAGGGCGGCAGGGTGACGCAGATCGCCGCACCGAGCGCCGGCGCGAGGTCGTGCCGGCGGATCAGGGCCAGCCCCTCGGCGACGGTGGCATCGGCCGAGACGATGATCGGCTCGGTGGTCATCAGGCCACCGGCGGTGTCCGGAGCGTAGGAGAGCAGGAACCTGACGTCGTCGGCTTCTTCGGGCTCCATCAGGTCGAGCAGGTGCTCGCCGCGCTCCTCTGGCAGCTGTGCGATGAGGTCGGCCGCGTCGTCCGGCTGCATGTGGTCGAGCACCTCGGCGGCGCGTGAGTCGCCGAGCCGGGTGAGGATGCCCACCTGCTCGCTTTCGGGCATCTCCTCGAGCACGTCCGCCAGGCGGCCGTCGGGCAGTTCCTCTGCCACCTCGAACATGCGTTGGCGCGGCAGGTCGAGCAGGGTGTTCGCCAGGTCGGCGGGCTTCATGTCCGAGTAGGTGGCGATGAGCTGCTCGGCGGACTGGGCCTCACCGGCCGTGACCTTCTCGTAGACCTCGGCCCAGTTGGCAAACGCCGTGGCCCCCTTGGTGAAGGGCGATGAACTGGTCTTGGGGCGGCGCACGAAGAGCTGGCTGATGGCCCAGTCGCCCTGGGCGGACTCCTCGATGGCCACGTCCTCGATGGAGGCTTCGCCCGAACCGTCGTTGAACGCGACCCGACGGCCGAGCATCTCGGCGATCACGCGCACCTCGCCGCCACGCTGCTCGAACCGGCGCACATTGATCAGCCCGGTGGTGATGATCTGGCCGCTGCCGATGCTGGTGACCCTGCCGATGGAGACGAACACCCGGCGCTTGCCGGGAATTTCGACGATCAGGCCGACCACGCGGGGCGGGTCGTCTTTTCGGTAGACCACGAGCACATCGCGAACCTTGCCCACACGGTCGCCCGCGGGGTCGAAGACGTTGCACCCGGCCAGGCGGGCGACGAAGACTCTGGTGTTTGCCACACCTATAACTTAGCTTGTGCAGGCTCCACAACCGCCGTGCCGGATGCGCGGAGCCGCACCTCCGGTACGGTGCGGGCCCGGGCGGGCGGCGCAACCGTTTGGCTGATCATCGAGCCATTCTCCCAACGGATGCACAGCCAGCTCATCGGGGATTCCCGGTGGGCGTGGAAGAATGGCTGCATGAGCAATCAGAGCCCCTTCGGCGGTCGTGCCGCCGCCGCGCTGTACCCCGTTCTGCCCAAGGGCGAGGTCGTGGCGACGTACGAGACCTACAACGAGGCCCAGCTGGCCGTGGACGTCCTCGCCAAGGCCGACTTCCCGGTGAAGCAGCTCTCGATCCTGGGCAACGACCTCAAGACCGTTGAGCGTGTCACCGGCAAGCTCACCTGGGGCCGGGTGGCGCTGGCCGGCGCGGCATCCGGGGCCTGGCTCGGGGTGTTCTTCGGCCTGCTGTTCTTCATCTTCTCCCCTGATGCGGCCGGCCTGCCGTTCGTGTTCGCCGCCGTGCTGATGGGTGCCGGTTTCGGCATGCTCTTCGGCCTGGTCAGCTATGCCGTCAACCGTCGGCGCAAAGACTTCACCTCGACAATGCAGGTGATCGCCGGCAACTACCAGGTGATCGTGAACGTGGAGCTGCTGAACAAGGCCCGCAACCTGCTCGCCGGTCAGGCCGAGCCCGCGCCGAACGCGGCCCCGCACCCGTCCGACCCGCCGCGCTCCGCACCCGAGCCGCCGGTCGCCCCGCCGACCGATCAGCCCACCGCGCCGCCCGCGTACGGCCAGCCGGCCCCGCCGGTGTCTGCGCCGCCAGCCGCCGGGCCCGCTGACCCGCAGCCGCCGGTCTCCGGCCCGATCGACCCCGCCCGCTAGGCGCGCCCGCTCAACCCGCGGACGCGCCCGCTCGGCGCAACTGTTGCCCGTGCGGACAAGTGCGCCCGGCGTACCGGGACCACTTGTCCGCATCGGCAACAGTCACGCCTTGACGGGCCGGGCGGCTAGGCCTGGAGGGCCGCCATCCAGGCCTCGACCGCGGCGGAGTCGCGGGGGATGCCGGCGGAGAGGTTCTCTGCGCCGGTCTCGGTGATCAGGATGTCGTCTTCGATCCGCACACCGATGCCCCGGTACTCGGCGGGCACGGTGAGGTCGTCCGGCTGGAAGTACAGGCCGGGCTCGATGGTGAAGACCATGCCGGCCTCGATCACGCCGTCCATGTACATGTCGCGACGGGCCTGCGCGCAGTCGTGCACGTCGAGGCCGAGGTGGTGGCTGGTGCCGTGCACCATGTAACGGCGGTGCTGGCCATTCTCCGGCTGCAGCGCCTCCTCGGCGGTGACGGGCAGCATGCCCCAGTCGGCGGTGTACCGGGCGATCACGGCCATCGCGGCCGCGTGCACCTCCCGGAAGATCGCGCCGGGACGGGCGACGAGGAACGCGGCATCGGCGGCCTCGCGGACGGCGTCGTACACCCGGCGTTGCACATCGGTGAAGGAACCGTCGATCGGCAGGGTGCGGGTGATGTCGGCGGTGTAGTAGCTGTCCACCTCGACACCGGCATCCAGCAGCATGACGTCGCCGGCCAGAACCGGGCCGTCGTTGCGGGTCCAGTGCAGGATGCAGGCGTGCGGCCCGGAGGCCGCGATGGTGTCGTAGCCGACGGTGTTGCCGTCGGCCCTGGCGCGGGTGTTGAAGACACCCTCGACCAGACGCTCACCACGCTGGTGCGTGCTGGAGCGGGGCAGGTCGCGGATGACGTCCTCAAAACCGCGGGCGGTGGCCGCCACGGCCAGGCGCATCTGGCCGATTTCGTAGGCGTCCTTCACGAGCCGTAGCTCGGACAGGTCGCGTGCGAGACCGGCATCCGCGTCGTGCTCGTGGTTGATCTCGATGCTGAACGGGGCGTCAGAGCCGTTGCCGGTGATCATCTTCTCGGCGGCGTTGCGCAGGCGTGCGTCGTCGACCTGGCCGGTGAGGAACGGGTCGGCCTCGCGCACGAGCAGGGTTTCGCTGTCGACGCGGCGGAGCACGTCGGCGAAACCGTCGATGCCGCGCACGGTGATGCCGAGGTCGCCGGCGACCTGGGCGATGGAGGGCCGCGGGCCGATCCAGAACTCGCCGATCTCGGAGTTGGCGTAGAACTCGTCGGAGTCGCGGCCGGCGCGCTCCCGGAAGTACACGGTGGTCTCATGGCCGGTGGCGGTCGGTTCGAACACGAGCACGGCGCCGGGCTCGGAGTCGCTGCCCCAACCGGTGAGATGCGCGAACGCTGAGTGGGCGCGGAACGGGTAGTCGGTGTCGTTGGCGCGCTGCTTGAGGCGCCCGGCGGGCACGATCAGGCGGTGTCCGCGGTACTGCTGGGAGATGCGCTCCCGCCGGGCGGCCGCGAAGGGGGCCTGCTCGCGGGCCGGCGGCACGGTTTCGGCGCGGTCGGCCCAGCCGCTGGAGATGTACTCCTTGAACCCCGCGGAGCCCGGCGTGGTCGAGCGGTTCTCGTTCGAGCGGGCGGCCGGAGCGGCCGGGGTGGGTGCGGGTGCGGTGTCGGTGGAGTCAGCCATTCCTCCATTGTCCCACTCGCCGGCTTGGAGCCCGCCGGTTGCCTATTCGGCGGCGGGGGACAGCGTGGCCACGACGGGACGGTGGTCGCTGCCGGCGGTGTCCTCGGTACCGATCACGCGCATCCGCTCGACCCGCCAGTCTGGCGTGGCCAGGACGTGGTCAATGGGGGCCCCGAGCAGGGCGGGCGCCCAGGCCGGCCAGGTGCCCACCCCGCCGGAACCGGTGGCTGCGGCGGCATCCCGGCAGTCGCCGAGAACGGCGCCGTCGGAGGTGGCCCGCCCGGCGAAGTGGTCGATCGTGGCGTTGAAGTCGCCGGCCATGATCACGCCGTCGCCGCCGGAGGACCCGCCGCTGCACTGCTCGGCCAACCAGTCCAGGTCGGATCTCCAGTTGGCCATTTCCCACCGGATCGGGGCGACGGCGTGCACGGCGATGATCGTCGGGCCGGCGCCGTCCACGGGCTCCGCGATGACGGTGGGAAGCACGTTGGTGTTGCCGGGCGGGCCGGAGCCCGCGGCCGAGGTGACCGTGTAGTCGCCGAGGTCCGGGCTGATCAGCAGGGTCGTCGACCGTGCCTTGGAGATGAGGTCGAAGGAGACGGTGTGCACCCACATCGGCCGGCCGGCGGCACGCATGGCCTCGGCGATGAGCACACCGGTTTCCTCGGTCGTCTCGGGGAGGGTGAGCACATCGGCCTCCTCGGCGAGGGCGAGGTCGGCGATGGCCGCGGCCCCGGGGGCGTCGCCGAGGGTGTTCCAGCTCAGCACCGTGACCGCCGCGTCGGCGGGCTCCGCCGCCACGGCCGCCGCCGCATCCGAGCCCAGACCGCGGTGCAGCAGGATGCCGGAATTGACGGCGCCGAAAATTACCAGGAGCACCATCAACAGAGCCGTGGTGGCGCGCAGCGGCCGCACAAGGAGCAGCAGAATCGCCAGCAGCGCCAGCAGGGCGATGGCCACCGCCACGGCGAGGCCGCGGAAGGACACGGCGTGCGCGATGACCCAGGAGTTCTGCAGCCCGGCGATCGCGGGCCAGGCCAGCACGGTGAGGAAGGCCAGGGTTGCGAGCACGACGATGGTGCGAATGAGCGTGGAGAGCATAGATGAGTCACTGTAGGCGACCAAGCTGTATTCCCGCGCCAACTAGCATGGGGGAATGGCAGTCGAACGGCGTTCCACGGGTCCGATCGACCTACATACCCACTCCAGCGTCTCCGACGGCACCGAGACGCCTTCGCAGCTCGTGCGCGCCGCCGCGGCCGCGGGCCTGGGCACCGTGGCGATCACCGACCACGACTCCACGGCGGGTTGGTCAGAGGCCTCGATCGCCGCCCGGACCGCGGGCATCACCCTGATCCCCGGGATGGAGTTCAGCACCCGCGTCGGCCACACCAGCATCCACCTGCTGGCCTATCTGTTCGACCCGTCCGATGCCGGGATCGTCGCCGAGACGGCGCACATCCGGAAGGCCCGGCTCACCCGTGCCGAGCAGATGGTGGCCCGCATCGGCGCCGACTACGAGCTGACCTGGGACGACGTTCTCGCCCAGACCACCACGGGCGGCACCGTGGGTCGTCCGCACATCGCCGACGCCCTGGTCGCCAATGGGCTCGCTCTCACCCGAAGTGAGGCGTTCGCCGGGATCCTGCACTGGGAGGCGGGCTACTTCCAGCCGCACTACGCCCCTGATCCGTTACGTGCGGTGGCCCTGGTGCGTGCGGCCGGGGGAGTCCCCGTGATCGCGCATCCGGCCACCCGTGGCGTCGCCGACGTGATGGCAGAGAGCCGGCTCGCCGCCCTGGTGGATGCCGGTCTGTTCGGTCTCGAGCTTCGGCACCGGGAGAACAAGCCGGAGGCCACCGCCCGGCTGACCATGCTCGCCGTGAAGTACGGCCTGGCCGTCACCGGCTCCAGCGATTACCACGGTGAGGGCAAGCCCAACCGGCTTGGCGAGAACACCACCAGTCCCGAGGTGCTCGAACGGCTCATCGCCGAGGGCCGCGGCTCGGAGCCGGTCTACCCCGACTGAGCTCGTCTGCTCCTCCGCGCCCGGCGTGCCAAAGCCCGCCTGGGCCGCCCACCGAAGCCGGCGATGTGGTGACTTGCCGGTTCGTGCCCCCTGGGCGCGCCTGAACGGGCCTCAAGTGGCAACTCACCGCCCTGCACCTGGCTGACTTGCCAGTTGGTGCCCCGTCAGCGACGGCAAAGTCAAGTGGTGGATGCAACGGGTCGGGTTTCTAGGCTGCGGTGAGCAGTTCGGCGAGGCGTTGGGTTGGGGTAGCCATGTTGAGCGTG
>NZ_JAXCHV010000031.1:0-40148 GCF_035984795.1 Cryobacterium sp. MP_3.1 | reverse complement strand
TGGGCTGGACATGGTGGGACTTCCTGATTCTCGCCCTACGTCAAACGGCGGACTTGCTCTGAGCTACTGGCCTCAACTCACCCTGACACGTAGGGCGGCGGCCCAGCATAGATTCGGCGACTGCTTTGGATGAGGCCCACTGCACGCCGCCAACCTCCATCACGGCTGATACCTCTTCGGTGCTCATGGGCAGTTCCCTTCCTTCGCGTTCCAGGGACGACAGCTGCGTCCCTCTTGGCCGACGCTATACCCCCCTAGGGTACCTGTCAACAAAGGTCCCGAGCAGGTGGATTCCGCGGTCTCGAAAAAGCGGCCTCCAACAATTTGGGGGGCTTGATACCCCAAGGGGGTATAGTCGGATGTACCCCCCAGGGGTAAACGCGACGGAATCGGCCGTCAGCAACGAAGGGAACTTCTGATCATGCTCACTGGTAAAGACAATGACCTCGGCCTCACGGACTCATCCTGTGCGTGCGCTCATGGCTCACATCCCGACGTCGCCAACGCTTCACCCATGGCTGACTCGGGCTTCTCAAGCACTTTCCAGGTTGCAGGGATGACCTGCTCCCACTGCGTCGCGAGCGTGACGACGGAAATAGGTCGAGTAGCGGGCACCGACAGCATCAGCGTTAACCTCGCACCCGGCGGCCTCTCCCTGGTCACCGTGTCCAGCAGTAGTCCCGTCGACCCGGCGGCAATCGCCGCCGCCATCGATGAAGCAGGCTACGAACTGATCCTTGAGACTCCGTGAGTGGGGTACAGGTCGATCTTGTCGTCGGAGGGATGACCTGCACGTCGTGTGCAGCGCGGATCGAGAAGAAACTGAATCGAATGACGGGCGTTGAGGCCACCGTCAACTACGCAACGGAGAAGGCGAGCGTGTTCATTCCAGACGGGACGACCGTTGAGGACGCCATCGCCACCATTGAGGCGACCGGATATAGTGCCGTCCTCCCCCGTCCCGTTAGCCCCACGCCTGACGGGGTCGGGGTGCCCACCGACGCCGACAAAGAAGTCGAAAGTCTTCGCCAGCGACTTGTGATCTCCGCAGTGTTGGCCGCACCAGTCGTTGTTTTATCCATGGTCTCTCCCCTCCAGTTCTCCAACTGGCAGTGGCTCGCCCTGGCGCTCGCCGGTCCCGTCGCGATCTGGGGCGCCTGGCCGTTCCACCGCGCTGCCTGGGTCAACCTGCGGCACGGCGCAGCGACCATGGACACCTTGATCAGCATGGGAGTGCTCGCGGCACTCGGGTGGTCGCTTTACGCTCTGTTCTTCGGCACCGCGGGGATGCCCGGAATGACCATGAACTTCAGCCTCACCACAGAACCCGGGGGCGCTGCGCACGAAATTTACCTTGAAGTCGCATCGGCTGTCACGGTCTTCATCCTCGCCGGAAGATACTTCGAAGCACGCGCAAAAAAGCAATCCGGCGCCGCGCTCCGTGCGTTGCTCGAGCTGGGCGCGAAAGAAGCAACACTGCTGCGTGACGGTGTCGAGACGACTGTGCCGACGTCATCTCTGATTGTGGGAGACCATTTTGTGGTGCGGCCTGGCGAAAAAATCGCCACTGACGGCACCGTCGTGGAGGGCAACTCTGCGGTTGATGCGAGCATGCTCACCGGTGAATCCGTTCCCGTCGAGGTCGGCCCGGGCGATGCCGTGGTCGGCGCCACTTTGAACTCCGGTGGCCGCCTCGTCATCCAGGCAACACGGATCGGCTCCGATACCCAGCTGGCCCAGTTGGGTCGCTTGGTCGAACAGGCCCAGACCGGCAAAGCGGAGGTGCAACGACTCGCCGATCGCGTATCCGCCATTTTCGTGCCCATCGTGATCGCCCTCGCCCTCGGCACCCTCGTTGTCTGGCTTCTGGTCGGGGCCGGCCCCGTGGTGGCCTTCACGGCAGCGGTGGCGACACTGATCATCGCCTGTCCCTGTGCGCTCGGGTTGGCCACGCCTACGGCTTTGCTCGTGGGAACCGGTCGGGGCGCTCAACTGGGCATCTTGATCAAGGGACCGCAGATTCTCGAGTCGACGCGACGAGTCGACACCATCGTTCTCGACAAGACCGGCACCGTCACAACCGGGCAGATGACCCTCGTTGCCGTCCATCCGGCTCAAAACACCACCGACGAGGAACTCCTGGTTTTCGCCGGCGCTGCGGAGTCGGGATCAGAACACCCGATCGCCAAGTCGATCGTGACTGGCGCGAGAGCACGGCTGCTGAACCTTCCGACGCCGGAGTCATTTTCATCCACAGACGGTCTCGGCGTGCAGGCCGTTGTAGATGGAAGGGTCGTGCTGGTGGGTCGCCCGAGCTGGCTCAGTGAGAACTGGTCCATTGAGCTCCCTAGCGAGCTCAAGCTCGCCCTGTCCTCGTGCGAGTCACATGGTCAGACTGCTGTAGCCGTCGCCTGGGACGGGCAGGCGCAAGGCATCCTGGCTGTATCTGACGTTGTCAAGGACACCAGTGCTGCCGCGATCGAGGAATTTCGTCGCCTGGGTCTGCAGCCCGTGCTCCTCACCGGCGACAACGAGACAGTGGCTCGTGTCGTCGGTACAGAACTCGGCATCTCCGATGTTCGCGCCGGTGTCCTCCCGGCCGAGAAAGCCGAAGTCATCCGGGCACTCCAGCGAGAAGGCCGCGTTGTGGCAATGGTCGGCGACGGCGTGAACGACGCTGTGGCGCTGGCTACCGCCGACCTGGGCATTGCCATGGGCACCGGCACCGACGTCGCCATCGAGGCCAGCGATCTGACCCTGATGCGAAGCGACCTGGTCGCCGCCGCCGACGCCATCCGGCTTTCTCGGCGCACCCTGTCAACTATCAAGGCCAACCTCTTCTGGGCTTTCGCGTACAACGTGGCCGCGATCCCTCTTGCCATGCTGGGCCTGCTCAATCCGCTGATCGCCGGTGCCGCCATGGCGCTGTCGTCGGTTTTCGTCGTGAGCAATAGCCTGCGACTGCGTGGCTTTCGTGGGCTCCTACGGGCAGTGCAGACGACATCCCCCAGCCTGAAAGCTCACCCGGCCGAGATCAGCTGATCTGCCCCGGCATTCACAGCTGAACTTTGTCAACTGCCGATACGGTTTTGGGGTATCCGCGTTTGCAACCTGATTTGAACGGCACTGGAGGTGACATGAACCCGCACGGCAATTCCGTAGCTGGCCGTCGCCACAGGACCGTCCTCGCACACGCGTTCACGTCGGTTCTGGTCCTGGCAACCATGCTGCTGGGCATCCTGGCCATGCACTCCATGATCGGCGAGCACGGCATCGCGTCGTCGGCAGCAGCCGAGTCCACCGCACATTCCGATACCATCCCGAGCGGCGCTGAATTCCGAACTGACGTGGCGGTCGTGGCGACAGCCGCGATAATCCCACTCGTGGCGCACGCCGAGGTCGGGTTGTTGGGCTGCGCCGACTGCATGCTCGAATGCGCCATGTGGGCGATGACCTGCGCCATCCTGCTAGTCCTGGCGGCTCTCATCATTCTCGCCCGCTCCCCGGCCACGTATCGCCGCCTGCTCGAGGCGGGCGGGCGCGTCGTCTCTGTCTTCCATGGCCCTGCACCTCATCTTTTCCGGCCCAGTTTGGTCGTCCTCTCCATCAGTCGCACCTAAAACCGGCATCGGCTTCGCGTCGACAGACGCCCGCCTTCCGTATCGCGAACCGGTTTTTTACGCCTGACTCTGAATGGATTAACAATGCCCAAGCCTCGTACCTACTTCCTTGCTGCCGCGGCCGTCGCGACTGCACTCACTCTCAGCGCCTGCGCCGGCGGAACAACCGACACCGGTTCATCCGCCGCCCCCAGCTCCCCGGGGTCCTCCGCCTCATCGGTCGATTTCGCCGACGCGGACGTCGAGTTCGCCCAGATGATGATCCCCCATCACGAACAGGCCGTCGAAATGAGCGATGACCTTCTCGCGAAGGACGGCATCGACCAGCGCATCGTGGACTTGGCCACCGAGATCAAAGACGCCCAGGAGCCCGAAATCAAGCAGCTCGAATCCTGGCTGACCGCCTGGGGCATGGATGACACCAGCTCCAGTGAGATGGATATGTCTGAGATGGATCACGGCACGGACGGCATGATGTCCGACGACGACATGAACGCCCTCAAGTCCGCCTCGTCAGAAGACGCAGGAAAGCTCTTTCTCGAACAGATGATCGTTCATCACCAGGGCGCAGTCGCGATGGCTCAGACCGAGATCGACGAAGGACAATTCCCGGATGCTGTGGACATGGCCACGAACATCGTGGACAGCCAGACCGCCGAGATTGCTGTCATGAACGACATCCTCGCCACCCTGTAGAACTACTCCACCAGGATCGGGGCCGCGCATTGCGGCCCCGATCCGCGGCGTGCCCAACTCGGATTCCCTCTCTTCAGCCTCGCTGAGGCACCGATGGGGCGTGCCATTGTGATCGCAAGGACCATCTCTTCATGACCGCATCACCCGATCTCTCCCGCAAACAACGGCGCTTGGCCGATAAACACCCGCACAGCCGCGGCCGGGCACAACGACGACTCCCAGCGGCCCGCCGGCCGGCCCGCCGTGTGAAAGTCACCCTTCGGAAACAGCTGTCCTCCGCGGTCGCTTTAGCGTTCGCCGCCCTCCTCGCCGTCAGCGTGTCAGTGCCAGCCCTCGCCGTGAACCCATACGCGCAGACCCTCGCGGTGCCCACTGAGCGATCCGATGTGGCAGTGCAGAACGTCACGGCGTCGGAGAACGGGACCATCACCGTCACCCAGGACACGTTTTCGTCCCAGTCCATCCAGGAGACGCTGCGAACTGAGGACTCGCTCCCGGGCGTTTACGCCCAGACCGCCAACACCTATACGAACGATCTCGGCTCTGCGATCCAATGGCCCTTCCTCGTTGGTGTGCCGATCTCTACTGACTTTGGCCCTCGGATTCCGCCGTGCGATGGATGCTCCAGCTTCCACAAAGGCCTGGATATGAATCCGGGCGTGAATACCCCGATTCAGGCTGTAGCGAATGGCGTCGTGAGAGAAATCTCCAGCACTGACAACAGCGGACTGGGCGTGTACGCGATCATCGACCACATAATCGACGGGCGCCTCGTGAGCAGCCTGTACGCCCACATGACGGAAGGCACCCTCGCGCTGGCCGTCGGTGATCCCGTCCTCGTCGGCCAGCTGGTGGGAAACGTCGGCAACACCGGCCAAAGCACCGGCCCCCACCTTCACTTCGAGATCCTCCTCGACGGGGTCACCCCCACAGACCCATACGCCTGGCTGACAGAGAAGGTAAGCACATCATGACGATCCCTAGACGCGATCAACGTCGCCTGCCGCGCCGGAACCTGAAAGCCCTCTCGGCCGCTGCTCTAGTCCTCAGTTTGGTGTCCGGTGCCGGTTGGGCCGCCCAACCGGCAGCAGCAGCCGAGTACCCGTCCTGGTCCGATGTTGAAAACGCGCGTGCAAACGAAGCGTCCAAACAAGAACAGATCAGCACACTCACCAACCTCATATCCGGCCTGACAGCCGATGTCGCCGCCGCACAGGAAGAGTCCACGCGGCGCGGTACCGAATTCGAACAGGCCCAGGGCGCCTTCGACGAGGCCACCTACCGCGCCACAACTCTGCAAGCCCAGGCTGACGAGGCCGGCGCGCAAGCCACACTCTCCAGCGAACAAGCCGGCCGGCTTGCATCAAGTCTCGCCCGCAGTGGGGGCCCCGACCTTTCACTGGCTATCCTCATGGCTGGAGATGAGACCGACGCACTGTTGTATCAGCTGGGCGCCATGAGCAAACTCACGGAACGGTCGTCGGCGGTCTATGAGCAGGCCGAATCCGACCGAAACTCCGCAACCGCCCTGACCGACCAGGCCAAGGTCGCCCAAGACAAACTTGGCGCTTTGGCCAAGGAAGCCGAGACTGCCCTCACCCAGGCCATCGCTGCCAGCGCCGCGGTGGAGGTCGCGCTGGCTGAGCAGCAAGCAAACGCGGGCACCATGCAAGCGCAACTGGCCGTCCTCGCCGAGGGACGCGCTGCCACAGAAGCCGACTTTGTCAAGGGAGAGGATGCCCGACGCGCTGCCGAAGCCGCGGCGGCGGCGGCAACAGTCGCTCAGGCATCCACGGGCGGATCGAGCGGGTCCGCCGGCTCAGATTCGGGTCAGCTCAGTGGACAGGGCTGGGCCCTTCCCGTGTCCGGGTGGATCAGCGACAACTTCGGTCCGCGTCCCAACAGACCCGTCGCCGGCGTCGGCGCGTTCCACTACGGCACGGACCTCGCCGCCGGATGCGGTGTTCCCGTCAAAGCCGCAACGGGTGGCACCGTCATCTACTCCGGGTACCTCGGCAGCTACGGCAACTGGGTCCTCATCGATCACGGCAACGGGGTCCAAACCGGGTACGCCCATAACAGCGAAATCCTGGTCAGCAACGGCGAGCAGGTCTCCGCCGGGCAGACCATTTCCTTGGTAGGGACCACCGGAGCATCCTCCGGCTGCCACCTGCACTTCGAGACTCGAGTTGACGGAGCCCGCATCGATCCAGAGCCGTTCATGAGCGCACGAGGGATCACCCTTGGCTAGGCGGCGCCGGTCCCAGTTGGTCGGCACGATACTGATCGCTGCGGGAGCAGCCGTGGCCCTTGCCAGCTGCTCCACGGTCGACGAGTCGTCGAGTCCGGGTACCGCGTTTGAGCACATTCACGGGCTCGGCGCTGACCCCAGGAGCGGAAACACGTACGTGGCAACCCACCAAGGCGTGTGGTTAATCCCGACAGGGAATTTGCCGGATACCTACCTCACGGGTGCGGCCCGGCCCGCTGCCACAAAGCTAACCCAGATCGGAGGCCGCGCCCCGGACGCCATGGGGTTCACGGTCTCCCCCACCGGAGTGCTCTTCATGTCAGGCCACCCGGACCCCACAGAGCAATCTGCCGCCGGGGCACCAAACCTCGGACTGGTGTCCAGCAGAGACCAGGCACAAACCTGGGACACGGTATCGCTGGGCGGACAGACGGATTTTCATGACCTCGACACGGTGCCCCTGCCCACCGGCGATCTCCGGGTCTACGGGTATGACGCGCAGCAAGGCGCCCTGATGATCAGCGACGACAGCGGTTCCACCTGGACGATGGGTGCGACCGTGCCGATCCGGGACCTGACAGCAGACCCGTCTGATCCCGATCGGGTCATCGCGACAACGGCGGACGGCCTGATCGAAAGTTCAGACGGTGGCCGTACCTTCGGTACCGTTTCCGACGCGCCGGTCCTGCTGCTTGTGGACATCTTCGATGACAGTGCCGGAGGCGAACTCGTTGGCGTCGACCCCGCCGGTGCGTTGTGGCGGCAAGAAGAAACCGGCTTGTGGACGCAGACCGGCCAGGCGGAGGGTGCACCCGAAGCCCTGAGCGCCGTCGGCGGCAAGTCCCCCTGGATCCTGGTCGCCGACCAGCGCGGCATCAGCGCCTCCCCCGACTTCGGCGCCACCTGGACACCAGTCCTCGGCGACGCCACCAACCCATAACACTCCCACACGCCCCGAAAACCCAAGAAACGACCACGACCCCATGAACGTTCCCGCCAGCATCCCCAGCCCCGACATCAGCTCCATCCAACTCGGACCATTCCAGATCCACTTCTATGCCCTCTTCATCCTGGCCGGGATAGCCGTCGCGGTGGCCCTCACCTCCCGGCGACTCACCGCGCGCGGCGGAGCGCCCGGTACGGTGCTCGACATCGCCCTCTGGGCTGTGCCCTTCGGCATCATCGGCGGCCGGCTCTATCACGTGATCACCCACCCCACCGATTACTTCTACGCCGGCGCTGACCTCTGGAAGACGCTCTACGTGTGGGAAGGCGGCCTGGCCATCTTCGGCGCCATCCTCTTTGGCAGCCTCGGCGCCTACATCGCCTGCCGCAGGGTGGGACTGCGCTTCCTGTCGTTCGCCGACGCCCTGGCCCCGGGAATGTTGCTAGCACAGGCATTCGGACGGGTCGGTAACTACTTCAATCAAGAACTCTTCGGCACTCCGACAACCCTCCCCTGGGGACTACAAATAGATCCAACACAACCCGCATTTCCCACTGGCTTGCCCGAGGGCACCCTCTTTCATCCCCTGTTTCTCTACGAGATTCTGTGGAATCTGCTCGGCGTGGCCATCATCCTGCTCGCCGAACGGCATTTCAGCCTCCGGTGGGGACGCGCCCTGGGTCTCTACCTCGTTATCTACGGGATGGGCCGCACCTGGTTCGAGTCCTTTCGACTCGACCCCACCGAGTTCGAACTCGGCGGGTTCAAAATCAACATGCTCAACGCCACTGTCGTCGCCATTGCAGGGATCATATTGATCATCGTGCAGTCGCGGCGCCACCCCGAGCCCGAGATAGACCCCAAGGTGCCGACTAGGCAGGGCCACGCTGGGATTCCAGCTGCAGATGTCCGCGCGCCAGCCGATGCATTGGCCCCAGAAGCCCCTGAGCGAGGAAGGCAGGGATGACTGTCATCGGTTACGCGCGTGTTGCAACACGCAAGCTGAGCGTTGATGAACGAGAAATCGCGTTGACTGCGGCCGGTGCCGAGCGCGTGTTTGTGGACCACGGCGAGTCAAGGAATAAGGCGTCGCTGCCACAGTTCTCGGCCTGCCTGGACTACCTGCGAGCCGGTGACCTCTTGCTGGTGTGCCAGCTGAGCCAGCTGGACCGGTTGGGTCGTGACGACCGGTTGATTGCACTGCTTCATGAGCTCAGCGAACGCGGCATCGGACTTCGTTCGTTAGCGGAACCGGCGATCGATACGACCGGCCCGTCAGGCCGGGCACTTTTCGACATCATCGCCGTTTTCGCACAGCTGCGTACCGAATCGATCCAAGTGCACCGGCGCGAAGGCCCCGCACCCGCTCGAGCACACGGGCAAGAGGGCGGGCGCCCCACAGCGATGACAAATGAAAGGATCGCTGTGGCTATAGATATGCGCGAAAGAGGCGCCACCATTGACACGATCGCGACCACTCTCGGCGTCGACACCGTGACCGTGCAACGCGCGCTCCTGAGCAACCCGGACGGACAGCCGAAGCTGGGACGCGATGAGGAATGACGTCGGGAAGACGAGCCCACTGCCTGTCTCGCATCACCTCACGTAGGAGACCAGGCCGATCATCCCCCGAGCAGCATGGTACGCGTTGTGACAGTGGACCAACCATTGGCCGGGGTTATCCGCATCGAATTCGACGGTGACAGTTTCCCCCGGCCGGACAATGACGGTGTCCTTGCGCGCTCCGTTGCCCGCGATCTGAAAGCTGTGCCCGTGCAGGTGCATCGGATGCCACATCATCGTGTCGTTGATCATCGTGATCTGCACGCGCTCGTTGAGGCTGACGTCGAAGGCGCCGGCGTATGGGTCGTCCATGTTGAAGGTGCGACCGTTGATACTCCAGTCGTAAGAGTGCATACCCCCGGTCAGTCGCATTTCGTGTCGCCGGGTCGGCGTGCGGGACGGGAGGCGGACGGATTCATCGGCTCGCAACTGACCGCCGTCGGTGACGTCACCCGTCAAAGTAGACGGCATCTGTTCTGGCGAGGGTGGGGTACCAGAACCTGTGCGGATGAGACCGTAGGCGCTTCCGTCCTTGCCTTCGGGGAGAGCGAGAACTGGAGTGTAGCCATCGACGACGGTGACGAGCGCGTCGATGCGTTCGCCCATTCCCAGGACCACGGCGTCCACCTCCTGGTGCTGCACAGGAAAGCCGTCGGTGTGGGTGAGGGTGAGCTTCTGGCCGGGGACACCCACCCTGTAGGCGGTGTCCCCCGCCGCATTGATGATGCGCAAGCGGATCCGACTACCCGGTCGGCTGTCGAACAGTTCGGCCGTTTGCGGAGCCTGCCCGTTGAACAGGTGGACAGGGAATGGCACGTCGCCGGCGTCGCCGCCCAAGTATGGGCTGGTGGAGGTCGACCCCATTCCGCTCATTCCCGAGTCCATGCCGCTCATACCCGACCCGTCAGCCAAAGTGTTCAGCGCATCGTCTGGGGTGCCCGGGAGTCCATCGAGCCAGTCGTCGAGGAGGATGACCCATTCCTGGTCGTAGGGCATGGGTTCATTGGGGTCGTCGATGATGAGCGCGCCCGACAGGGCACGTTCTCGCTGCATGTCCACGTGTGAGTGGTACCAGTACGTGCCGGGTTGGTTGAGCAAAAACTTGTACCCATAGTCACTGGTTGGAGCAACGGCCTTTTGGGTGACGCCAGGGACGCCGTCTGCATCGTTTCGTAAGGCGAGGCCGTGCCAGTGGATGCTTGTCGGCTCTGCCAGGGTGTTCGTCACCGGCACGTTCAGGACGTCGCCCGTTTTTGCCCGGATGAGAGGCCCGTTGAGTGTCCCGTTGTATCCCCACGTGGTCAAAGCAGTGCCGGCGACCATAGTGTCGAAGCTCCCGGCGGTGAGGTTTTGGGTGATGGTGGCGCCGTTGGCCCCACGGCGCGCCTCATACTTGGCGACTAGAGGATCGGTCGACAGGATCCGGTCTACCGAGGCTGGTGAGTCCGTGCCAGTCGTGCACGAAGCGAGAACCGCTGTGGCTGTTGCGGCGAGGGTCGCACCGAGAAAGGTGCGCCGGGAGAAAATGTTAGACATGATCGCTCCGTTAGCTTGAGCTCGCCGGCGAGCGTGTGGCGGGCCACTCCAGCGAGGAGAGATGGCGGCGCAGCTTTTTTTCCGACAAGCGACCGTAGCTGAATAACTCGCCGTCGATCAAGATGCCCGGGGCGAAAACGACCCCGACCCGGTTCGAAAGCTCCCGGCCTTCGGCTGATGCCAACGGAACCTCCACGATGTCCAGGGGGTACTCATCGCTGAGCTGCGCCAGGGTGTTCTTGGCGTTCACGCAGGACGGGCATGATTCCTGGGTCAGGACCGTGATCATCATGATCCGCTCACCCCGGCAGCCTTCATGTCGGCGAGCAGGTCGGCCATGGACACATACATTGTGTAATCCGGGGCGCCACCGTAATCGGCGCGCCACTCAATCACGCCGTCCGGCCCAACGAGGATGAAACTGTGGCCAGCGCGGGAATCACCCATCATGCCGTAGTCGTTCGCCCCGTACTCTTTGATGACGTCCATCTTCGTGTCCGCCAGGGCGACGGAGGCGAGCTTGTCGTCGTCCATTTTTTGCGCGATCAGGTCTACCGGTCCGCTGGTGATCGTGAGCACATCGTCGACTCCGGCGGCGGCGAGCTGGTCGGATGAGGCATCCAGGTCACGCATTTGATCCCAGCACGGCTGGCAGCCCAGTCCCTCATGGAAGTACAGGAGCACCGATTCGCCCGAGTAGTCACTCAGATCCACGGTGTCCCCCGTTGTGGACTCCATTGCGAATCCTGGGGCCATTTCGCCTACCCCCGGAGATCCCACCGCGTAATCGGCCGCATCGGCGCTCCTGCCCATAGGAGCGGACTGGGCCGTCTGGGCGGGTGCGGAGGGCTGCTGGGCGAGAACGAGGAAGAAGGCGCCGAAAATGGCCACGACCACGCCGGCACCGATCAGCACGGCAAGGCGGTTGGTGTTCTTCCTCAGCGGCCGCATCGCTGCTGCCGGCTTCTTATTGCGTGATGCCATTACTTCGATTCCTTTGCATTGTCGTGACAGGCCGGAGTGGTCGCACCGGCCGCAACCTGCTCTGCCGTGTTTGGCTCTGTCGCCGAAGCGGTGTGACCGGCCTGTGGGCGTCGAGCGCGCAGCGCCTTCCACACGAGGGCGGCGAGGGCGGCGAAGACGACGAGCGCCGAGAGCCAGCCGGGGATGAAGCCGATGGATTGTTGGATGACCACCGCTGCGTGGTTCAGCCAGGCGGTGACCCGCACCTGCCAGCCGTCCGGCGCCATGCCGATGCCGCGAACCGCGATGATCATCGTGACGACACCCATCCCGAGCATCAAGCCACCAGACAACAGGCTCGACAGCGGCAGACGACGTCCACCGGGCCACAAAGCCACAGTGCGCGCCGTCAGCAGCCGGCTGTTGCTCCAGTCCTTCCGATCCCACACCAGCGCAAGGACACAGAGCGGTGCGACCATGCCGAAGACATAGGCCACACCCACCAGCGCGGCGGTAGAGATGGACGACGCCGCCCCAGACATCGCGGCAACCCCGGCCAGCACCGGTGCACAACAGGCACTCGCCGCGCCAGAGAACACGCCCAAGCCATACACGGAGCCGATGCCTGAGCCGGAACTCTTCCCCGACGGCATCGGGAGCATCAACTTCCACCCCACCAACGTGGCGACACCCACAACGACCATCGCGATTCCCACGACGCTGAAGATCCAGAAGTGATACTGCGCCAGCGCGCGGCTCACGATCGCGGCCCCCAACGCGATCGGCAGGATGATCGTGCCAACACCGGCAGCGAAAACCAGTGTCATTCCCAGGATCTGGCCACGGCGGCGGAAGCTGGACGCGAAGAACGCCGGCAACATCACCGACACACAACAGGGGGCCAAGAGGGCGACGATGCCGCCCAAGAACGAGGCGAGGATCGTGGTGGAGAGCAGGACCTGCTCCATGTAGTGCTCCTTCACAAGTGCACGGACTGCTGCCGTGCCGTAGGGACGAGGGCGGACGCCCGAGGGTTAAGCCTTGGTCGTGGTCTTTGCGGTTGCGTCGGATCCCGCGTCGCCGTGGTCGTGGGATACCTGCGGGGTGTCGGTGTTCTTGTTTTTGCTGCGCATCATCATGAACATCATTCCGATCATCATCACGGGGCACGCCAGAACCGCTGCGAGGGGAAGCGCTTCGCCGATCGATCTTCCGGCCACGAGCAGCCCGCCAAGGATGACGACACCGATCACGATCATGCCGATGAGATGAGACTTGCCGCTGTGGTTGTGCCCGTTCATGGATTTTCTCTTTTCTGGGGTTCGGTTGGGTGGTCTGCGTCCACTGGTGGGATGTCATTGCCTCGGTCGTTTATGGGGAAGATCTGGGCGATCGCCCACACACCGAGAACGACGAACACCACACAAATTCCGGCGAGAATCGGCCACGCACTCATGACCATTGCTTCCTCCTGCCGGGATGTCTTGTCATGACTGTGGTCCCTCTTCCCGCGCCGCTCAGTGCATGTTTGACGAAGAAACGATGAAGAATGCTCCTCACTTCCGAGGAAGCGCTCAGCCTTGGACTCCTCCGGAACAGGGAGCGCCGGGTTCGGGGGTTTGTGGGCCCTGCAGATAGGTGGAGAGGAAATCGCTCAGTCTCGGGTCGCTTGCACTCTCGATCTGGACCCGCTTGCCCCACGCGGAGGCGATGATCGGTGCCGGCAGGTCCGGATACGGGCTCAAGATCTCATACGAGTTCGCTGCTGCGGTGGAGGTCAGGGCCTCAAGCTCAGATGCAGGCAAGTCAGTTTGGTACGTCACCCATACGGCTCCATGCTCGAGGGAATGGACGGCACGCCAGGTATCTACCGGCTGCGTGTAAACCCCACAGTTGGTCAGGTCCTCGGAATGGTCCCCGCCTACCGGTGGCAACTCCGGGAAGGCGACCGTGCTGAGGACGTGCCCACGGCTGAGCTTCGAAAAGCTCTCTACTCCCTCGATCATCGCGCCAGCCGCAGAGCTGTCATCAGACTCTGCCTGCGGACTGCCCAAGACAACGACTCCGACTGTCGCCAATACGGCGGCAATCAGGACGGCACCTGACCCGAGGAACAGCATCCTCCGTCGTTGCTCGTCCTTCTTGATCTTCCCTTTCGCCTCGTCCACGATCGCTTGCCGGCCGAGTTTTCGCTCGCTGTTGGATTGCATTTCTAATCAGTTCATTTCTGTCGGTGCTGTCGGTTGTGGTGGTTTCTGGGCCACGCGGTTGGCTCAGGGGTGATGGGTGTCGTGCGCTACTCGCGAGGATCCCGTGGAGGGTTGCAGCGTTGGCCCGCTTATCAGTGGGCCAACGACGAAGGAGGAGAGGAAGAACATCACAATGAAGATTGCTAGGGCAATTCCAGGGGCCCACCAGCTCGCGAATTTTCGGCGGAGCGAAATGAGCATCGGCACCGACGCTACGAGGCCGACGACACCGAAAAGAACGGTTCCGCCGCTACCCGCTACGAGTGCTGAACCGACCAGAGGGCCGATGTGATGGAGGACGTGCGGCATCAGGCCCGCAATCCCTCCCAGGGCCCCCGTCACCACCGTCCGGATGGTCCGAGGTCGGGCCTGGGTCTTCGCTGCGGGCGGCGCTAACTCGACGGTGGAGACATTGTCAGTGCGTGCCGATGGAGTGCTCATCGTTCCACCATCGCCCGCGAGCGCATCGACAACGATGGAGTTTCAGTGAAGGAACGATCAAGTATCGGAGGAACCACATGGAAACTTCATAGTTCCTTCGACAGTTCCATATTCGGGGGCAGAAGACTCGACGTAGGAGCGCCACTGGCGCCAGAGGAAAGGAAATTCCATGATGGGAAATTATGCGGGCGGTATGGGCGGGGTCGGCTGGGTCCTGATGAGTCTGCTCTCGGTGACGCTGATCGTCGCCATCGTGTGGATGGTCGTAGGAATGGTCACCCAGCCCAGACAAGCATCCGCAACAGCAGCCACGCCTGAGTCGAGAATCGACACTCCAGCCGACATCCTCAAGCGCCGTCTCGCTAGAGGCGAAATCGACACAGCGACCTACGAAGAACTGAGCTCCACGATCGACAAGGTTCGCTAAAACGCCCCGGCCCGTTGGCGATCCGTGCCTGTAGCCCAAAGAAACACCGGGCGGATCGTCTGCCCGGCGCCCGAGCAGAGCCCACCGCTACCCGGTGACCACCGAACCAAAGGAAAGTACAGATGAACAAGCGCCACCTCGCAACCGTTGCAGTCACAGTCGGCGTCGCTGCCGTCGTCGCAACGACTGTCATCGTCGCAACCACCACCGGAAACTCTGACGCGACGGCAGCCTCCCACAACGACATGGTCGCAGGTACCATCTGGGTCGCAAACGAAGATGGCGCCAGCCTCACCGCGATCGATGCTTCCACCAATACCGTCGCAACTACCCTCACGGGTATCGACAGCCCACACAACGTGCAAGCCACTCAGGATGGTCAATCTATCTGGGCGCTGAGTGGCACATCGTCGATGGCAGTGGAGATCGACTCGCAAACGAACGCGGTACAGGGCACGTCCGCCACCGGCGCGATGCCAGCCCATGTCATCGTCACACCCGACGAGACCCGAACCTACACAACGAACAATGCCGACGACACCGTCTCAGTCGTCGACATCGCCACGATGACGACGATCGCCACAATCCCGGTCGGCGACGGGCCTCACGGACTGAGGCCCAGCCCCGACGGCAAGACCATCTACGTGGCCAACAACAAGGGAACGACCCTCAGCGTCATCGACACCGCTACCAACACCCAGATCGACGAGATCGAGGTGGGCAAATTGCCCGCACAGGTAGCGTTCTCGCCCGACGGAGACTTCGTGTACGCATCGCTAAACGGCGACAACGCTGTAGCCAAGATCGACACCAGCACCCGTGAACGCGTTTCCACACTTCCCGTGGGAGTGGGTCCAATCCAAACGTTCGTCAGCCCCGACGGTCAATACCTTCTGGTCGCCAACCAAGGCACAGAAGAGTATCCCGGCACAACTGTTTCCGTCATCGACACCGACACTTTTGATTTCGTGCGCACCGTCGAGACCGGCGCCGGCGCGCATGGTGTCACCATCGACCCGACGAGTCGACACGCCTACATCACCAATACCTTTGACGACACCGTCTCAGTACTTGATCTCAAGGAGATGACGGTGGTGGCTACCGTTCCGGTCGGATCGATGCCGAACGGGATCACCTTCACCAGCCAGGCCGCAGGGATCGCCCCGACTGTCAAGCTGGACCTGAAGATGGACGGCGCCGAAGGCGGCGCCATGGGTCACTGACGTATATGACCACGTTCCCGTGCAGTGATGGCAAGGTGCGCGAGCAGACCTATTCTCGGCATCGACGGGTACCGGTCGATCTCGCCATGGACGTCGATGATTGAACCTGACGATGTCCTCTAGGCCAGGCAGCGCATGCTTCAGTCCGTCAGGGAGGGCTTCTTGGCCCATGGCCTGGACACGTCGGGCCACGCTTTTGCGCGGAGAAGCCGTAGTCCGTTAAGGCCGACGATGACCGTGGAACCTTCGTGGCCGGCCACCGCCAGTGGCAAAGGCAAGGTGGAGATGAGGTCCCAGGTCACGAGGACCGCAATGAAAGTACCCGCGATGACGAGGTTGGCCACGATAAACCGGTGTGCCCTGCGCGAGAGTTCGATGGCTCCGGGGATGGTGGAGAGGTCGTCTCGGATGACGACAGCGTCAGCTGTTTCGAGGGCGAGGTCAGAGCCGTGGCGTCCCATGGCCACACCGATGGTCGCCGACGCGAGAGCTGGAGCGTCGTTAACTCCGTCGCCGACAAGGAGCACCGGGATACCGTCGCTTTCGAGCCGGCGAACGGTGGCCGCTTTGTCCTCCGGCAGCAATCGGGAGTGCACTTCGGTTATACCTGTCCGCTGGGCGATGTCCGTGGCGGTGCGCCGGTTGTCGCCGGTGAGCAGGTGCACCGGATGGGCGGTGATCGAGGCGGTGTGAGCCACGGCCGCCGCCGCGTCGGGACGGAGTGCGTCTTCTAGGGTGATTGTCCCGGTGAGGTGTCCGTCGACGAATACCTCGACGACTGTGCCGATCACGTCCGCGTGCTCGTCTCCCGCCTGGATCACGCGCACCAGCTGACCGGCGATGATTCCCTCGACACCGTGTCCAGGGAGCGCACGGAAGTTCGCTGCGGGAGTTACATCCGTACTGGCTGCGCGGACGATAGCGCGGCCGAGCGGGTGCTCGCTGTGCTGCTCGACCGCAGCCGCGAGATCAAGCGCTGTAGTCGAATCGCTTCCCAAGGCGGGGGCGACGCCGGTGACGACCGGTGCTCCTTCGGTCAGGGTTCCGGTTTTGTCGAAGGCAACGAGCTGTGTTCGCCCCATGGCCTCCATAACCGTGGCGGACTTGATCAGAATGCCGTGGCGGGCGGCGTTGGCAATGGCAGCAAGCAGCGGCGGCATCGTGGACAGTACAACGGCGCAGGGTGACGCGACGATCATGAACGTGATCGCGCGCAGGAGGGAATCTGGGAAGTCCTCTCCGAGCGCCAGGGGCAGGGCGAAGACGATGAGGGTGGCGATCACGACGCCGAGCGAGTACCGCTGCTCCACCTTCTCGACGAATAGTGCTCGCGTCGACTTGGTCTCCGAGGCTTCTGCGACCAGGGACACCATCCGGGCCACGACAGACTCGCTCGCCGGGCTGGTGATCCGCACCGTCATCGCTCCTGTGCCGTTGACAGTCCCGGAGAGCACATCCTGCCCCGGTCCTCGTCGCACAGGTATAGATTCGCCGGTCATCGCTGCTTGGTCGACTTCGCTGATCCCCTCTTCGACGACACCGTCGCCTCCGATACGCTCGCCCGGACGGACAAGGATGAGGTCCCCCACGCGGAGCGCCGCAGTATCGACGACGTCCAGAGCGTCGCCCGTGGAAGTCCGGGTGAGCCGGGTCGCCTGTTCGGGGGCGAGGGAGAGAAGGCTGGTCACCGAGTCAGCTGTCCGCTGGGTGACGAGGGCTTCAATGGCACCGCTGGTCGCAAAGATGACGATGAGCAGCGCCCCATCGAAGACTTGCCCGATCGATGCCGCGGCGATCGCCGCGACGATCATCAGTAGGTCGACATCGAGTACTTTGTTTCGCAGCGCGGTGATGCCCGCCCAGGCCGGCTCCCAGCCTCCCGCGAGATAACAACCCAGGAAGATCGTCCACCAGACCGGTGCCGCAGCGCCCGCAAGCTGCAGTGGCCACGCGACCAGGAAGAGTAGTAGCGCCAGTCCCGCCCAGCGCACTTCCGGCAGGCGTACGCCGGTGCGGTAGATCGACGGCGGCTTGGCGAGGACGCGGCCACCGGTCCGGATGGGCGCTGGGGCGAGGGTGCTCGTCATGCGCTGGCGGTCTCCGTGCCTGTGGTGGCGAGATCGAGGTGGTGGTGGCGGGGGGTGCCCCCCAGGCTGTGCTCAGCTTGGAAGATCGCATCGCGAACCAGCTGGGAGGCATGCTCGTTCTCGAGGCGGTAGAACACCTTGGTCCCTTCCTGGCGGGTGGAAACAATTCGGGCCAGACGCATCTTGGCCAGGTGCTGAGACACTGACGCCGGAGTCTTATCGACAATCTCGGCAAGGCTGTTCACCGACAACTCGCGGGCATCGTTGAGCGCCAGGATCAGGCGCACCCTCGTGGCATCTGCCAGCATCGTGAAAATCTCCACTGCGAGCTCCACGAAGTCACTCTCGGGCAGCCGTCCACAAATCCGCTTGTCTGCATCCATACGCAGATAGTAGCAGACTCAGTAATCGATCAGTGCAACCTGCATCGCTCTGGTCGTGAGCGGGTATCAGGACGCCGCCGTGGACGGTGCGGGCTGCGTCTCGGCGCCCTGAACCGGCGCCGCAGGTTTCCACTGCCGCATCGCGACTACTCCGGCGCCCCCTGCGATGGCCGCCAGAATCAGGGCCGTGGGGGCTAGGCCCAACGTCGCGCCCAGGACCCCGGCCAGTGGGTAAGTGAGAATGAAGCAGGCATGGGAAAGCGAGAACTGGGCCGCGAATACAGCGGGCCGGCTGCCCGTATCGGAGTAACGTCGCAACAACCTGGAGGACGGGGTCAGGATTAGCGAAGTCGAAGCGCCCAGAACAAACCAGAGAGCCAGCACACCCGGCCAGGACGCAGGCGAATCTGGCGTCGACGCCAGGATCGCGACGAGGACCAGCGCGACCGGCAGGATCAAACACCCGGTCAGCATCACCCTGCGATCGGGGTAGCGGTCCAGGACCGGCGGCAGCAGGAGGGCAACGAGCATGGACCCCAAGCCGTAGCAAGCGAGGGTCAGGGCGAAGTCGACTTGGCTGCGGCCCAGTGTGTTCTGCACGAGGATGACGGTGTTGACTATCACCATGGCCGTCGCCGCGGCGACGACAAAGTTCATCGCCAGCAACGCGCGCAACGGCCGGCTACCCCAAAACACTCGTACGCCCCGGGTCAGACGCTCCAAAAATGGGGTGACTGGGGACGATTTCAGTTGCGGAAGCCGGGTCCAAAGCACGAGCACGGCGGATCCCACAAAACCCAGCGCGGTTCCGACGAACAGCGAGTGGTAACTGATCACGGTCAGCAGGGCAGCGGCGAGTATTGGGCTGAGCAACGATTCCAGATCGTACGCCAGGCGCGACAACGACAACGCCCGTGTATATTCGCTCTCCTTGGGCAGGACTTCGGGGATCAGGGCCTGGAACGCGGGGGTGAAGGCAGCGGACGCCGCCTGTAGGACGAAGATCAGCAGATAGATCTGCCACGCCTCCCTAACAAAGGGCAACGAGAGCGCAACCCCGGCACGAAGAACGTCCGAAGACACCAGCAGAACCTTTCGCGGCACGCGGCTGGTCAATGCAGACACGACCGGGGCCACACCAACGTAGGCGAGCATCTTGATCGTCAGTGCGACACCCAGGACGACGCCGGCATCTCCGCCGGCCAGGTCGAACGCAAGCAGGCCCAAGGCGATAGTGAGCAGACCCGTGCCGACCAGCGCAACGACCTGAGCGCTGAACAGTTTGCGGTAGGCCGAATTCTGCAGTACCTCACGCACGCGAGTTCCCCTCCAACTCGATCGCCGCGCGCTGTGACGCCCGGTGGTGGGCAGGTATTCCGTCGAGGGCGTGCTGCGCCTGGAAGATGGCGTCGGCAACAAGCTGGCGGGCGTGCTCGTTCGTGAGGCGGTAGAACACGTGGGTTCCGTCGCGGCGGGTAGTCACGATGCGGGCCAGGCGCAACTTAGCGAGATGCTGCGACACGGCAGCTTGAGACTTGTTGACTGTTTCCGCGAGCTGGTTGACCGCGAGCTCCTGATCGCGAAGGGCCAGGATAATCCGAAGTCGGGTGGCATCGGCGAGCATCGCGAAGACCTCGACAGCCAGTTCGACGTATTCACCGTCCGGGTCTACTGCCCAACCGTTCGCATCTGCATTCATACGCAGATTATTGCACAGTCCGAGTCTACGGATCAGTAGCCCGTCATGAAGATGCCTGTCCCACAGGTGAATTCAGAATCACCGAGGATGGGCGCGGAATACGTCGGGTGGAATTCCGCGAACTGTGCACGCGTCTCGAATGTCGGCGCGCGCTGTCTAACCCATTGGCTGGCAAAACCGCGCGCCAACCTGCGCGAGGTCAGAACGACCTCGCGCAGGTTGGTGTTGTCAGTCTTGGGTGCCGTCTTCCACTGCGACTCCGTTGATGTCGTCGCTGGTGTCTTCGGTGGTTGATTCGGTTCCCGTATCGTCGGCGGTTTCGCCGTCGTTGGTGCCGTCTTCCACTTCGGTTCCCGTATCGTCGGCGGTTTCGCCGTCGTTGGTGCCGTCCTCCACTTCGGTGCCTGCGTCGTCGGCGGTTTCCCCGTCGCCGTCGCTCACGACTGAGTGGGTCGATGTCGGTGCGCTCGGTGTAGCGAGTGCGGCGCCGGTCAGGCTTAGCCCGCCAGCGAGAGCGAGAGCGATGATCGCAACACTGCCACCGACGAGTTTGGTTTTCTTCTCCATGGTTGGAACGCCTTTCGTCTGGTTAGAAGACGCTATTTGCGAGTTCTTTTTTGAGGTTAGGGCGGGGTGCATGAGATGACCGTGAGAGTGAACATGCCGCTGACTACTCATTCCTCCAGTCGTGCCCGCGCGCAAAGCACTCCTGGCTGTCCCGCCAGTGGGTGGAAGTGTGGCCTTGGCCTCGTTGGGGCCATTTCTTAGAAATCTCTGTGACAGCGGAGGGCACGCTGGGGGGATGATCAGCGAAACTCACCGGAGCAGCATGCGCGTGCGGGTGGCTCTCCTTGCCACGGCCGTGCTGCTCGTGGTGGTGGGCGCCGGGCTGGCACTAGCCGCGCAAGGTGTCTGGACGGCCGCTGAGATGGATTTTCTTCGCCGGGTAAATCTCGCTCACACCCCGCAGCTCGACAGCGTCGCACTGGGGATCAACTGGTTGTTCGGCCCCACTGTTGCTCCCGCGCTCGTGGTGGTCGGCTGCAGCGTGGTCTTCTTGGTCGAACGAAAAGCCCTTCCAGCCCTCCAGTTTCTCGTGATCGTGACACTCCCCTGGATGGGCAACGAGGCGATCAAAGCACTAGTCGGCAGGCCCCGCCCCGATATCGCGTCACTGCCTCATATCCTGGTTCTTGAGCCCGGCGGCCTGAGTTTCCCCAGCGGACATACCAGTTTCGCCGCCTGTCTTCTGCTGGGCATGATTCTCACTATCCGCGGCCGGCGGTGGCGCGCGCCGCTCATCGCCACGGCCATTGTCGTGGTCCTCGCCACTGCAGGTTCGCGTGTCTATCTGGGCGTGCACTATCCAACCGATGTTGCCGCTTCGATCGTCTACTCGGTCGCCACAGTCTCTTTGATCAATGTCGTGTGGCTGCTGTTGATGACACACTGGGCTAGACGCCGTCCCGGCGCACCTGCCGTACACGTTGTTCGAGGAGCTTCAGATGACCGCTGAAGGCAAGGACCGTGCTCGGCTGCTCTTGATCGAGGATGACGCAAAGTTGGGCCCGCTGATCAAGCAGGTGCTGACCGAAGCTTATGAGGTCACCTTGATTGCCGACGGCGCGGAGGGCCTTGCCATTGGAGCGATCGGTGATTTCGAGGTCATGGTCATCGACCGGCGATTGCCGTCCTTGGATGGCCTGAGCGTTGTGGACGCGCTTCGACGCAAGCTCGTGACCACCCCGATCCTGTTGCTCACAGCCTTGGGTACCACCAGAGACAAGGTAGAAGGACTTGACGCCGGCGCGAACGATTACCTGGTCAAACCGTTCGAGTTCGACGAGCTCTTCGCCCGGTTGCGCTCCATCCGCAGGGTGTTCACGGGAGAAGGTCGCACCCTGGTCGTGGGCGGGTGGGCGTACTACCCGGACAGCCGCACAATCTACTCCCCGTACGACGGCCGAATCCTTCTCACCGTCAAAGAGAACGACCTGCTCAGGCTGCTCGCCGAAGCGCCTCACCGCACTTTTAGCCGCCAGCAAATCCTGAGCGCGGTCTTCAACGCTGACGACACCGCTGGCACGGTGGACACTTACGTGCACTACCTTCGACGCAAAACCGATATTGACATTGTCCTGACCGTGCGCGGACAGGGCTACCGTCTGGGACAACCGTGAGACACCGCCCCATCCTCGACAGCGACACCCTCGCGGTACGACGCGCCTCACGGCTCGTCGGCACCCGGATCGCGCTCACCTGCGCAGCCGTCGTTGCGGTGGTCATCCTCGCCGTGTTCGTGTACATCCTTTCGGAGATCCCAGCTGCTGAACTCTTTGAACCCGTGCCTGACCCCGATAATTTACGGCTCAGCGCCGTTGATCTTCTACGCGCAGCTGCCGTGCTGGGCGTGGCCTTGATCGCCCTCGCTGGGGTGATGAGTTGGTTGGTCACCCGGCGGGCAGTCCAGCCGCTGGGCGATGCGTTGCGTATTCAGCGTGCGTTCGTCGCCGACGCCAGTCACGAATTGCGCACTCCGTTGGCTGTGCTGGATGCCCGATTGCAGATCCTGCAACGGTCGCTACCGGTCGATGACCCGTCGGTTCCCGCTGTCGCCGAGCTGCGGAGCGATGCGAAAGAGTTGATCAACATCGTGAATGATCTTCTCGAGTCCGCGGAAGTTGGCAGTTCCGCAGCCCACGACGCCGAAGTCGCCGACGTGAACGCGGCCGTCGCCACCGCCGTGCGGTCAATGTCGCTGATCGCCGTAGAGAAACAGGTAAATATAAAGTTCGATGCCGCCGGCCCCGCGTCCGTGCACGTGCCGACGGCCAGCATCGTCAGGTGTGTGGTGGCTTTGCTCGATAACGCGCTGCGGTTCGCGCCTGCACACTCAATTGTCCAGGTGGAGCTGACGGGGACGAAGAAGACAGTTTCGGTCACCGTCCGTGACACTGGTCCTGGTATTCAAGGCATCGATCCGGCTCGAGTCTTTGATCGTTTTGCGCATTCAGGGCACGCCGTAGACGGCGGCGGGGACGCGCGAACCGGTTTCGGTATCGGGCTCTCCCTGGTGCGGGAAATCGCTGTGCGCTATGGCGGAAGCGTTACCGTTCTGGCCAGTTCTGATGAGGGCACCGCCATCCGTTTCACAGTGCCCCGAGCAAAGCAGTCATCGCGACCTGCGTAGCGCTGCCCACAAGCTACGGGTAGAAGCTACGTCACCTGTCGGCGACGGGTGATCACGGTGCGAATCAGCACAGGGACAATCGAAGTCACCACGATCCCAATCAACACAACGTCGATGTAGCGGGCAGCGAATTCGGATACGCCGGGAATGTGCGCCAGAGCGTATCCCAGCAAGACCACACCCGTCGCCCATACCGTCGCGCCCACAACGTTGAACAGTGTGAAAAGTCCCCGGCGCATCTTGCCGACCCCTGCAGCGACCGGGGCGAAGGTGCGAACTACGGGGACGAACCTGGCGACCATGACGGCAGCCGGTCCGAAGCGATCAAAGAACGCTTGCGTACGCCGGACGCTGTTTCGGCTGAATAGCCCAGATTCCCGGCGCTCAAAAATTGGTGGGCCGGTTCGGCGACCGATGAAGTAGCCGAGCTGATCACCGAGGGCGGCGGCGAGCACAATCGCAGGAATGACCACCCATAGTGGCTGGCTGATGACGCCGCTGAGGGTGAGCACCCCGGCAAAGAAGAGGAGGGTGTCCCCCGGGAGGAAGAATCCGATGAGGAGCCCGGTCTCGGCAAACACGATGGCGCAAATAGCGACGAGCCCCCAGGCGCCCGCACCCGAGATGAGCATTTGAGGGTCAAGGAAACCGGATAGCGGCAGCATCGAATGAATCATCCATTCACTCTCACAACCCGTTTCTAAGAAACGGCCAAGAAATGCGGCAAATCCTTGCTGGACCGGGGGCCTCTCGGGCATTGCCCGGCGGACCGTTTCTGCTGTCCTGAAAAAACTTCGGTGATAGCGGCCCTTCTGTGAGAAGTCTTAGAGCCGGGCCGTTTCGCTGGGCACTGATAGTCCCATTCAGAAGGAGCGTCCCCCATGAACTCAGCGCATTCCAGCACCCTGTCATCCACCCGTCACATGCTCAACAAGGTGCCAGAGGTCACCCTCGTCTTCTGGATTATCAAGGTCCTGGCTACCACGGTCGGCGAGACCGCTGCGGATCTTCTCAACGTCGATCTGGGTCTTGGACTCACCCTCACATCGATCATCATGGCCTTGCTCCTCGTCGCGGCCCTCGTCGCCCAGTTCAAGCTCCGCCGCTATATCCCCGCCGTGTACTGGCTCGCCGTCGTACTTATCAGCGTCGTGGGCACTTTGATCACGGACAACCTCACCGACAGCCTCGGTGTGCCGCTCTGGCTCACCACAGCCGTGTTCGCCGTGATCTTGGCCGTGACCTTCATGGCGTGGTTCTTGTCCGAGAAAACCCTCTCCATCCACTCGATCTTCACCACTCGTCGGGAGACGTTCTACTGGCTCGCCGTGCTCTTCACCTTCGCGCTCGGGACCGCAGCCGGCGACCTGGTAGCCGAGAGCCTAAATCTAGGTTTCTTCGTCGCTCTGCTGGTCTTCGCCGGAGCGATCGCACTCGTGACGGTCGCGTACTTTGTCTTCCGCATCAACGCCGTCCTGGCATTCTGGATCGCCTACATTCTCACCCGCCCCCTCGGTGCGTCCACCGGCGACCTCCTCTCCCAGCCCGCCGCCGACGGTGGACTCGGACTGGGCACGACAGGAACGAGTGCCCTATTCCTCGCCATCATCCTCATCCTGGTGACAGCCCTCTCTGTCCGATCGCGTAGAGCCAACGCCCAGCTCACAGCGACCGTCTAAACCGCCGCCTTTTCGCCTGATACCGGAGCACATCATCGACACTGTCAACGCCATCATCCTGGGCATCGTCCAAGGACTCACCGAGTTCATCCCCGTCTCCAGCAGTGCGCACATCCGCATCGTCGGCTCACTGCTGGGTACGGGGGCGGACCCAGGCGCCGCGTTCACCGCGATCACCCAACTCGGCACCGAAACAGCCGTACTGCTCTACTTCTGGCGCGACATCTCCCGCATCATCAGCCGGTGGTTCCTCTCCCTAACGAAACGGGTACCCCGTTCCGATCCGGATGCATGCCTGGGCTGGTTCATCATCCTGGGCTCTGTCCCCATCGTGATCCTCGGTGTGGCGTTGCAGACGCTGATCGAGTCCACCTTTCGCTCCCTGTGGATCGTCGCCGTCACTTTAATCGTCTTCGGAGTCGTGCTCGGCATCGCCGACGCCATCGGAGCAAAGCGTCGCCGGCTCGTCGACCTCACCGTGGGCGACGCCGCCATCTTTGGCGGCGCCCAAGCCCTCGCACTCATCCCGGGAGTATCGCGGTCCGGCGGCACTATCACCGCTGGCCTGTTGCTGGGATACGAGCGGACCGCCGCCGCTCGCTACTCATTCCTTCTCGCGATCCCCGCCGTTTTCGGCAGCGGCCTGTACGAGCTCTACAAAACCGTTCGCACCTCCTGCGGCACTGTCAGTGGAGCGTGCACGCCCGAAGTCTTCACCGGCGCTCAGACGGCGCTGGCAACCGGTGTCGCCTTCGTCGTCGGCCTCGCTGTAATCTCGCTCCTCATGCGGTATCTAGCTACCCGCAGCTTCCTACCGTTCGTCATCTACCGCATCGCCCTCGGGGTGGGACTCATCGTCGCACTCACCACAGGTGCCCTGAGACTGAGTTAACTGCTGCCGCTCAGGCACGGTCAATGTGACGGTTGTCCCAGACCCTGGTTCGGAGGCGATGGCCACCTTCCCACGGTGGGCCGAAATGATTTGTTTCACTAACGGGAGGCCTAGTCCGAAGCCGGGTGTGTTTCTGGCGTCCTGTGCGCGCCAAAAGCGATCGAAGGCGTGGGCAGATTCTGTGGGGGTCATACCCACGCCGTCATCCGTGACCTGGATTTGGGCGAATCTCCCGGCCGCGGAGACAACGATCTGGATGCTCCCGGATTCGTCGGTGAATTTGACTGCATTGTCGACGAGATTGGTCAGCGCGCGAGTGAGCAGTTCCGCTGATCCATTGACGAGCACACTGCGCGTATCGCTCACGGTGATTCTGGCGCCAGATGCCTTGTGATTTTGGACAACAGTGTGAGCTAGTTCATTAAGTGAGACGAGCTCGAAGCTCACTTCAAGCTCGTCGGCGCTCTCTCGGGTCAGAAGGAGCAGGTCGTTAGTCAATCTGGTGAGGCCTTCGGCGGCTTCCAGCGCTGTGGTCATTGCTGCTCGATATTGAGCCGGTGTTCGCGATCGCGAGAGCGCAAGTTCGAGTTCACCCTGGATAACGCTCAGCGGGCTACGAAACTCATGGGACGCCCCGTCAACGAACCTTTGTTGGAGCTCGTAGCTGCGCCGGATAGGGGCCAGCGCACCCCGGGCCATGAGGTAGCTCGAGATGGGCAAAAGGATGACGAGAATCGCGTATCCGGTGATGAGCCCCATGCGCAGGTTGGCGAAGCCCTGTTCGGCGGCGTTGAGTGATGACTGCCCGTCCAATTCGGCAGCGTCAAAGTCGAATGCTCCGGTGACAAACGAATAGATGCCAAGGGCGAAAACGCCAAACAAGATCAGCTGCACGAGGGCATAAGTCAGGGTCAACCGGATAAGTGCGCGGCGAAAAATCATGCGTCGGCCGCAATCACGTAGCCGGCTCCGCGGCGGGTTTCGATAATCTCTACCTCACCTGAAATGGTCAGTTTTTGTCTAACGTAACGGATGTAGGTCTGCACAACGTTGCTATAGCCCTCGTAATTGCTGTCCCAGGCGTGCGTGATCAGTTCGGACGAGCTGATGATGTGACCTGCGTTCCGCATGAGGTATTCCAGAACAGCAAACTCCTTTGCAGTCAACACAATGATTCGACCGTTCCTGGTTGCTGTGCGTGTCGCGGGGTCGAGCGTTACTCCTTGCGCTCTTAAAATCGGCGCCTGGGCCCGGGGAGCCCGCCGCAGCAGCGCCCGTACACGAGCCAAGAGCTCAACAAGATGGAATGGCTTAACAAGGTAGTCGTCAGCCCCGGCATCCAGCCCTTCCACTCTTTTTCGTGTTGAGTCCAATGCAGTCAGCATGAGGATCGGAATGTCCTGATTGAGGTCGCGGATGCGGGCGCAAACGTCCATCCCTCCGCGAGGAAGGCCGGGCAGCATTAGGTCGAGGACGATCAGATCGTACGTTTCAATTTCGAACGCCTCTACACCTGCCGGGGCTGTGTGAACAACGTCCACGGCGTAGCCGGCTTCCTGTAGGGTACGGCGGACGACGTCCGCGATGCGGACGTCGTCTTCCACAACAAGTAGCTTCATGAACGGACCGTGCCGGCTGGGTTAGTCTGCTGCATCTCCCGCTCCAGACCCCTTGGTCGCTGTGGCGTTGGCCACCTGAACACCGGCAGCGCTAACCTCGATGGTGAAGTCCACTTGGTTCTTGGAACTTCGGTAGATGCTGAACGTGTTTTCAGGGTAGTGACCAGGGCCGCTTTCTCCGTCAAATGACAGCGTAGTCGTCGCACCTGGCGCGAGAGTGAAACCAGTCAGCGCCTGATAGTAGGCCTCGCTTTGACCGGTCGTCACATCGGTCATGACGTAATAGGTCTCAAAAGATGACAGCTCACTGGTCGTGTCGTTACGCACGGTCACTTGAAGTCGGTCGTCGATCGCCGCCTTGGTTGCGGGATCCACGTTGTCTTCCGCGGCCGCGGACAGGATCGTCAATCCCGGAGCGGTGCTCGCATTGACAATCGGGTTCGAGTTCACAGGCAGCACGGTGGCCGTTGAGGTTCCTGAGCCAGCCGCCAGGGAGCTGGCCGGAGTCGGTGCAGAGGTAGCTGCTTGGCAGCCGGCCAGTCCGAGGACTGATAGGGACGCCACCAGGGCAACGGGAATGAGCAGTTGTCGTTTCATGAGATTTTCCTTTGCAGATTGCGTCGGGTGGTGAACCCGACGGCGAATGTCGCGGAGGCGACGGTCGCCGCCGCGAGTGTGATGGCGTAGCCCCACATGTCAGCCCAAACCAGTCCCAGGGGCTGCTGGTTGTACTTGTCCTTGATGCCCAGGAAAGCGAAGGAGAGTCGCTCGAAGTGCTTGGTTATCGATGAGACCTCCAGCCCATTGCGGATGCCGTCGAAAACGGCGAAGTTCGCGAGTACTTTCAACTCGTCGGGCTTTTGAATTTGAAGCGTGGCGAACAACCCACCGGGAACCTGGTTGTCGGGGTCCATGGTGTCGCCGATCTGGGGAATGATCAGCACGAACACCAACCACACCACAATGGCCACGATGAGGCCGGTGCTGAGTCTGTGTGACAGTGCAGTGATACCGATCGCCAGCGCGCTCCAGAACAGCAGATACAGCCATGCCACCACAGCGGCAATGAGGATGCGTACGATATCGATCCCCTGCAGCGGCGCATTTCCGATCACCAGGATGGCAACCGTGGTCGTCACCGTCAGCAGGGCGACGACAACGAACCAGACAACGGCAAGGCCCAGCACCTTGCCTGCGGGAATCGCAAAACGACCAACTGGCCGGCTCAATAGAAGCTGAAGGGTGCCCCGGTACTTCTCCTTGGCCACGGTTCCGTATCCCAGGACAATTGCGAACAGTGCACCGAGGATTTCCAGGTACTCGACGCCGCCGCGCAGCAACTGCAGCGGAAAGAGTTGAGGGGCCGCCGGTACGGTCGTGCTGCCGCTTGCAGCCAGCCGCTGCACATACAAGTTGTAGGCGTCCAGTTGGGTGCGGAAGCTTGCCGCCGCCACGCCCACCGAGATCAGGGTCGCCACCGCAAGAAAGGCGATGAGTACCGCAAAGAGCCGGTCGCGCCGCAGGTCAAGAAGTTCTTTCTGCGCGATCACCCATGTGCTACTCATTGAGACCACTCCTCATTCGGCTGCGCGGGGTTGCCACGACGATGACCGTCATTACCGCGAGGACCCCTACCAGGATGAGAATGCTGAAGGCAGCGTTCCCGGTTACGGTGGTGTCCCGCAGGATGATGCTGGATGCGGTCTTGAACTGCTCCGTCACCGATACAGGACCGGTGATCATGGACACAATGTCGAAGTAGCCACCCGTTGAACTCACAGCTGGAACAGGGTTGAGCAACGACACCGGTCGCGCCGCCGTGCCGATCTGCGGGAGCACGAAGGCGACCGCGCTCCAGATCACGAACGGCACCAGAAGCGCGGTTGTTTCCTGCTTGCTTCTGAGGCCGGTGAGCATCCCCAACAATGCGAACGTCGTAAGAAGAACCCAGGACAGCAGGGCAAAGCCAATCACACGCCCGGTGTTGGGCCAGCCCAGTGGCGACCCGTTGATGACGCTGATGATCACCCAACTGACGAAAAAACTGATCGCAATCGATGCTGCGAGCACCCCCGCAAGCCCGACCAGCTGTCCTAAAAGTCGACTGACAGATCCCACGGGCCGGCTGAGAACCAGGTCAGTAGTTGCCGCTTTGCGATCCCGCAAAGTCGCTTGGACTCCGAGAACGATGGCCATCAGAGAACCAATCAACACCACGTAAATGACGGCGTTGCGCAGGTAATACAGCGGAGTCACCCCGGCGAACGGGTTCGGCGCGGTTGTCAATCCGTCCGCGACGACTTTCTCGTAGACGCCGGTGACAGTTCGGTTGGTAACCCACCCGATGATGGACGACGCGATGATCATTCCAACGAATACGAAGAGCAGCAGATGTGCGGTGCGGGCACGGCGGGTGTTGAGCATCTCGTGTCGAGCACTGACCATGAATGTGTTCACGATACGTGCCCCGACTCCAGCCGAAAGTAGATTTCCTCCAGCGATTCCTCGCCGGGGAAGTCCGACAGTGTCCTGGCCAGAGTGTCCTGGTGCACGAGCGTTCCATTTCGAAGAATCCCGATACTGGTGCAGGTCTTAGTCACCTCAGAGAGAAGGTGGGTGTTCATGAAGATCGTCATGCCGAACTCGGCGTTCAACCGCACGATCGTCTCGCGCAAGGTCCGCACCCCTTCTGGATCCAACCCCGACGTCGGTTCGTCCAGAAAGAGCACCGACGGCGAGTGGAGGATGGCCTGGGCGATGCCGACACGCTGACGCATGCCCTTGCTAAACGTCCCCACCCGCTGCCGATCATGGCCTTCGAAATCGAGAATGCGCAACACGTCATGAATACGCTGATCGGGACGCCGCAGACCTGACAATTGGGCGAAGAATTTCAGGTTCTCCATCAAGGTGAGATTGTCGTAAAACTGGACGTTCTCCGGTAAGTACCCAATCGCTGCCCGTACACCCATTGCGTCATCGGTCACGCTGCGGCCAGCCACTTCCGCGTTCCCTCGGGTCGGTTCCAGCAGAGTGGTGAGGAGATTGACGGTGGTGGTTTTGCCGGCGCCATTGTGGCCGAGTAGCCCGAATACCTCGCCGATCCCGACCTCCAAGGACAGCGCATCTAACGCTATCCCGGAACCGTACGACTTCGACAGATTGTCGGTCGCGATTGCTGAGTTTGTCATAACACCGACCGTATTCAGGCCATCGTGAGACCACGATGAGAACACCTATTTGCGGGCGGCGGGCCGCACCTTGGAACCCCTAGCCTGTCGGTGGCAGCTCGTGATTTACGGATGCGCGCCCAAGCCGGGTGGAGACTTCGAAGGGCGTCTCCTGCCAGGAGCCGCGCACTCTCAGTTGCGACTCTGAGAGAGCTCCCGCTCTTCGAGGTGTTCCTGTTTGCCGCCATTGACGTGTCCGGCCGTAGTCGCCCGACGCCGTTCTTCCTGACGACGTGCACGAAACAGTGTTACCAAGGTCGCGGGTCCTGCGGCCAGGAACTTCAGCGAATTCCACGCGAACAGCAACGCAACCAGATTCAACCAGCCCGATCCGCTGTTCTCAACCAGACCGATGCATACAACCATTGCGACTGCGTACGGGACCGCGAGAAGCATCGCCGGCACGCCCCACTTCAGCCCACGGCGAGTGTGGATGGCGTCCAGTGCGATGGTGGTCGGCATGAACCGCCGCACTACGTAGTAAGCGCGGGCAGTCACACCCAAGATGAGTCCGAACATGCTGAAGCCTTCCGGATGTTCGGCGACAAGAACCTGGAAGGACAGCCTGGTGAAGAGGAACGTCGTGCCGTCACAACAAGTGGCGGCGCACATAAGGTCGCTTGGTTCAAGTTTAGAACTGGATGCCTGATGTCGGAAGCCCCAACCTGGCACGCTGATCAGGCGCATCGGACGGCGGGTGCCGATCCGCGAGGCGCTGAGCTCCCCGTAGCGCTGCGTCAGCGCGTGCCCTGTCGAGCTGTTGGGCAGTCGATTGGGGTGACGGGCCAAGAGCACTCACGCTGACGATTTCGTAACGGTCCCGGTAGGCCGCGACGGTACGCGCCAACCGATGCCATGTGCCGTCCAGGGATGCTGGCGGCGCCGCCCCAAGGTGTTTCGTCCACGCCTCCTTCGCTACCAGCGAGGCTGCCAAGCATGCCGCTGCTCGGGCTTCCATCAGGTCGCTGCGCTCGGTGAGGGCTCGATGAAGGTCAGCGCGCATGGGCCCGGAGGCTCTCGGGATGAGCCCTGCGACTAGCCGCGGCGTCTTTCGCGAGCGCCCCGCCCCAGTTCCCCGGGCGGTCGCCGAGGACACTCTGGCCCGAAGCACAGCAGCAAGGTCTTGAGCATCCTCGAACCCGCGAGCCGCAACAACGCGACTGAGTAGGCGCTCGATGTCGAAGTGGTGCGCCTCGGCTCGTCGTAGCTCGGCGGTCAGCGGGCCGAACGCATCCGAGGCGACAACGCGATCGGCGTGCGCTTGCGACAGCCCGCTCTCGCGCACCACAGACACCCACCTGTCGTGCTGAGCGGAGGCCGCGATGGTCTCGTACTCTGCGGCGAGCTGGGCGATCGATCCCCACGAATCCTGCTCCGTCGCGATTGTTTCATGTGCAGATAGTTCAGCGCCCACGTGCTGCAGCACGCCATAGAGGACGCTTCGCGCCGTAGCCTCGTTGTTGTCGCCAGGCCTGGGCCCAGTGTGGGCGTCATCCGGTCTGTCTACGGCAACGTAGGCGGCATTCGCCTCCCGGCCACGCGTCATCGCGACGTAGAAATTCTCCCTTGTCATGCCGGTCGCAACGACAATGTGGGCGGTATCCGTCGTTATGCCCTGAGCGCGATGAGAGGTAACCGCATAGCCGAGTTCGAGGTGCCGCTTGGCGTACTCGGCAGGGAGCAGCACCGTGCTCCCCCACCGTCGGCCGTGCCTACGCACCTCCACTGAGCCTTTTCGGTGCACACTGATCACGGTCCACCTGTCGCCGTTGCGCACCCAAGATTTGGCCGCGCGAAGACGCCGGTCATTCCGGCGGGTAATTACAGTGTCACCGACCGCCGCTCGGGTCCCGTCATGCAGGGCTATCTCCCGAAGCGCATCCACGCGTCCCTCCAGGATCAGCTCAGTCCGGGCTCGGACATTCAACGAGGCAACTGCTTCGAGTGAGTCGCTGATGAGCACCGTGGTCTTGCCGGCTCGAGCATCCGTGCGCCAGGCCTCGTACGCAGCATCCGCCATTGACTCGGTGCTGCCGCCACGCACGCGGTCATGCGCGACGTAATGGTCGATCGACTCTGGGTCGCCGTGACGCAGGCCGAGGGATGCCGACTTCTCCCATTCGTGGACGAAGCGGTGAACGTCAAGAAGTTCAGGCGCATCCGCTCGATTGTGAACCAGCAGGGATAACGCCCCACCGGCATCGACCGACTGAAGCTGGGCGTAGTCGCCCACGAGGAGAACTTTCGCGCCAGCGCCCGCGGCGAGCGCGGTAACACGGTCCAACGACAATGTCCCCGCCAACGATGCCTCGTCAATGATCACCAGCTGGTCCGCGCGGAATGTCGCTCCGTACTCGAGATGGTTCTGCCACCACTTCGCCAGATTTTCGGTCGCAATGCCCAAGTCATCCGCGAGCACCTGAGCGGCGGAAGCAGAGGGAGCCAGCCCGACCACCGATTCCACGCCGTGCGCCGATTCCCATGCCCGTCGGAGCGTGTTCATAACTGTCGTCTTACCCGCGCCAGCCGGCCCCACCAGGACGTCGAGAACCCGCCCGGATTCAACAATCGCGGTCAACGCCTCCATCTGATCGGCGGCAAGTACGCCGCCACCGGGCAGAACCCGGCGCTCAGAAGATCGGAGTGTGGTCGCTAGTATCCGTGGGCCAGCCGTATCGCGCGCCCGGTTGAGCAAACGACTCTCGGCATCCAGCAACTCGGTGGACGTGAACACCGAGGAGTGTTTTGGGCGGAAGACAGTCGTACCGTCACCTCGCTGGAATGGCGCGGGGCTCGACGCCAATTCCGGAGGCGTGATCTGCAATGAGGCGCGCTCGGCGGCATCGACAACCAGGCCGACAACAGCTTCTCGATCGGATGCTGATGCGAAACGGAATTGCATCGTTTGACGCGCTGCTTCGGCAACGAGATTCCAGTGGCGCCAGGTAGCACGCCTTTCGCCGACCACCCGCAGCACGTTCAGCCCGAGTGTGCCGATGGTGTCGCGAGGCATGTCTGTTGCGTGGAGGACCACCGCTAAAGATCCCGCCTCCGCTGCAGTCGTCTGAGGCACGGCCTTATGGCCCAGCACACGCTGGGCCCGTTCGCGCCACTCTGAGGTGAGTTCAGCCAGAGACCGCACTGTCTTCGTAGGTCGAGTGGACAGAGTAGCCTGCGCGCGAAGCCTGGTGATCGTGACCGGGTTGGGACGGTGACCGTGACTACCCACATACGCTGCGATCAACCGGTCGGTCTCGACGTCGATGTGCCGCGACCTCGTGGAGAACTCAGAGACGAGCACCTCGGGAACGGAGCTGATCGCCCATGCTGGGTGGCGGTCTCTACCTCGCTCGCGCGTTTCCCACCTCACACCAGTCGAGCGCGTAAGGGCGTCCGCGAACAGGGTCTCGTGCAGTTCAGAGAGGGCTACGACCGCCGCATGCATCGGCCGGCCGTCGAGCGAACGCCACCGTCCATCAAGTACGGTTTGCACCTTGTTGCTGATGACAACGTGCGTGTGCAGATGCGGATCGCCCGCCCTGCTGTCGAAGTGATCGAAGGCCGTCGCGATCAAGCCGCTCACATCCACTTGAGCAACGGCACCATCGCCGACCGCTACCCCGGTCCTCGTAGCGGCAACCTCGCGCTCCATATACGCGACAACCTCAGCAACCGCCGCGTGATGAGCATCCACGATCTGGCCTTGGGTGGTTGCGTCTGCGACACCCCAAAGGACGCTTGCCGACTTGGGGATTGAGAACGAGAAGTCGTAGCCGGCGACTGCGCGCCGCCGACGGGATACCTGGTCGTTTCCAACCGTTGCCTCGTCCGCGCCGACCGAAGTTCGATAGACGGGATACGCGCGCCCCAAGGGCGCGCCTGTGATCGGATCTCGCCCCATGCCTATCAACAACTGCAGTTGCGCCTCTGTAACCTCAGAGCCGTTCGCCACGCTTCCCATACCGAGGCTCGGGACGCCGCTGCCCATCCAACGCCCTGGCGGGGTGCCCTTGGCGCTGTAGTACCGGGTCAGTGGCGTTGTCAACGACCGATCCCCGTCGCCAGCAGCAACGGTGCGGAGCAGGTACTTGTATCCGTCACCAGCGCTCATCACCCGCATAGACACCGTCACCGCGCACTCCTCCGCTATTACGTAGGAGGTGCGCCGCCGCGATCTGCAAGAGGCGTGGCAATTCGACGGGCGGGTTCAGCGGAACCGAGGCTCGCAGACCTCGCTGCGTCCCCGTCTATTCGTCGTCGACGTATTTTGTCGCGGCTTCTTCGCGAAACTTAACCATCAGCGCTTCCACACGCGCTTCATGCGTACCGAGGGGGACGCCGCGCAAAGCCAGGTATGTTGCGACCAAGGGCTCCAGTAGCTTTGTCGTATCCGTGAATAACTCCTGCGCGAGGAAGGCCTCGGCAAGCATCACTTCGCGGCCTGGAGTACTCATGTGGTCGCGATCGTGGTCCCGATAAAAGTGATGTGCGAAGCGATTGCGCTCCTCAAGCGCGACGTCCAGCCTGCTATGCAGCCCCGGCATGTCGAGCAGGAACGGCGCTAGTCGCTTGAGAAGACGACCCATCGACACGGTCGAGTTAGCGAGGAAGTAGTCGTCAAATAGGGCTGGAGTGCCAATACCCGAGGCCGTCGTCTGAGCAAGTGTGAGCACGTTTATCATGGACGCCTCGAGAACTGAAGAGAGATACATGGCCAGGCCGTACTGGGCGAACATTTCACGAATTTGATAATTTGTATCGTCGAGTTCCGCCTCACGGTCGATACCGCGGCCCACCGCGTCGTCGCTCGAGATGTTGGTCATAGCTTGAGAGTAGGGGTCAAGGCAGCATCGTTGCCTCGGTCGTGGGCGAAAAAGGCTCAACCGGTAGTGGCCGGCGACGTCAGCCAAGCGTGGAGAGCCGTCCTCCAGCGAACGTGATCCGAATTCCAACTCATGGTGTGGTCTGCATCGAATGGCTCAATGTCGACTATGTCGGGTCGCCGTTCGCCAAGTCGATTCGAGACTTCGAACGGAGATGAACTGTCCTGGCGGCCATGCAGGATGAGTGTCGGCACGGTCAGCTCGTCAGCTCGCGCAATCCAGTTAAGCCTGCTCAGGGTGAGCGGCTTGGGGAGACCGGTCAAGCGTGCCAGCGGCCAAGAGCTCAGCCACGGCAGGGCAAGGGTGCCGGTCCATGCAGGCAGACCCGCCCGTGCGCAGTTGGCTCTAATCGTCGACACCCAGTCGAGAACCGGTGACTCAAGCACGAGGCCCTTCACTATCACCCCAGGCTCCGGGTCTCTGGCAAGCTGGAGTGCGATGACAGCGCCCATCGACCATCCGAAAAGGATGACGCTGCGAGCGCCGTTCTCGCGAGCGAAACGCACAGCAGCGCGGACGTCATCCACCTCGGCAGCACCGAGTTCGGATCGTCCAGCTCCCGCAGTGGGACCTACGCCGTCATTGCGGTACGTCACGACAAGCGAGGTCAAACCCGCTTCTGCGGCGACTTGCACGCCACGAAGCGTTCCAGCGCGCGGGCTCCCGAGACCATGGATGTGGATGGCCCATGTCGTCGATGGGCCGACTTGAGGGCCGATGAGCCACGCTGGCGCGGGCCCAACATCGGTCGGCACCCAAACGTCCATCGCCACCAAACCGGCTTCCACGGGGGTCGAGAAGAAGATTCCGCTCCAGGAGGCTCTGTCACCGGCATTCAGCTCTCCGCTCAGGTCTTCCACCATTCGGCCGACGAACCCAGGCCCACGGTCCACCATGCCCTCCGACAGCCGCACCCAGCCGCCATTCTCGAGAATGAGGCAATAGATGCCGGATGCGCCCGTGTGGGCCGTCCGATCGAGAACGACGATGGTCCGCTCCACCGAGTTCTCGACCCCGCGCACGGTGAGGTCATACGTTCGTCCGCCCGCTGGTGCGGTCAGGTTCCTCGCGATCACGAGCCCAAGCCCGGCGAGCGTCCCACCAACGGCGGCCACCGCACCGGCCATCGCCCAGCCGGCTTTCATCGCCCCATCTTTCTATTTCTGGTTGTCGTGGGTAAAGCGGCAGCCAACGAGCCAGCCGGCCCAGCCCCGACAAGGTGGAGCTCGGCGCGCTCAATGAGCTCTCTCTCGGGCTCGCTGACTGCGAAGTTCACCCGGGTGTCGATCATCGCGTCGCGGATTTCGACGACCTGACGGTGCAGCACAATGTCGGGTTCGTCCGCAGGGATAGCGACCTGCTGGTTTTGGCTGATTCCTGGGCGCGCCTTGGTCGCTTCTGCCCAGATCGGCCTGAGATCGTCGACCAGCTTCCGGGTCCGTCGTTCACGAGAACGAGCCTGCAAGGAGCGCGCGGCCGGCTGTCCAGCGAAGCCGACGCAGAGAAACAGAAATGCCAGCAGTCGCAGCGGTTCGTACGTGACGGCGATCTCCGCCATCAGGACCAGTTCGTCGAAGACGTGGGCGATATCCATGGCAATGACCACCACGCTCAGACCAACTCCGAGGAGGCTTCCGATGAACAGAGAAGCTGGTGGCAGCTTCTGGACACCCTCGCTGTTTCGGAACTGCCGGGCAGCGAGAACTGCCATCGCGGAGAGGACGATCCCGTAGTAAACGAATTGGATCATTGAGTAGACAGCAGCCGCGGGTTGATCACCGAGCTCGAGCATGAAGCTCGTGGTGGTCCCGCCAAGGTCGATGAGAGAGAAGGCGACGGCCGCACCCAGGATTGCGGTTACCAGTGCCACCCGCCCGAGCGCGAGTCTGACCGTCTTCGGTTGGCGCTCGGAGGCCTTCATCACTCCCCGACCCAGGAAGAAGACACCGATCATCAACGCAACGTCCGCCACCAGAGTTACGAGGTTGCCGCCGCCGGCCAGTCTGTCGAGAGGCCGATAGACGGGGTCAGTATTGAGCGTCATCGCGACGGCGATCGTGAGCGCCGCGTAAGTGATGTTCCGCTCGGAGCGGCCCCGCCGCAGTATCAGCAGACTGGCGGCGAGTAGCCACATGGCGGTGGCAACAATAATGGCAGTCATCCGAAGGTCTCCAAGAACCGGGAGTTGTGCATTGCAGACCCGCGAATCGCTGCGGCAAGGCGGTCAGCGAGCGTCTCCGCAATAACTTCCTCTGCTGTGTCAAGATCCTGGCGCCGAAGCAGTCGCGCCTTGACATGAGGCGGAATGTCAGGCAGCAGGAAGTCGGGAGCTTCGGGATCATGGTTGGCGTCGTGACCGAGAATCATGTGTGCCAATTCGTGCAGCACGAACTGCTGCCGATGCAGCGCCGAGTCACTGCTGGCGTGAAGAATTAAGTCTTCCCCCTCTCCCACGAGCCAAACGGCACATAGGCCGTCCTCATCGCCAAGGTCTGCTAGTTCAACAATCCGCAGTCGACGGTGCCGGCTTCTCTGCACGGCGCCGACGAGTTCGTCGAATGTGAAGTTGACCCCAAGAGCGAGTTCATCGACGGCCGTCGACACGCTCACTGGATAGTCCACTGCTTCGTCACCTCAATTCATAGCTTGGTTAGGGCTCATCCTCCGCATGGTGCTCGTGCGCTTCTGGGGATTTCGGAGATATCTCCGCGTCCAAGAACTTGCTGATCGCTTGCAGCGCTCCGGGAGAAATGTCTCCCAGGGTGCGTGCCGCGTAGGTCTTAATCCGGGCGGCTCGCATTGCGCGAACGAGGTCGAGCTGAGCGCTCACCTTTGCGGGAATGTCAGCATCGGTGGCACCCGTGATGAACGTTGAATCGACGTCGAAGAATGCGGCCAGGCCGTCGAAAAGTGGGAGGTCCTGTACATACCGGTGACCGTTGACCATATACGTCCATCGCGACCGCGAGAGGCTCGTGCCGCGCTCTTCTAGGTACGCGGCGATCTGAGCGAAGGTTGGCTCGCTCCCGCTCTCTGCAACCGCAACGTCGAGCAAAAGCCGGAGTCGCTTCGCTAAGTTCTCGGCGGCTGTCTTGCTCTCTTCATCGGTCATAGACAGACCCTCTCACCCCGTGGTCCGGTCAGGTCGGTTCGGCCGTCGTTCGGGGCCTTGGGAGTGCTCAATTTAGTCTTTGAGCATGACCAACGCAATGGTTGCGCATGCTCAAATGTGGTGCTAGAACGAACCTGAAACTAATTGAGCATGCTCAACGGGGACGACTCGCTAAGGGCGCTGGCATGGCGAGGCGCACCTCTGTGTCAGCCACACACCAGTGTTGGCAGCCGCTTGGGAAGGTGATCAATGTGCCGACTGAACCGCAAACGCGGCAAGACCGGGATGCGAAGCTCGCGGGACTTCACGAACGCCTGGTTGCCTCTGTCGAGGAGCTCGTCAAGGGAAATAACTGGAACCGTGCCCTTGAGTTCTCCGCCCGCTTTCGATCCCGGTCTTTCAACAACTCACTGTTGATCTGGGCGCAGCATTCCGCTGCGCACGAACGTGGGTCAGTCCCGACTGCACTCCCGAGCTACGTGGCAGGGTTCCGGCACTGGCAAACGCTCGGGAGACAAGTGGTCGCTGGGCAAAAGGGCTACATGATCTTCGCTCCCCTCATCGCGCGTTTCGCAAGCCCCTCCCCCGCCGACATGAATTCGTGGCGGCGGCTTAGCCGAAACGAGCGACCTCGAGCCGGTGAAGTCGTACGCCAGCGAATGGTCGGAGCTCGACCCGCATACGTGTGGGATGTCTCCCAAACCGAAGGGGCACCGATCCCTGAGCGTCCGATGCCAACGCTGCTCCGCGGCGAGGCGCCCAAGGGACTCTGGGATGGCCTCCGTGCGCTCATTCAAGAGTCGGGCTTCGCTGTCGCGTTGGTACCGGATGCCGCCGCGATCAATGGAGCAAACGGCCTGACCGACTTCGCGCACCGAATCGTCTCGGTGCGAGCGGACATGGATCCTGCGGCCGGGGTGAAGACGCTCAGCCACGAACTGGCACACATCAGAATGCACAATCTCGAAGCGGGCGTGCTGTCGCACCGCGGGGTGGGTGAAGTAGAAGCGGAGTCGGTCGCGCTAATGATCGGGGCAGCGCACGGGATGGATACCCGCGACTACACGGTTCCGTACGTGTCCGCCTGGGCCGGCTCAGTGCCCGGCAAGACCGAGACTGAGGTTATCCAGGAGACGGGCGAGCGCGTGCGTCGGGCGGCCGTAGCGATCCTTGACCAACTTTCGACCGACCAAACTGGGGCCGGCGATCCTCCTGAGTTGGGCCTGTCTCTACCGGTCGGGCATTCAGAAGTCACAGTGCCGGATACCCTCGATCACCGGTCGGAGCGGCTCGGAGTCAGGAGACTCTGATGGATATCGTCGAAGTGCTGCTTGACACGAGACAATCTTCACTGGGAAGCGCGGCACTGCGGAATTTGTCAAGGTGAATGAGGCCAGCGTGAGTTTAGGCGGCTAGTTTCGGCGCTTCTTCCTGAGCGGCGGGTTTGTTGATCCAGGCC
>NZ_JAXCHV010000030.1:0-41934 GCF_035984795.1 Cryobacterium sp. MP_3.1 | reverse complement strand
AAAACGCTCGACTGGGATACCCCAGCCGAGCGTTTACGTGATCTAATTCAAAGCACCTAAACCATCAGGTGTTGCAACGACCGCTAGAAACCGCCCTCGCGTTTCGGGGCTTTTCTCACAGCTCGAGAGCTCCTAGCGCGCGGGGACTTCCGCGTACTCGCCGATGCGTGCGGTGCGCAGGACCCGGTCCAGCAGCTGGTCGAAGTAGTGCGCCATCTCCTGGGCGCTGTCGCCCGGCCAGGTGTGCAGGGGCTTCGCGGCGCCCTGGGCCTGCTGCAGGCTGGTGCGCTCCGGAAGCTGCGGGCTGAGCACCAGCGGTCCGAACATGTCGCGCAGTTCCTTGATCCGGAACTGGTGCTCCAGTGACGCCGTGCGGGCGCGGTTGACGATGATGCCCAGCGGCTGCAGCCGGGGGCTGAGGCCACGACGGATCTCCTCGATCGCGCGCAGGGCACGGTCGGCGGCGGCCACCGAGAACAGGCCGGGCTCGGTGACCACGGCGACCCGGTCGCTGGCGGCCCACGCGGTGCGGGTGAGCGCGTTCAGCGAGGGGGCACAGTCGATCAGCACGAGGTCGTAGTCCTTCTCCACGGTGGAGAGGGCCTCCTCGAGCTTCCAGATGTCCCGGATGCTGGGGTGCGGGCCGTCGAAATTGATGGCGGAAGGGCTGCCGATCATGACGTCGATCGTGCCGGGGCGACCGCGGGTCCAGCCGCTGGGCGCGATGGCTGCCCTGACGACTTTTTCCTTCGGCGAAGCCAGCACGTCGGCGACGTTGAGGTGGCCGGCGAGCTGGATGTCGAGCCCGGTAGAGACATCTGATTGCGGATCGAGGTCGACCACGAGGGTCCGAACACCGCGGGCGAAGGCGGCAGAAGCCAGACCAAGGGTTACCGTGGTCTTGCCTACCCCTCCCTTGAGGGAGCTAACGCTAAGTACGTGCACAAGTAGATACGTTACCTTCACTAGTCTTAGAGAACCTAACCGTCAGCTGTGTGCCGCTCCCGGATCGAAAGGTCTCTATGTTCACCAAAATCCTCGTCGCCAACCGTGGAGAGATAGCAATCCGCGCGTTCCGCGCCGCCTATGAACTGGGCGCGAAAACCGTCGCCGTCTTCCCGTTCGAAGACCGCAATTCACTGCACAGGCTGAAGGCCGACGAGGCTTACGAGATCGGCGAACCCGGACACCCCGTCCGCGCCTACCTCGATGTGTCCGAGATCATCCGGGTGGCCAAGGAGAGCGGCGCAGACGCCATCTACCCCGGCTACGGATTCCTCTCCGAGAACCCCGAGCTCGCCGAAGCGGCCAAGGCCGCCGGCATCACCTTCATCGGGCCGGGCTCGCACGTGCTCGAGATGGCCGGCAACAAGGTCACCGCCAAGGAACACGCCATCGCCGCCGGTGTGCCCGTCCTCAAGTCCAGCGCACCGTCGCGCGACGTCGAGGAGCTCATCGCGGCCGCGGAAGAGATCGGCTTCCCGATCTTCGCCAAGGCCGTCGCCGGCGGCGGCGGACGCGGCATGCGCCGCGTCGCCTCCATGGCCGACCTGCGCGGCTCCCTCGAAGAGGCCATGCGCGAGGCCAACAGCGCCTTCGGTGACCCCACCATGTTCCTCGAGCAGGCGGTGCTCCGGCCCCGCCACATCGAGGTGCAGATCCTCGCGGATGCCACCGGCGAGACCGTGCACCTGTTCGAGCGCGACTGCTCGGTGCAGCGCCGCCACCAGAAGGTCATCGAGATCGCACCGGCCCCCAACCTGCCGGAGGAGATCCGTCAGCGCCTGCACGCCGACGCGGTGGCCTTCGCCAGGTCGATCGGGTACGTCAACGCCGGCACCGTCGAATTCCTGCTCGACACCGTCGGCGAACGCGCCGGCCAGCACGTGTTCATCGAGATGAACCCGCGCATCCAGGTGGAGCACACCGTGACCGAGGAAGTCACCGACGTCGACCTCGTGCAGTCCCAGATCCGCATCGCGGCGGGGGAGACCCTGGCCGACCTCGGCCTGGGCCAGGACACGATCAAACTGCGCGGCTTCGCCCTGCAGTGCCGCATCACCACGGAGGACCCCACCGCGGGATTCCGCCCGGACACCGGCAAGATCACCACCTACCGCTCGCCCGGCGGTGCCGGCATCCGCCTGGACGGCGGAACCATCAACCCCGGCGCGCAGATCAGCCCGCACTTCGACTCGATGCTCGCCAAGCTCACCTGCCGCGGCCGCGACTACGCGTCCGCCGTCACCCGCTCCAAGCGCGCGCTGGCCGAGTTCCGCATCCGCGGCGTCTCCACCAACATCGCCTTCCTGCAGGCCGTGCTGGAAGACCCCGACTTCGCCAACGGCGACCTGAGTACCTCCTTCATCGACGAGCGTCCGCAGCTGCTGCGTGGCCGGGCCTCCAAGGACCGCGGCACGAAGATCCTCAACTGGCTCGCCGACGTCACCGTGAACCAGCCCAACGGTGTGCCCCTGACCCTGCTGAACCCCGCAGAGAAGCTGCCCAAGCTCGACCTGTCCATTCCGGCGCCGGAGGGTTCGCGGCAGAAGCTGCAGCTGCTCGGCCCGGTCGGCTTCGCCAGCGCCCTGCGCGCCCAAACCGCGCTGGCCGTCACCGACACGACCTTCCGTGACGCCCACCAGTCGCTGCTGGCCACCCGGGTGCGCACCAAGGACCTCGTCGCCGTGGCCCCCTACGTGGCCAGGCTCACCCCCGAACTGCTCTCGGTCGAGGCCTGGGGCGGTGCCACCTACGACGTGGCCCTCCGCTTCCTCGGCGAAGACCCGTGGGAGCGTCTCGGCGCCCTGCGCGAGGCCCTGCCGAACATCAACATCCAGATGCTGCTGCGCGGCCGCAACACCGTGGGCTACACCCCGTACCCCACCGAGGTGACGGATGCGTTCGTTCGCGAGGCCAGCGACTCAGGTGTTGACATCTTCCGCATCTTCGACGCCCTCAATGACGTCAACCAGATGCGCCCGGCCATCGACGCCGTGCTGAACACCGGCGACAGCGTTGCCGAGGTGGCGCTCTGCTACACCGGCGACCTGCTCGACCCTGCCGAGGACCTCTACACGCTCGACTACTACCTGCGCCTCGCCGACCAGATCGTGGCCTCCGGCGCGCACATCCTGGCCATCAAGGACATGGCCGGGCTGCTGCGGCCCGCCGCCGCGGCGAAGCTCGTCACCGCGTTCCGCGAACGATTCGACCTGCCGGTGCACGTGCACACGCACGACACCCCCGGCGGCCAGCTGGCGACCCTGCTGGCGGCCTCCCAGGCCGGAGCCGACGCCGTGGACGTGGCCAGCGCCCCGATGGGCGGCACCACCAGCCAGCCGTCGGCGTCCTCCCTCGTGGCCGCGCTCGCTCACACCGAACGGGACACCGGCATCTCCCTGCAGAATGTCTGCGACCTCGAGCCGTACTGGGAAGACGTGCGCCGGGTCTACCACCCCTTCGAATCGGGCCTCCGCGCCCCCACCGGCCGGGTGTACAAGCACGAGATCCCGGGCGGGCAGCTGTCCAACCTGCGCACCCAGGCCATCGCGCTCGGCCTCGCCGATGACTTCGAGCTCATCGAAGACATGTACGCGGCAGCGAACGAGATCCTGGGCCGCGTGCCCAAGGTGACACCGTCCTCCAAGGTCGTCGGTGACCTGGCCCTGTACCTCGCGGCCGTGAACGCCGACCCGGCTGATTTCGAAGCCAACCCGTCCAAGTACGACGTACCGGACTCCGTGGTGGGCTTCATGGCCGGCGAACTCGGCGACCTGCCGGGCGGCTGGCCGGAGCCCTTCCGCAGCAAGGTGCTCGAGGGCCGCAGCATCCGGGTGAGCACGACCGAGCTGACCGACGAGGAACGTACCGCCCTCGACGCCGACAGCCCCACTCGACGCGCCATGCTCAACCAGCTGCTCTTCCCGGCTCCCACCCGGACCTTCCAGCAGATCCGCGAACTCTTCGGCGACCTGTCCGTCGTCGACACCGTCGACTACCTCTACGGTCTGCGGCAGGGCACCGAACACTCGGTCGAGATCGACAAGGGTGTGCGGCTCTACGTCGGGCTCGAGGCGATCGGCGAGGCCGACGAGAAGGGCATGCGCACCGTCATGACCATTCTCAACGGGCAGCTGCGTCCGGTCTTCGTGCGTGACCGCAGCATCGCGGTGGTCAGCAAGGCGGCCGAGAAGGCCGACGCCAACCAGCCCGGCCAGATCGCCGCACCGTTCTCCGGTGTGGTCACCCTGCAGGTCGCCGATGGCGACCACGTGACCGCCGGCCAGAGCGTCGCCTCGATCGAGGCCATGAAGATGGAAGCAGCGATCACCTCACCCATCGCCGGCGTCGTCGAAAGGGTCGCGATCCCCGCCACCCAGCAGGTCGACGCGGGTGACCTGCTCGTAGTGGTGCGGCCACGCTAGGCTGAGGCCTGATTTGGGGCCCATTCGTGGCCCGCGAAAAAAACGAGGAGTCTGCTGTGACAGATCGACGGACAGACGATGCCCAACCGCACGATGAGGGCGACGGCCAGCTGAGCCCGGCCCCGGCAGGGGCCGGGTCACCGGTGTCCGGCGGTGCCAGAGCGCGACCGGGTGACGAGTACCACAGCGAACTCCCGCCGCACACCTTCGACAACCTCGCCGCCGCCCTGCCCGAGAGCTTCGTCTCGCTCGGCGCCGCCGGCCTGCCCAGGTCCGCTGTCGCGCCGCGCGCCGCGCACGACCCGGCCACCCCGGCGGCGGGCGCACACCCCGGCACTCACACCATCGAGATCGTCACCCCGCAGCCGGCGCGAGGCGTCACGGCTCCGCTGGGCGCGAGCGGCACCGCAGCGGCAGCCCTGTCCCGGAGCACCGCACCGACGAGCGCGGCAACGGCCAGCCGGCGCGACCGCACCCGAACGGATGCCGTCGCCCCGGAATCCGCGTCGATGCTCACCTCCGACCGGCTGCTGGAGATCAACCGCAAGACCCGGCGCCCGCCGAACGGCAGCTGGAACCGGTTCGTCTACAACGCCACCTTCCACCTGGTCAACCTGGGCGATTCGGCCGCCGTCCGCGCGCACCAGGCCATGGACGAACGCATCCAGAAGCAGTTCGAGGGCGGCGCGAGGTTCGTCCCGATCCTCACCCGCAAGGGCGGCGTGGGCAAGACCACCGTCACCGCACTGCTCGGCATGGCCATGGCCGACGCCAGGGAAGACCGGATCATCGCCGTGGACGCCAACCCCGACCGGGGCACCCTGAGCGAACGGGTCTCCAAGCAGACCAGGTCGACGGTGCGCGACGTCGTGACCAAGGCCGCCTCCATCGGCGGCTTCACCGATTTCTCGGCGTTGGTTTCCAGGGACGAGACCCGTCTGGACATCCTGGCCAGCGACACCGACCCGCTCCTGTCCGAGGCGTTCGACGAGAACGACTACAACGTCGTCGCCGACCTGGCGGCCCGGTTCTACTCGATCGTCCTCACCGACTGCGGCACCGGGATCGTGCACTCGGTCATGCGAGCGACCCTGCAGCGCGCCGACTCCATCGTGATCGTGTCCGGCGGCAGTGTCGATGAGGCCAGGTTGGCCTCCGAAACGCTGACCTGGCTCGAGGCCAACGGTTACGGCGACCTCGTGCGCAACGCCATCGTCGCCCTCAATACCGCGACCCAGGGCACCAACCTGGTCAAGCTCGAGGAGATCGAGTCGCACTTCCGGTCCCGGGTTCGCGAGATCGTGCGGATCCCGTACGACCCGCAGCTGGCCGCCGGCAGTGTGGTGTCCTTCAAGGACCTCAAGCCGATCACCCGACTGGCCGCGCGGACCCTCGCCGCCCTCGTCGTCGAAGGGTTGCCGGCCGAGCGCCGCGCCTGACTCCCTCGCACCGTATCCGTTCCATCCGTTCCATCTGATCCATCCGTTCATCCTGAAGAGAGTTTCCCCGTGCCCGAACGCCAGATCCGCCTGCTGGGCGATCCCGTCCTCAAGACCCGCTCAGAGCCGATCGGCACCATCGACGCCCGGGTGCGCAGCCTCGTCGAAGACCTGGTGGACAGCGTGAAGCTGCCGGGCCGGGCCGGCGTTGCCGCGGCCCAGATCGGCGTGAACCTGCGTGCCTTCAGCTACAACATCGACGGGGACATCGGCTACATCCTCAACCCGGTTCTGGTGGAGCTGGCGGGGGAGCCGGCGATGGTCGACGAGGGTTGCCTGTCGGTGCCCGGCCTGTGGTACCCGACCAAGCGCTACCCGTTCGCCAGGGTCACCGGCATCGACCTGGACGGCAACCCCGTCGCGGTGTCCGGCGAGGGCCTCATGGCGCAGGCCCTGCAGCACGAGACCGACCACCTCGACGGGCTGCTCTACCTGGACCGGCTCGACAAGGCGAACCGGCGTGCAGCGATGAAGGAAGTGCGCGAGTCCGACTGGTTCTAACCTGTAGAGGTTGTAGCCAGCACAGACGAACGAGCTGCCCCGCTGTAGCCGGGCAGCTCGTTCGTGTGTCCGCGCCTAGTCTTGTGCGGTCTCGCGCACCGGCACGGCTGCCGTCATCGGGTTCGCACCGTAGAGGTTCTGGATCTCGGCGGCGAAGTCCCGGAGGATCACGTCCCGCTTGATGCTCATCTTCGGCGTGAGGTATCCGGCCGCCTCGGTGAGTTCGATGGGCAGCACCACGAACTTGCGGATGGACTCCGCCCTGGACACCGTCTCGTTGGCGTGGTCGATGGCCCGTTGGACCTCGGCAAGGACCTTGGGGTGCACCGACGCGTCCATGAGGGACATCCCGGCGTCTTCGTGGTTGTTGTTCAACCAGACCGGCAACATCTCGGGGTCGAGGGTGACCAGCGCCGCGATGAACGGTTTCTGGTCGCCGACCACGACGACCTGGCCGACCAGCGGGTTCGACCGGATCGGGTCTTCGAGGGCTGCCGGAGCGACGTTCTTGCCGCCGGCGGTCACGATGATCTCTTTCTTGCGCCCGGTGATGGAGAGGAACCCGTCGTCGTCGAGGGCACCGATATCCCCGGTCTTCAGCCAGCCGTCGTCGAAGACGGCGGCGGTGGCCTCCGGGTTCTTCCAGTACTCGGTGAAGACGTTGACACCCTTCACCTCGATCTCACCGTCGTCCATCACCCGCACCGAGACGCCGGGCAGCGCCGGGCCGACACTGCCGATCTTGGACTTGGTGGCCAGGTTCACCGTGGCGGGGGCCGTGGTCTCGGTCAGGCCGTAGCCCTCCAGGATGACGATGCCCAAGCTGTGGAAGAAGTGGCCCAGGTGAGCACCGAGCGGGGCGGAACCGGAGACGGCGAATTTGACGTTGCCGCCCATCGCGGTGCGCAGCTTGCTGTAAACCAGCCTGTCGAACAGTGCGAACTTGATCTTCATGCCCAGCGGGATCCGCTCGCCGGCCTCGACCAGCTTGGAGTGCGCCACGGCGACCTCGGAGGCGGCCTCGAAGATCTTCCCCTTGCCGCCGGCCTCGGCCTTCTGCTCGGCGGAGTTGTAGACCTTCTCGAAGACCCGGGGGACGGCGAGGAGGAAGGTCGGCTTGAAGCTGCCCAGCGACGGGAGCAACTGGCGGGTGTCCGGCTGGTGACCCACCCGGACGCCACCGTGCACGCAGAGCACCGCGATGAAGCGGGCGAAGACGTGCGCCGTGGTGATGAACAACAGGGTGGATGCGCCGTTCTCGTCGGTGAGAACGGGCTTGAGGGCGATCCCGGCGTTGCGGCTGGTCTCGACGAAGTTGGCGTGGCTGAGCACGCAGCCCTTGGGCCGGCCGGTGGAGCCTGACGTGTAGATCAGGGTGGCGATGTCGGAACCGACGGCCAGGCGACGGCGTCGCTCGATTTCGGCATCCGGAACATCGACGCCCCTGGCGGCGAGCTTGTCCAGGTCACCCAGATCGATCTGCCAGACCGTCTCAACCTCGGGCAGGTCGGGGTGCACCTCGTCGAAACGGGCGAAGTGGTCCGCGGTTTCCACGATCAAGGCTGTCGCACCGGAATCGCTGAGGATCCACTGCACCTGGCTGGGCGAACTCGTCTCGTAGACCGGCACGAGCACGGCGCCGGCGAACCAGACGGCGAAGTCGATCAGGGTCCACTCGTAACGGGTTTTACAGGTCAGGCCGATCTTGTCGCCGGGCTGAATGCCGGCGGCGACGAACCCCTTGGCCAGGGCGACGACCTGGGCGTGGAAGGCGGTGGTCGTAACCGGAAGCCAACCGCCGTTCTCGGGCCGGGAGAACAGAACCAGCTGCGGGGTCAGGGCGAGACGGTCGACCAACAGGTCGGTGACGTTCGCGTTCGGGTCTGCGGGGACGACGGCGGGCTCAGCGAACTGTTTCACGGTAACTCCTTTGGCACCGGACGGGTAAGTGCGACCACTCTAGCCGCTGAATCGACACGAACCTGCGATTCTCCCGGCGGCGTGGTCATTTACTACACTCTAGGGGGTGCCTTGCGTGGTCGATCAGGTCGCTGCGTGCCCCGTTCCGTTTTGAGCCGACCTGAAGAACTTCCTGTTGCTCCACCAACGAAAGGTGCGCACGTGCACGCCATTGGGATTGACATCGGCGGAACCAAGATCGCCGGTGCCCTCGTCGACGAATTCGGAACCATCATCAAGTCGGATCGTCGACCGACCGACGCCGCGAACCCGAGCGAGATCGAAAACGCTGTCGTGGAGATGATCAAGGATCTCTCCGCCGGCGAAGACGTCATCGCCGCCGGCGTAGCCGCCGCCGGGTTCATCGATGCCGCCCAGTCGACCGTGTACTACGCCCCGAACATCAACTGGCGCAACGAACCGATGCGCGAGAAGCTCGAATCGCGCCTGTCGCTGCCGATCATCGTCGAGAACGACGCCAACGCCGCCGGATGGGCCGAATTCTGCTTCGGCGCCGGCCGCCTGTACAGCGACATGGTCACCCTCACCATCGGCACCGGCGTCGGCGGCGCCATCGTCGCCAACGACCGCCTGTTCCGCGGCGGCTTCGGCGTGGGCGCCGAGTTGGGCCACATGCGCGTCGTTCCCGACGGCCTGCCCTGCGGCTGCGGCGCCCACGGATGCATCGAACAATACGGCTCCGGTCGGGCGTTGGCTCGCATCGCCAACGAGTTCGCGGATGCCGGCGGCATCGGCCTGGGCCTGGCCGCCGCCCGCGGCAAGCACGGCAAACTCACCGGCAAGGACATCGGCCGGCTGATCCAGGACGGCGACCCCGGCGCCCTCGCGGCGCTGCGCCAGCTGGGCACCTCGCTCGGCCAGGCCTGCGCGAGCCTCGCCGCGGTGCTCGACCCGCAGGTGTTCGTCTTCGGCGGCGGTGTCGCCGCGGCCGGCGAGCAGCTCCTGGAGCCGATCCGCACCGCCTACCTGGCCAACCTCCCCGCCCGCGGCTACCACCCCGAGGCCGAGTTCGCGATCGCGGAGCTCGTCAACGACGCCGGCGTCGTCGGCGCCGCCGACCTCGCCCGCCGACACGTCACCGGTGAGTAGGCTGGCTGTGTTTCTCCACCGCGTGTTGCGCGACTGCGCCGGCCGGCATCCGCTTATCTAAGGACACCGATGTTCTACTGGTTCATGAAGAATGTTGTGGCCGGCCCGCTGCTGCTCGGCCTGTTTCGGCCCTGGGTGATTGGGCTGGACAACATCCCCAAGGAGGGCGGTGTCGTTCTGGCGAGCAATCACCTGTCCTTCATCGACTCGGTCTTCCTGCCTCTGGTGGTGCCGCGCCGGGTGGTGTTCCTCGCCAAGAGCGAGTACTTCACCGGCACCGGCCTCAAGGGCTGGGCGACCAAGCAGTTCTTCAAAGCCACCGGCCAGCTGCCCATCGACCGCTCCGGGGGCAAGGCGTCGGAGGACTCCCTGAACACCGGCCTCGCGGTCCTGAACGGCGGGGGAGCGCTCGGTATCTATCCCGAGGGCACCCGCAGCCCGGACGCCCGGATGTACCGGGGTCGCACTGGTGTGGCCCGCATGGTGTTGGAGGCCGGCGTCCCCGTCGTCCCTGTGGCCATGATCGACACCGAGAAGGCCATGCCCACCGGCACCCGCATCCCCAAGGTGCGCCGGATCGGCATCGTCATCGGGGAGCCGCTGGACTTCAGCCGGTTCGAGGGAATGGAGGGCGACAGATTCGTGTTGCGCTCCGTGACGGACGAGCTGATGTACGAACTGCGCCGCCTCAGCACCCAGGAGTACGTCGACGTGTACGCCACCAGTGTCAAAGAGAAGCGCGCCAGCCTTTCACGCTAGGCTCGAATATCGTTCATCCCAGACCCGCGCTCGTGCGGGCCGCATTAGAGAAAACAGGCTCAGTCCCGTGGTAGACCCCACCGAACCGGTTGTAATGGCAGACAAATCTGTGATCGCCGGACTGGACTATTGGCGCACCCTTCCCATCAAGCAGCAGCCGGCCTGGCCGGATGCCGACGCCGTCGCGGCCGCCTCCGCCGAGCTGGCCACGCAGCCGCCGCTGGTCTTCGCCGGCGAGGTCGACATCCTGCGCGACCGTCTGGCCGAGGCTGCCCGCGGCGAGGCCTTCCTGCTGCAGGGCGGCGACTGCGCCGAGACCTTCGGCGGAGCCACCGCGGAGCAGATCCGCAACCGGGTGAAGACAGTGCTGCAGATGGCCGTCGTGCTCACCTACGGTGCGTCCATGCCCGTGGTGAAGATGGGCCGCATGGCCGGACAGTTCGCCAAGCCCCGCTCCAGCGACTTCGAAACCCGCGGCGGCGTCACCCTGCCGGCCTACCGCGGCGACATCGTGAACGGCTACGACTTCACCCCGGAGTCCCGCGAGGCCGACCCCGACCGGCTGGTGAAGGCGTACCACACGTCGGCGTCCACCCTCAATCTCATTCGCGCCTTCACCCAGGGCGGCTTCGCGGACCTCCGCCAGGTGCACAGCTGGAACCAGGGATTCGCCAAGAACCCGGCCAACCAGCGTTACGAGGGCCTGGCCAAGGACATCGACCGCGCCATCAAATTCATGATCGCCTGCGGGGCCGACTTCGAGGCCATGCGTCGCACCGAGTTCTACACCAGCCACGAGGGCCTGCTGATGGACTACGAGCGCCCCATGACGCGCATCGACTCCCGCACCGGAACGCCGTACAACACCTCGGCGCACTTCGTCTGGATCGGCGAACGCACCCGGGAGATCGACGGCGCCCACGTGGACTTCCTGTCCCGCGTGCGCAACCCGATCGGCGTCAAGCTCGGCCCGAGCACCTCGATCGACGACATGCTGCGCCTGATCGACAAGCTCGACCCGAACCGCGAGCCCGGCCGGTTGACCTTCATCACCCGGATGGGCGCCGGCAAGATCCGCGACGCCCTGCCGCCGCTGCTCGAGGCGATCAAGGCCAGCGACGCCATGCCGCTCTGGGTCACCGACCCGATGCACGGCAACGGCGTCACCACGCCCACCGGCTACAAGACCCGTCGTTTCGACGACGTCGTCGACGAGGTCAAGGGCTTCTTCGAGGCGCACCGCGCCGTGGGGACGCACCCGGGCGGCATCCACGTGGAGCTCACCGGTGACGATGTCACCGAGTGCCTCGGTGGCTCCGAGCACATCGACGAGGCCGCCCTGGCGACCCGCTACGAGTCGCTCTGCGACCCGCGGCTCAACCACATGCAGTCGCTCGAACTGGCGTTCCTGGTCGCCGAGGAGCTCGCGGCCCGCTAACCCGCACCACCAGCACCACCGAGTTGCCCCGTTCCGGACGAGCTGCTCCCGTATCCCGGGGCAACTCGTCCGCAGCGGGGCATCTCGCGTCTGACGCGAGCAGGAGACGGTGGATCTAGCCGAAGGGGTTGGTGGGGGTCAGGGTGATGGAGCTGCCCTTGGCCGCGAGGGTACCTGCCGCCGGATCCGTCGACTTGATGCTGATGATCGCCGCAATGGTATCCGCGGCCAGGTTGTAGTTCAGCTTGAAGCCGAGGTCGGTGAGCACCTGCTTGCCCTCGCTCCAGGCCATCCCCACCACATTGGGGATCTCCACGGGCTCCGGGCCCCGGGACACCGTGAGGATGAGAGTCGAGCCTGCCCGAATCGGACCCTCCTCGGCAGCGGCGACCGAGATGACGTCGCCCTCCGCAATGGTGTCGCTGTAGGTTTCTTCGCCTGCCGTGGCGACGAGGCCCTTGTCTTCGAGGATGCTGACGGCGTCATCGAGCGATTCACCACCGACGTCGGGGATGGGTCCGAGCGACACCACGAGGTTGACCTTGAGCCCCTCGAAGTAGTCGCCGCCCGCCGAGACGTCGCCGCCGTCGCTCTCCCGGCTGGCCGAGAGCACCAGGCCCTCCTCGACGTCGCCGTTGAACACCTCGTCGACCTGACCGGGAACGGCCTTCGCTTCGGCGATGGCCGAGGCGGCGGCATCCGCGCTGAGACCGGCCAGCGGCGGTAGCGTGATCGGCGCGGGTCCCTGCGAGACGTTGAGGGTCACCGTGCTGCCCTGGGCAACTCGGGCCCCGTCGCCGGGGTCGGTGCTGACGATCAGCCCGGCCGGGATCTCGGTGCTGTATTCGGTGCCCTGCTCGGCGACGAGGCCGAGCTCTTCGAGTGTCGCCGTAGCCTCCTGGGGGCTCACCGAAACCAGGGAAGGAACCTGGACCTCCGAACCTGGACCGGCACCGAAGTACCAGCCGACACCGCCGGCCAGAGCGGCCAGGAACACGATCAGGGCGAACAACCAGTAACCCCGGCGGCGGCGCTTCGTGGCGCTGCCCGCGAGCTGGGCGGTGTTGTCGGGTTCGTCGTCGTCGTCTTCTTGCGCGACTGCGGCGGCGGGCGCGACGGCCAGAGGGCTGCGGCCGAGGATTTGGGTTTCGGCGTCGGCCGATGCGGCCGCGATGCCCCGGGGGAGCACCATGGTGGCCTGCATGGCCGTGTCGCCTGGGGGTCGCACGAGTTTTTCCACGTCGAGCAGCTGGTCGAGCATCACCCTGGCGTCACGGGGACGCTCTTCAGGGTCGCGGGCCGTCGCCCAGAGCACAAGTTCGTCGAGCTCGGTGGGAGTGCCGGGCGCGACCAGGCTGGGCATCGGCACGGTGTCGTTGGCGTGCTGGTAGGCCACCTGCATGGGAGCCTCACCGACGTACGGCTGCTCGCCAGTGAGCATCTCGTAGGTCATGATGCCCAGCGCGTAGATGTCGCTGCGGGCGTCGGCGATGCCGCGGGTGACGAGTTCGGGGGAGAGGTAGGCCACGGTGCCGAGCAGGGCCTGACCGGTGGCGGTGTTGTTGTTCACGGCGCGGGCGAGCCCGAAGTCGCCGATCTTGATGCGACCGTCGTCAGCGAGCAGCACGTTCTCAGGCTTGACGTCCCTGTGCACGATGCCGGCCTTGTGTGCGGCCGCGAGACCCGAGAGCACCGCCTCGAGGATGTCCATGGTCTGCTCGGGCGTGAGCTTGCCGTAGTCCTTGAGCAGGTCACGCAGCGTGATGCCGGGCAGGTGCTCCATCACCAGGTAGGCGATGTCGGCATCCTGGCCCTGGTCGAACACGTTCACCACGTTGGGGTGGGCGAGTCGGGCCGCGGAGCGGGCCTCCTGGATGAAGCGACTGCGGAAGGCGTTGTCGTCGGCCAGGTGGCCGTGCATGATCTTGATGGCCACCCGGCGCTCGAGGCGCAGGTCGGTGGCGAGGTACACGGTGGCCATACCGCCGCGGGCGATCCGGGAGCGCACCTGATAGCGGCCGTCGATGAGACGGCCGATCATGGGGTCTGTGGGGCTTTCGGTCACCCGATGAGTCTACGGAAAAGTCGGGCGTTCCTCTGGACCGCCGGCAGCGCGGCGTGACACGATTCGGTCACTGATCCTTCGGATCGTCGGTTTCAGCCGAGGTCGGCGAGCCAACTGCGCGCGGATGCTTCCCAGTTGGCGTAGAGGTCGGGGTGTCCGGACAGCTGAACGGCCTGTGCCGCCTGGGTGACCGTCATGGCCTCCCAGCCCGGGATGTCCAGGAGCCCACGGGTGATGCCGGGGTTCGGGTTCACCGATCCGCCGAAGAAGGCCCGGGTGGCCCGCTCCGGGTCCATGACCTGCTCCTCGGTGCCCCAACCGGAACTGGGGCGCTGCTGGAAGAGGCCGAGCGAATCGCGGTCGCCGTAGTCGATGTTGCGCATGCCGGATTCCTGCGCGGCGGCGGCCAGGGCCACGACGAGGGCGGCATCGCTCGCGCCGGCGTCCCGTCCGACAGAGATGATCAGGCGGGCGTTCGCGGCCATGTCCGCGGTGAGGGGCGTCACGGTGCCGCGGGCCGGAGCGGGTGTGATGACCACGGCGGGAACAGCGTTGAGGACCGGTGCGGTGCTTGTCGGTGCGGGGCTCGCGGATGCGGCGCCGGGGAGGGTCAGCACCTGGCCGGGGTAGATGATGCTCGAGTAGCCCAGGCCGTTGGCTTCGAGGATCGCCTGCACCGAAACGCCGGCGCCGGTGGCGACCTTGTCCACGGTGTCGCCGGCCACCACAGTGTGGCTGCCGGGCGTCGAGGCAGTGACGGTTGTCGAGGCGACCGTCGTGACGGCGGCAACGGCCGAACCGGAGGCGGGCAGCACGATGACCTGGCCGGGGAAGATGATGCTGTTACGGCCGAGACCGTTCACGCTGAACAGGGCGTCGGTGGGCACCCCGTGGGCGGCCGCGACGCCGCTGAGCGTGTCACCGGACTTGATGGTGTACCTGGTGAGTTCGGTCGCGACAGGGGCAGGGGTGGCGGCGACGGCGATCGGCGCCGTGGACAGGGTGAGAACCTGGCCGGGGAAGATCACGGCGGACCAGCCCAGCCCGTTCAGGGCCAGGACCGAGGCCGTCGATAGGCCGAACTTGCCGGCGATGGCGCTGATGGTGTCCCCGTCGACGACGGTGTACTGGCTGGGCGCGGGCGTCGCCGTGGCCGGCTGAACGGCCTGCGCCGGCTTCACGGCGACCTGCGGAACCGTGGTGCGGCTCTTCAACGGCTTCTTGAGCGCGGTGGCGGCCTGGGCCGGTGATGCCAGGTTGAGCACGATGGCGAGGGTGCTCACCACAACAAGGGGAATGCTGGCGAAGGCGCCGATGGACCGCCGCATTCCGGTCGGAGCCGGGCGGTGCCGTGCTGAGCTGGTCTCGACGGGGGAGTCCGGTCGGACCGTCCCCGTTTCGATCTTGCTGGCTCTAACCGACATGACGCTCCGCTCGTTGACTACTCGTCGACAACTATCTCCGTGAGAGCTGACGTGTCCTCAACGCTGACACAGATGGAATGCCGAGTCAATTAACCACGCGGGTACGCCGCAGGAAGTGTCTGGAATTGGCGACGAAACAGGGGTTTGTCGGCGATGACGAATCATGGGAAGCTTGAGGGGTGACCGAATCGTCTTCTGTTCAAACATCCGCCTCCGGCCCAGACTGGCTCGACATTCCCGACCTCGTCGAGGTCCTCGGCATCAGCCACAGCCGGGTTCGGCAGCTCATCGAGGACAAGCACCTGCTGGCCGTCCGCCGCGACGGCAAGGTCAGCGTGCCCGCCTCCTTCATCCGCGATGGCGCGCCGGTCGGTGAGCTTCGCGGCACCCTGATCGTGCTCGCCGACGACGGTTTCACCGACGACCAGGCCATGGAGTGGCTGCTCGAGGTGGACGACAGCCTCGGAGTCCCCCCGATCGACGCCCTGCTTGCCGGCCGCAAGGCCGAGGTCCGTCGCGTCGCTCAGGCCTTGGCGTAACCAGCCCCGGCCTGACCCGCTCCCGCTGAGACCGGCGGCGCGGCGCTAGAACACGCGCCGCGTCACCGTCCCGGCGAAGTCGGTCAGCTCTGCCGCGACCCCGGCCGCCACGTCCGAACCGGTCAACGCCTCCAGCGCCTGGCCGACGTTCTGCTGGATGAGGGTCTCCACCCTGTCGACGGCTCCGCTGTCCACGATGATCTGTTGCAACGACAAGATCTGATCCGGCGTCAGGTCGGGCCGGCCGAGCAGCCGGTCGACGGTGTGCAGCGAGGACGTGTCCAGGCGCTCCCTCGCAAGCGCGATCAGGACTGTGCGCTTGCCCTCCCGCAGGTCGTCCCCGCTGGGCTTGCCGGTCACTGCTGCGTCCCCGAAGACTCCGAGCAGGTCGTCCCTCAGCTGGTAGGCGATGCCGAGCGGCAGGCCGAAAGCACGCAGGGTGTCCAGCTGGTCGTCGGTGGCTCCAGCGAGGGCGGCGCCGATCACGAGGGGAGCCTGAACGCTGTACTTGGCCGACTTGAAGATGATCACGCGCACGGCGCGGTCGAGGAGCTCCGCCTCCGGCTGGGTGAGCCAGGCGCGTTCCTCGAGGATGTCCAGATACTGGCCGGCCGTGACCTCGGTGCGCATCAGGTTGAACTCCCGCCGCGCGCGACGGGCGCTGACCCGGTCGGGGGCGTCGTCGAGGCCCTCGTCGAGTAGCTCGTCGCTCCAGCCCAGCAGGAGGTCGCCGAGCAGGATCGCCGAGGCCCGGCCGAAGTCGCCGGGGCTGCCCGCCCACCCTTCGGCGCCGTGCAGGCTCTCGAAGCGGCGGTGAGCGGATGGCGCACCGCGGCGGGTGTCGGAATTGTCGATGATGTCATCGTGCACGAGCGCCGCGGCGTGGAAAACCTCCAACGCCGAGGCGACCGACACAATGCCTGCGGTCTCGCCCTGCACGCCGGCGGGAGCGCCCGACGCGGGGTGCCCGGGGGAGGCCGTGACGCTCTGCCAACCGAGGTAGGCGAACTGGGCCCGGAAGCGCTTTCCGCCGCTGAGAAACTGCCGTGAGAAGTCGACCAGCACAGCCAGGTCGCCGCTGATGGTCGTCACAATTGACTCACGCGTATTGATGAATTCGTCGATACGAGAATGAACCAGATCGACCAGTCGAGTGCTTTCGGTCACCTGCCTAGCCTAGCCATCTCGGCGGGACTAGAATTAGGGTCTAATCCGCTCGATCCCCAATTGGAGGAATGAGATGCCGCTTTCAGAACAAGAGCAGCGACTCCTCGAAGAGATGGAGCGCAGTCTCTATCACAACGATGCCGAATTCGTGGCGAGCGTTGGAGGCACCCGCCTCCGCCCCAACTACCGTTCTATTGTGCTCGGAGTACTCGCCGGCGTCGTCGGGATAGCGACTCTTGTCGCCGGTGTCGCGGTGCAACAGCTGTGGCTGGGTATCGTCGGATTCATCATCATGTTCGGAGGAGTGCTCCTGGCCATCACGCCTGGCCGCACAGCTCGGGCGACGAGGCCGTCGTCCAGCCAGCCCCGCCGTCCGGCTCAAGCTCGCAGCCAGCAGGGCTTCATGGACAAGCTCAATGACCGCTGGGACCGTCGACAGGACGGCCAGCAGTAATCACTCAGCAGTAACCAGCAACGCCCGCCCTCACCCAGACGGCGGGCGTTCTGCATTCCCCGGCTCCCGCCGCCCGCCACCCCGAACACTCCCTTTTCACCCACTTCGTCTCACCGAACAGGACCGGCCACCAGGTCGGTCCTTTTTTGCGCCCGAAATGTCCCTCAACCGCCCCAAAACGTGGGATTTTCCTCCACCCAGTGATTCCCAGTGTTTTCAGGGAATAATCGGGCAAGTTCGCAGCAATATTGCGCGTTTTCCAGACGCGGTGGTTGATAGTGGAGTAAAGTGGAGTAACACCTGACCTTGGCCGGAAGAGAGGGGTGATGAATGTTCCTCGGGACCTATGCCCCCAAGCTCGACGAAAAAGGACGCGTCATCCTGCCGGCCAAGTTCCGCGAGGAACTCTCGACCGGCATCGTTATGACGCGCGGCCAGGAACGGTGCCTGTACGTCTTCACCTCGCGTGATTTTGATGAAGTGCACGAAAAGATCCGCCAGGCGCCCATCACGAGCAAGGAAGGGCGCGACTTCTTTCGTGTCTTCCTGTCGGGTGCCAGCGCCGAAACCCCCGACAAGCAGAACCGGGTGACCATCCCGGCCAATCTCAGGGCCTACGCGGGCCTGGGCCGCGACCTCACGGTGATCGGCGTGGGCAACCGCGTGGAGATCTGGGACACCGAGGTCTGGGACCTCTACCTCATCGAGCAGGAAGCCTCGTTCGCCAACATCACGGAGGAGGTGATCCCGGGACTCTTCTAGCTCCTGGTTCCCGACTCCCAGCCGTTGCCCTCCTGACACACTTCCCCGGTGCCAGGCGGAACGGATGGGGATCAGGCCCCAGGATCCGGCCCCGGTAGCTATGAACAACAACAACGACAACAACGACACGAACAACGAGATGAACAGCGACAAGACCCCCGATGCCTCGGCCGAACGGCCGCAGCTCAACGAGATCCACACCCCGGTGCTGCTCGAGCGCAGCATCGAGTTGCTCGGCCCGGTCCTGGCCGCGCCCGGCGCGGTCCTCGTCGACGCCACCCTCGGCATGGGCGGTCACGCCGAGGCCATGCTGACCCGGTTCCCCGGTCTCACCCTGGTGGGCCTGGACCGCGACCTCGACGCCCTGGCCATCGCCGAGGAACGCCTCAAGCCGTTCCGTGACCGCATCCACCTCGTGCACACCGTCTATGACGGAATCCTCGACGCGCTGGCCGGCCTCGGTATCAGCGAGGTGCAGGGCATCCTCTTCGACCTCGGCGTCTCCAGCATGCAGCTCGACCAGGTCGAACGTGGCTTCTCCTACTCCAAGGATGCTCCGCTGGACATGCGCATGGACAGCACGTCGCCGCTTACCGCCGAGCGGATCCTCGCCGACTACAGCGAGGGCGACCTCCGCCGCATCTTCCAGGAGTACGGCGAAGAGAAACTTGCCGGCCGATACGCCAAGGCGATCGTGGAGGCCAGGGCGACGACCCCGTTCGTGCGCTCCGCCCAGCTTGTCGAGGTGATCACCAAGGTCACTCCGGTTGCCGTGCAGCGCATGGGGCACCCCGCCAAGCGGGTCTTCCAGGCGCTCCGCATCGAGGTCAACCAGGAACTGGCCGTCCTCGAACGCGCCATCCCCGCCGCGATGGAAGCGGTGGCCGTCGGCGGCCGCATCGTCTCGATGGCCTACCAGTCGCTCGAAGACCGCATCGTCAAGCGGATGTTCGCTGCCGCATCGCAGTCGAGCGCCCCTGCCGGCCTCCCCGTGGAGCTCCCGGAGCACAAACCGCTGTTCACCCTGCTGATCCGGGGCGCCGAACTGGCCTCCGAAGAAGAAAAAGCCATCAACCCCCGTGCAACATCGGTTCGCCTGCGTGCCGCCGAACGACTGAGGAGAGCCGAATGAGCGACAACCTGGCCCGGGTGCTGACAACAGAACCGCTGCGCCCCGACTTCACCGAACGCAGCGGCGCCGACGAACGCCGCCACATCGAGATCGTAAGCCCCAGCACCCACACGCGTCCCCGCGTCGTCTACGCGCTGTCAGCGGTGGCCTGCGTCGGTGCCGTCATCGTGGCTCAACTGTTGCTGAGCGTGGGGATTTCCCAGGGTGCGTATGAGATCTCGGCCCTGCGGGCCAGCCAGGTCGAACTCGGCCGCACCGCCGACAGCGTGAGTGAAGACCTCATCCGCGTCTCCTCGCCGCAGAGCCTGGCCGCCAACGCCGAAGCACTCGGCATGGTCAGCAACTCCACCCCGGCCTACCTGCGGCTGTCCGACGGCGCCGTTCTCGGGGCGCCGACTTCCGCCAGCGGCGGAGCGGCCGGCGCCGCCAGCCTCGTTCCCAACTCCCTGCTCACCGGGGTTCCCCTCGTCACCCAGCTGCCCGCCGGCGGCCAGGGAACCAGCGTCGCCTCCGGCGCGCCTGCCGCCGGAACCGCCCCTGCGGCGGTTACGGTAGCCGACGGCCTGCCGTCGCCGACCACTCGATAGACACGGCAGTCCGATACGGGAGGACCACCACGTGGCGAGAACAAACATGTCCAGCAAGCGCAGGATCGCGGCGACCATCGTTGTACTCGTCGCCATCATCGGCGTGTTCGTCGTTCGCCTCGTCGATATCCAGGTGGTGCGCGCTGACACCCTCAGCGCCGACTCCCTCGGCAATCGGTCGGTCGAGAGAACCGTCTACGGCTCGCGCGGCGAGATCCTCGACGCCAACGGCGTGGTGCTGGCCGGGACCGTGATGCGGTACGACGTGGCACTCTCGCCCAAGAACGCCTCGCCGTTCACCCGCACCGTCGACGGGGTCGAAACCACGGTGCCGCTGGCCCAGTCCGTGGCGGACATCGGCGCCATCGTCGGACTGCCCACCGAGAAGGTCCAGGCCCTCATCACCGAGGCCCTCGCCGACAACCCTAAATCTGACTACGCGCTCGTCGCCAGGCAAGTCGGCGTCGATGCGTTCCGGGCTCTGTCCGCCCTCGATATCCCGTGGCTCACCTTCCAGCAGAACCCGGGCCGGGTCTACCCCAACGGCGCCGTCGCCGGCAACCTCGTCGGCTTCGTCTCCTCGGCGGGTGAGGCTCAGGCAGGCCTGGAAGTCGGCCAGGATTCCTGCCTCGCCAGCAACAACGGCTCGGAGACCTACGAGCGCGGCGCGGACGGCGTGCGGCTGCCGGAAAGCACCGTGACCACCGAGCCCGCCTCCGACGGCAGCGACGTCATCACCACCATCGACTCCGACCTGCAATTCTTTGTGCAGAAGGTGCTCGCCGAGCAGGCCCAGAAGACCGGAGCAGCGTGGGGCAACGTCATCGTGCAGGAGGTCAAGACCGGCAAGCTCGTCGCCGTGGCCGACTACCCGAGTGTCGACCCCAACGATGTCAGCGCGACGACCAACCCGGAGGATCGCGGCTCACGCGCATTCACGGCCTCCTACGAGCCCGGCTCCACCTTCAAGGCCCTCACCGCGGCATCCGTGATCGACGCCGGCGTGGCGACCCCTGAATCACAGGTCGTCGCCCCCTACCGTTACCTGCCGGAAAACGGCGCCAACATCAATGACAGCTCGTCACACCCCGACCTCAACCTCACCCTCACCGGGGTACTGATCGAGTCGTCCAACACCGGCACGTCGCAGTTCGGTGAGCGTTTGACCAATCAGCAGCGCTACGACTACATGACCAAGTTCGGGGTCGGCACCGAAACCGAGAGCGGTTTCCCCGGCGAAGACCCCGGCATTCTGCACCCGGCCGACGAGTGGGACAACCAGACCCAATACGCCACAATGTTCGGCCAGGGCCTGACCACGACGGCACTGCAGGTCTCGAGCATCTACCAGACCATTGCCAACGGCGGGGTCCGGATGCCCGTGCAGCTGGTCTCCGGCTGCCGCGCCGCAGACGGCACCCTCACCGACGTCCCCGCGGCGGAGGGCACCCAGGTCGTGTCGGCCGAGGCGGCACGCGACACAGCGGACATCCTCGAGATGGTGTACCAGAAGGCCTGGCTGGCCGACACCTGGGAAATCCCGGGCTACCGGGCCGCCGCCAAGACCGGTACCGCACAGATGCCGGACGGCAACGGCGGGTACTCCAAGGGCTACCTGGTATCGGTCTCAGGCTTCGCTCCGGCCGACGATCCGCAGTACGTCGTTTCGGTGAGTCTGGCCGACCCTGTTAACATGAATTCGTCAGCAGCCCCCGCTCCGGTCTTTCAAGAGGTCATGAGTCAGGTGCTGAAAAAGTACCGGGCAGTTCCCTCGGGCGCCGCCGCGCCTGATCTCCCCGGTACCTGGTAAGAAAGTGAGCCTCGTGACCGATTTGGCACCCTCGGCTCTCCGTCCTCAGCATCCGGTCCCGCGATCGTTGTCCGGACTGGTCGATGAATTTGAGCTTGACGTCCGCGGCGACACCGCGGGCGTAGAACTGACCGGCGTGAGCCTCAGCTCGCGCACGGTGCAGCCCGGCGACCTGTTCGTCGGCGTGCCCGGACGGATGATCCACGGGGCATCCCACATCATGGCGGCCCGAGAAGCCGGGGCCGTTGCCGTACTGACCGACGAGGCCGGCGCGCTGCTGGCCGCCGATTGCGGCCTCCCGATCCTCGTCACGGCGGATGTGCGCGCCGCGCTGGGCACCGTGGCGGCCTGGATCCATCGCACGGTCGATAACCCTGCGGACCTGTTCGCCGTCACCGGCACCAACGGAAAGACCAGCGTTGTCTATCTGTTGTTCGCCATTCTCAGTCAGCTCGGTGTCGTCGCCGGGCTCACCTCCACAGCGGAGCGCCGGATCGGCGACATCGCCGTGACCAGTTCCCTGACCACTCCGGAGGCCAGCGAACTGCACGCCCTGCTGGCCCGGATGCGCGAAGCCGAGGTCCGGGCCGTCGGCATCGAGGTCTCTGCCCAGGCGATCAGCCGCCACCGGGTCGACGGCCTGGTCTTCGATGTCGCCGGGTTCACCAACCTCTCCCACGATCACCTCGACGACTACGCGTCGATGGAGGAGTACTTCGAGTCGAAGTTGGAGCTCTTCCAGCCCGACCGGTCCCGCCGCGGAGTGGTCACGGTGGACTCCGAGTGGGGCCGCCGCATCGCGTCGGAGAGCCGGATCCCGGTGACCACCCTCGGCAACAACCCCGTGGTCGGGTCGGCAGACGCCGACCGCAGCCCGGCCGACGCCGACTGGCGCATGAACGTCGTGCGGACCGGTGCCCGCTTCACCGAATTCACCCTCGACGGCCCCGACGGCCGTCGGTTGCAGACCCGGGTGCCCCTGCTCGGCTGGTACATGGCCGCCAACGCTGCCCTGGCCATCGTGATGCTGGTGGAGAGCGGCTTCGACCTTGCCGCCATCGAGCATGCCCTCACCCGCGACGGCGGCATCAACGCCTACATCCCTGGGCGTGCCGAACTGATCTCCGGCGACCGGGGCCCGCTGGTCTACATCGACTACGGCCACAGCCCGGATGCCTTCCTCAACACCCTCGGCGCGATCCGCGACTCCACTGCCGGGCGCATCATCATGGTCTTCGGCGCCGACGGCGACCGGGACAAGACCAAGCGCGCCGCTATGGGCGCCATTGCCGCCCGCGGTGCGGATGCCGTCGTCATCACCGACTTCCATCCGCGATTCGAAGACCCGGCCACCATCAGGGCGACCCTGCTCGCCGCGGCACGGGAAGCCGTGCCGGAGGGGGAACTCTACGAGGTCCCCGACCCCGCCACAGCCTTCCGCCGCGCGCTATCGTTGGCCGCGGAGGGCGATGTCGTGCTCTACGCAGGGCCCGGCCACGAGAACTACCAGGAGGTAGCCGGAGTGAAGCTCCCGTATTCAGCCAGGGATGACGCCCGACTCGCACTGCAGGAAGCCGGGTGGCTGTAATGATCGCCCTGACCCTGGCGGAAATCGCCGCAGCCATGAACGGCACTCTTCACCTTCACACCGGGCACCTCGTCGACCCGTCTGCCTCTGACGCCCTGACCGGCGAATCACTCGTCGGCGGGGCCGTGCACACCGACTCCCGCGAGGTCACCGCCGGCGACATCTTCGTCGCCAAGCCGGGGGAGGAGACCGACGGTCATCTCTTCGCGCCGGCCGCCGTCGCAAGCGGCGCCGCCGTGATCATCGTCGAGCGGGTGCTCGACCTGCCCGTCGCCCAGGTGCTCGTTCCCGACGCCGTCGTCGCCCTGGGCGACCTCGCCACCACGGTGATCGCCCGGGTCCGCGCCGCCGGCCGACTCAAGGTCATCGGCATCACCGGATCCAACGGCAAGACCACCACCAAGAACCTCCTGCGCGCCATCCTGGAACGCGTCGGCCCCACCGTCGCCGCGCGCGCCTCCTTCAACAACGAGGTCGGCGCACCGCTGACCATGCTCGAAGTCACCGGCGAGACCCAGTTCCTCGTCGCAGAGATGGGCGCCAGTGCCGAGGGTGAAATCCGGCGCCTGGTCCGGATGGCCCGGCCGGACATCGGCATCGTGCTCAAGGTCGGCCTGGCCCACGCCGGCGGTTTCGGCGGCATCGAAGCCACGGTGCGCACCAAATCAGAGATGGTCACCGACCTCGGCCCCGACGACATCACCATTCTGAACAGGGACGACGACAGGGTGGCCGGCATGGCCGCCGTCACCGCAGCCCGCGTGGTGTGGTTCGGTGAGAGCGACGGCGCCACCGTACGTGCTTCCGCCATCCACGGCAGCCGAACCGGAACGAGCTTCACCCTGCACCTGCCCGGCGGCGAGAGCCGACCGGTGTCTTTCAGGGTCCTCGGCGAACACCACGTAATGAACGCCCTGGCCGCCGCCGCGGCGGCCGACGTCCTCGGGGTTCCCATCGACGACATCGTCACCGCGCTCGAATCCGTCACCGTCGCCGAACGCTGGCGCATGGAGGTCATGGGCGGACGGGACGACATCACCGTCATCAACGACGCCTACAACGCCAGCCCCGATTCGATGACCGCGGCCCTCAAGACCCTCGCCCAGATCCGGAAGCCCACCGGGCGGAGCATCGCCGTACTCGGCGAGATGAGCGAACTGGGCGAGCTCTCCGGCGAGGAACACGACCGCATCGGGCTCCTCGCGGTGCGGCTGAACATTTCCCAACTCATCGTGGTCGGCCGCGCCGCCCGGCGCATGCACATCAGCACCATCAACGAGGGCTCCTGGGACGGGGAATCGGCCTACGTCGACACCGCGGACGAGGCCTTCGAGCTGCTCCGCGACACCATCAAGCCTGGCGACACCGTGCTCGTCAAATCATCAAATTCGGCCGGACTCCGATTCCTCGGCGACCGACTGGGAAAGTTGTACTCGTGGTAGCCCTCCTGCTAGCTGGAGCGATGTCCCTCGTCTTCACGCTGCTCCTGACCCCGCTGTTCATCCGGCTCTTCCACAAGCTCGGCTGGGGCCAGTTCATCCGCGATGACGGACCCAAGAGCCACCACGCCAAGCGCGGCACGGCCACCATGGGCGGCATCATCATCATCGTCGGCGTCCTGGTCAGCTACTTCCTCGCCATGTGGATAGAACATCGGCCGCTGACGGCATCCCCGCTGCTCGTGCTGTTCATGATGGTCGGTCTCGGACTGGTCGGCTTTCTCGACGACTACCTCAAAACCCGCAACCAGCGCAGTCTCGGTCTGGGCGGCTGGCAGAAGATCGCCGGCCAGGTCGTCGTCGCCGGCGCGTTCGGCTGGATGGCGTTGCAATTCCCCGACAAGAACGGCCAGACGCCTGCCTCCACGCACATCTCTTTCATCAGGGACCTGCCTCTGGACTTCATGAAGCTCGGTACCTTCATCGGCATCGCCGCGTTCATCATCTGGATCTGCCTGATCGTCGCCGCCACCTCCAACGGCGTCAACGTCACGGACGGTCTCGACGGCCTCGCCACCGGCTCCCTGGTCTTCTCGATCGGGTCCTACATCATTATCGGCTTCTGGCAGTCCAACCAGTCCTGCAACACCGGCGGATCCGACATCGCCGACATGTACAAGTGTTACGCCGGCCCCGACTCCTTCGACCTGGCCATCGTGGCCGCCGCGATCGTCGGCGGGCTCATCGGCTTCCTCTGGTGGAACACCAGCCCGGCGAAGATCTTCCTCGGCGACACCGGCTCGCTCGGACTCGGCGGGGCGCTGGCCGCGCTGGCGATCCTCAGCCGCACCGAACTGCTGCTGGTGCTCATCGGCGGCCTCTTCGTGATCGAGGCCGGCTCGGTCATCGTGCAGCGTGCGTACTTCAAGGTCACCCGAGGCAAACGGATCTTCCTGATGAGCCCGATCCATCACCACTTCGAACTCAAGGGCTGGGCAGAGGTCACCGTCGTGGTGCGATTCTGGATCATCGGCGGACTGCTCGTTGCCGCCGGTGTCGGAACGTTCTACCTCGAGTGGCTGGCCCGCGTATGAGTGCCCACTCCGTCGACGACCCGGCCACCGAACCCGATCGCCTCAACGCCCTGACCAGTTGGCACTCGGACTGGTCCGGCCTGCGGGTAGCCGTCCTCGGACTCGGGATGACCGGATTCGCCGCCGCGGACACCCTGGCAGAGCTCGGCGCTGAGGTCCTCGTCGTCGCCGGCCGCGCCCCCGACGAGCGTGCGCGCCTGCTCGAGGTCCTCGGCGTCCCCCTGGTCACCGCCGACCTTGACGCCGCGCCCCCGGCCCTGGTCGAGCACAATCCCGAGCTGGTCATCGTGTCGCCGGGATTCCACCCTGACCACCCGCTGCTGCTGTGGGCCGCCGAACAGGGCATCCCGGTCTGGGGCGACATCGAACTGGCCTGGCGCCTGCGCGACAAGGTCGGCCCCGCTGCACCGTGGATCCTCGTCACCGGCACCAACGGCAAGACCACGACGGTGCAGATGACCGCGACGATGCTCGCTGCCGGCGGCCACAGGGTCGCCCCCTGCGGCAACATCGGCGTGCCCGTGCTCGACGCCATCCGCGACCCCCAGGGCTGGGACGTGCTCGTCGTCGAGCTGTCCAGCTATCAGCTGCACCACCTGCCGTTGACCGGCCCCGGCGCCCTGGTTCCGGTCTCCAGCGTCTGCCTCAACATCGCCGACGACCACATCGACTGGCACGGCTCCGCGAGCGCGTACCGGGATGCGAAGGCCAAGGTCTACTCGAACACCTCCGTCGCCTGCGTGTACAACAAGGCCGACCTCGCCACGATGCGGATGGTCGAAGACGCCGACGTCAGCGACGGCGCCAGGGCCATCGGGTTCGGCCTGGGCGTGCCTGGACCCAGCGACCTGGGAATCGTCGACGGGATCCTCTGCGACCGGGCGTTCCTCGAGGACCGTTTCGACAGCGCCATCGAGCTCACCACCATCACCGACCTCGCCGCCGCCGGGCTGGCCGCTCCGCACGTGGTGGCCAACATCCTGGCCGCCGCAGCCCTTGCCAGGTCCTTCGACGTGTCGCCGGAAGCGATCCGGGCGGCCCTGGCCACGTTCAGTCTCGATGCCCACCGCATCGAGGTCGTGGCGATCCGCGACGGCATCAGCTGGGTCGACGACTCCAAGGCAACCAATCCCCACGCGGCGGATGCCTCGCTGGCGGCATTCGACTCCGTCGTCTGGTTGGTCGGCGGCCTGCTGAAGGGCGTCGACATCGGTGACCTGGTGGCCAAGCACGCCGGCCGGCTGCGCGGCGCCGTGGTGATCGGCGTCGAGCGCGAGGAAGTCCTCGCGGCATTTAGACGACACGCCCCCGCCCTGCGCGTCTTCGAGATCGACTCGGATGACACTGGTGAGGTCATGCCGTCCGCGGTCGTTCTGGCCGCATCCCTCGCCACTGCCGGAGACGTGGTCCTGCTGGCCCCGGCGGCGGCATCCATGGACCAATTCGCCAGCTACGCGGAACGCGGGTCGAAGTTCGCCCAGGCCGTACACGATTATTTGGGAGGTGGGTCGCATGAAGACTCGTCCTCGTACCCGGGTGCCTGAGGCCGCCGAGAACCATAGTTCTCAGGACCGCGGCAGTAGCCTGACGCGGATCAACCTCGGCCGGGTGTTCCGGGCCGAATCCACCAACTACCTGCTCCTGCTGGGCACTACGCTCTTCCTGGTCGTCTTCGGCCTGGTCATGGTGCTGTCCTCCTCGTCGGTGGACTCCTACCTGGAAGACGCCGGATTCTTCGGTGGGCTGTTTCGGCAGGGCATCTTCGCGGTGCTCGGAATCCCGCTGATGCTCGTGATCAGCCGGCTGCCCGTGACGTTCTGGAAACGCATCGCCTGGCCGGCCCTCGGCATCGCCAGTTTCTTCCAATGTCTGGTGATCTTCACCCCGCTCGGCGTCACCGTCGCGGGAAACACCAACTGGCTCTCCATCGCGGGTGTCCAGTTCCAGCCCTCCGAAGCCATCAAGGTGGCCCTGGTGATCTGGCTCGGCGTGATCCTCGCGCAGAAGAAAGACAAGCTCGACGACTGGCGACACGTGTACATCCCCGTGTTCGGCGTCGGCGGCGGCGCGGTCATGCTCGTGATGATCGGCGGTGACCTCGGTACCGTGATCATCATGGCCGGCATCCTGTTCGGCGCGCTGTTCTTCGCTGGGCTGCGACTGCGGATGCTCGCCCTGCCCCTGATCGTCGGCGCTGTCGCCGGCATCCTGCTCGCCATCAGCAGCGAGAACCGGATGACCCGCATCCTCAGCTTCGCCGCGGAGGGCTGCGACGAGGTGAAGGGCACCATCTCCGCCGCGTGCTGGCAGCCTCTGCACGGCACCTGGGCGCTGGCCAACGGGGGAGTGTTCGGCGTGGGGCTGGGCAACTCCAAGGCCAAATGGTCCTGGCTGCCCGCCGCCGACAACGACTACATCTTCGCCATCATCGGTGAAGAACTCGGCTTGATCGGGTGCATCGTCGTCCTGCTGATGTTCGTCCTGCTGGCGTTCGCTTTCATCCGCATCATGCGTGGCACGGCCAACATGCAGATCAAGGTCACCACCGCGGCCGTCATGGTCTGGATCATCGGCCAGGCCCTGGTGAACATCGGTGTGGTGCTGGGCGTCCTCCCGGTCCTCGGTGTGCCCCTGCCGCTGATCTCCGCCGGTGGCACGGCGCTGCTGACCACCCTCGCGGCGATCGGGGTGGTGCTGTCCTTCGCCAGAAGCGACCACAACCTGAGCGAGGACGCCAAGACCCGCGACCCTGCGGCCGCGCCCGCACGCCCGGCGCCCGTCGGTGCCGCACCGAAACGAGGAACCACCCGATGACCACATACCTGCTGGCCGGGGGCGGTACCGCCGGCCATGTCAACCCGCTGCTCGCGGTCGCCGACGCGCTGCGCCTGCGCGAGCCCGACGCGACGGTCCTCGTCCTCGGCACGGCCGAGGGCCTCGAGGCCCGGTTGGTCCCCGAACGCGGCTACGAACTGCTGATCGTCCCGCGGCTGCCCTTCCCCCGGCGGCCCAACCGCGCGGCGCTCGGCTTCCCGCCGAGATTCAATCGCGCCATCAACGACGTGGTCACCATCCTGCGCGACCGCCGCGTCGACGTCGTCGTGGGCTTCGGCGGTTATGTCGCCACGCCGGCCTACCTGGCCGCCCGCCGGGCCGGCGTACCCATCGCCATCCACGAAGCCAACGCCAAGCCCGGGCTGGCCAACCGGGTCGGCGCCCTACTGACCCGTTCGGTCGGGGTCGCCTTCGCCGGTACCCGGCTGCGCCACGCCAGGGTCGTCGGCATGCCGCTGCGCCGGGAAATCGAGACTCTCGATCGGGCCGGCTCCCGCGCGGCCGGGTTGGCCTTCTTCGGCCTCGACGCCGACCGGCCGATCCTGCTGGTCACCGGCGGCTCGCTCGGCGCCCGCCGCATCAACCGCACCGTCGTGGATTCCGCGGCCGTCCTCACCGGCGCCGGCTGGCAGGTGCTCCACATCACCGGCAACTCCGCCGAGGTCGACGATCCGAACCTGCCCGGCTACCGGATGATCGCGTACTGCGACCGGATGGACCTGGCGCTCTCCGTCGCCGACTTCGCCGTCTCCCGCGCCGGAGCTGCCACGGTCTGCGAATTGAGCGCCCTCGGGATCCCCGCCGTTTTCGTGCCATACCCGGTCGGCAACGGCGAGCAGCGGTTCAACGCCGCCGACGTCGTGGCCGCGGGCGGCGGAATCCTCGTCGATGACGCCGCCTTCCTGCCGGGCTGGGTCCGGTCTGACTTGCTTCCGGTCCTCGCCGAGCCCGAGCGCATCCACGGCATGAGCGTCGCCGCCCTCTCCGCGGGCGTGCTCGACGGCACCGGGCGCACGATCGACCTCATCGACGAGGCGGCGGGTGCGACCGCACCGCACTCCGCGTAACGTTGAACCCGCAGAACCTGCACCACCCCGCGCACCGCCAGCCAGAAAGACCTTCACGTGATCAAGCCTGACCTGACCCTGATAGTTCCCGAAGACCTCGGCACTGTGCACTTCGTGGGCATCGGCGGCTCGGGAATGAGCGGCATCGCCCGACTGTTCCTGGCCGCGGGCCACACCGTGACCGGGTCAGACTCGCGCGACTCCGACAATGTGCACGCGCTCCGCGAGCTGGGCGCGACCATCACCATCGGTCACGACGCGGCCAACGTCGGCGATGCGGACAGCCTCGTCGTCACCGGCGCACTCTGGCAGGACAACCCGGAGTACGTCCTCGCCACCGAACGCGGTCTCCCGGTGCTGCACAGGTCCCAGGCGCTGGCCTGGCTGATCCGCTCGCACCGGCTTGTCTCGGTCGCCGGCGCCCACGGCAAGACCACCTCGACGGGCATGATCGTCACCGGCCTGCTCGGCCTCGGCCAGGACCCCAGTTTTGTCAACGGCGGGGTGATCGAATCGCTCGGCGTCAGCGCCGGCAGCGGCGCCGACGACCTCTTCGTCGTGGAGGCCGACGAGTCCGACGGCTCGTTCCTGCTCTACAACACCGGCGTTGCGCTGATCACCAACGTCGACCCGGACCACCTCGACCACTACGGCTCGCTCGAGGCCTTCGAAGCGGCCTTCGTCGAATTCGCCCAGAACGCCGACGAATTCGTCGTGGTCTCCTCGGACGACCCCGGCGCCGTGCACGTCACCGCCCGGCTCACCGACAAGCGCATCATCACCTTCGGCGAGGCCGAGGGCGCCACGGCGCGGGTGCACTCCATCGGCACCAGCGGACCGGTGAGTTTCACCGTGACCTGGGATGGCGTCGATTACTCCGCCACCCTGCGCATCCCCGGCCGGCACAACGCCATCAACGCGGCGGGCGCCTTCGCCGTGCTCGTGGGGCTCGGCTTCGAGCCGGCCGCCTCCCTGGCGGCGATCTCGGCGTTCGGCGGCACCGAGCGCCGGTTCGAGCTGCACGGCACCGTGCGCGGTGTGAGCGTCTACGACGACTATGCCCACCACCCCACCGAGGTCGCCGCGGCGCTGGCCGCCGCACGCACGGTGGTCGGCGCCGGCCGGATCATCGCCGTGCACCAGCCGCACCTGTACAGCCGCACCCGGCTGTTCGCCCAGGAATTCGCCGACACCCTGGAGAAATACGCCGACGAGACCATCGTGCTGGCGGTCTACGGCGCCCGGGAAGACCCCGAACCCGGCGTGACCGGTGCGCTGGTCTCCGAACGCTTCCAGGACCCGGCCCACGTCGCCTACATCCCCGAGTGGCAGGATGCTGCCGACTACCTCGGCACCATCGCCAGAGACGGCGACTTCGTCGTGACACTGGGCTGTGGAGACGTGTACCGCATCGTTCCGCAGCTGCTCGAATCTCTCGCCGATGAGTCGGCGGCGGGTACGCGCGGATGAGTCACCGTCCAGGCGCTCACGCATGAAGCGTCCCGCAGGCCCTGCGGCGCGACCAACGGCACCGAAGCCCGCTGCAGCGAAACCAGCTGCGACGACACCGCCGCCTGCCCCTGAGCCGCGCCAGCAGCCTGCCCGCGGGCCTCAACGGCCGGCTGCCGGCCCCGGCGCCGCGCCCACCCGTGCCGAGCCTGAGGCGCTGACCGAGCCCATCGTCCTGCCGGCCGGCGCTGCGTCCGACACCCCGGCGACAGATGCCCCCACGAAACGGCGGCGCCCGGGCGGCTTCAGTCTGCCCAAACGCGGCGTCAAGGCCGCCGCCGCACGGGACGCTCCGGAGACGTCGACTCCAGAAACGTTGAGACAGGAGCCCCCGCTGACCGCGCGAGCGGCCCGGTCCCGGCTGCGAGCGGCTCGGCGTGCCCGGAAGCAGTACGAGCGCAACGAGGTGCGTCGCTTCACCTCCCGCTCCCGCCACCGCCGGAATCTCTGGCTCGCAGCCGGCGGCACCGTGCTCGCCCTGGTGGCCTTCGTCCTGGTCGGCGTGTTCTCCCCGCTGATGGCGTTGCGCACCATCGAGATCACCGGAACCAACCGCATCCCGGCCGCCGACGTGGCGCAGGCACTCGAGGGGCAGCTGGGTACCCCGCTGCCGCTCCTCGACCTCGCCGAGGTGAAGGGGCAACTGAGTGAATTCAGCCTCATCCGCAGCTACGTCACGGAGAGCCGACCGCCGGATACCCTCGTGGTGCGCATCGTCGAACGGGAGCCCGTCGGCGCGATCACGTCCGCCGCCGGCTTCGACCTCGTCGACGCGGCCGGTGTGGTCATTCAGAGCGGACCGGACCGGCCGCAGGGCTACCCACTCATCGACGCCGCCGGTGGTGCCAGCGGTGCCGGTTTCCAGGCCGCGGTCGCCGTGGTCGGAGCACTGCCGGAGGGCATCCGCGGCCAGTTGGACAGCGTGACAGCCGCCACCAAGGACGATGTGACGCTCACCCTGGGTGGGGGAGCGCGGGTCCTGTGGGGAAACGCTGAGCGCAGCGAGTACAAGGCGCTCGTTCTGGCGGCCCTACTCGTGAGCCACCCCGTCGGCAGCGTGACCGAATACGACGTGTCATCGCCGGACAGCGCCGTCGTTCGCTGAAACCGACCGGGTATTCGCGACACGCGGGCGCGCCTCCCCAAGCCATCCGCGGTGGCACCTAACTTCGAATTTAGAATTGCATACTCAGAATAACTTTAAGCCTCGAGTAGAGGTTTAGGGTTCCACCGGAGGCCGGACGTGTCAACTAATCAGAACTACCTAGCAGTCATCAAGGTTGTTGGAATTGGCGGCGGCGGCGTGAACGCCGTCAACCGCATGATCGAGCTCGGCCTCCGAGGGGTCGAATTCATCGCCATCAATACGGATGCCCAGGCACTCCTGATGAGCGATGCAGACGTCAAGCTCGACGTCGGCCGCGACCTCACCAGGGGTCTCGGCGCCGGAGCGGACCCCGAGGTCGGCCGTCGCGCCGCCGAGGACCACGCCGAGGAAATCGAAGAAGCGCTGGCCGGAGCCGACATGGTCTTCGTCACCGCCGGCGAAGGCGGCGGCACCGGTACCGGTGGCGCCCCCGTCGTCGCCCGGATCGCCAAGTCCATCGGCGCCCTGACCATCGGTGTTGTCACCAAGCCGTTCGGCTTCGAGGGCAAGCGTCGTCAGGCTCAGGCCGAGACCGGTGTCGCCTCGCTCAAGAACGAGGTCGACACCCTCATCGTCGTGCCGAACGACCGCCTGCTGGAAATCAGCGACCGCGGCATCAGCATGCTCGAGGCCTTCGCCACCGCCGACCAGGTGCTCCTCGCCGGCGTGCAGGGAATTACCGACCTGATCACCACCCCCGGCCTGATCAACCTCGACTTCGCCGACGTCAAGTCGGTCATGCAGGGAGCCGGCTCCGCCCTCATGGGCATCGGTTCCTCGCGCGGAGCGGACCGGGCCATCAAGGCGGCGGAACTCGCCGTGGCCTCTCCTCTGCTCGAGGCGTCGATCGATGGCGCCCACGGCGTGCTGCTCTCCATCCAGGGTGGCTCGAACCTCGGCATCTTCGAGATCAACGACGCCGCCCGCCTGGTCCAGGAGGCCGTGCACCCCGAAGCCAACATCATCTTCGGTGCCGTCATCGACGACACCCTCGGTGACGAGGTGCGCGTCACCGTCATCGCCGCGGGTTTCGACGGCGGTGAGCCCGGTGCCAAGGTCGCTGAGGTCCGTCGTTCCGACCTGGTCGCTGCCGGTGTGGCAGCGGGAGTCTCCGGTGGCGCCTCCGGCGCCATCGCGGGTGCCTCTGCCGCAGCAGACAACGCCCCGGTCGCCGAGCCCAGCGGCTCGGTGTGGTCCAGCGACCCCGCTGCGAGCACTCCGGTCGCCGACCCGGCCTTCGAGGACGATTCAGACGACCTGGACATCCCCGATTTCCTGAAGTAATGAGCGAACCGGACCTCGCCCAACGGCTGGCGAACGTGCGCGGCGGCATAGCCGACGCCGCACGGCTCGCCGGTCGCTCGGTGGACGACATCACCACGGTCGTGGTGACCAAGTTCCAACCGGTGTCCCTGATCCGTGAGCTCCTCGAGCTCGGGGTGCGGGACCTCGGCGAGAGCAGGCACCAGGAGGCCCAGGCCAAGGCGGCCGAACTGGCCGGAGCCGGCATCCGCTGGCACTTCGTCGGTCAGGTGCAGGGTAAGAAGGCCCGCCAGGTGCGGGCCTACTCGTCGGTGATCCACTCGGTGGACCGGGAGTCGCTCGTGACCGGCCTTGCCGCCCCGGTGGCGGAGCACGCCGGCGCCGTCGAGGCCGGTGCCGAGGTGGACTGCTTCGTGCAGGTCAACCTCACCGAGGACCCGGCCAGGGGCGGGGTGTCGATTCCGGACCTCGCACCGTTGGTGGAGCGGGTTCTGTCGGCCCCGGGCCTCCGGCTGCTCGGGCTCATGGCCGTCGCGCCGCTCGGCGCGGAACCGAAGCGCTCCTTCGCCCTGGTCAGCGAGCTGGGCGCCCAGATGCGCGGCATCGCTCCCGACGCCAGGTACCTGTCGATGGGAATGTCCCAGGACTACGCGGCCGCCATCGCCGAAGGCGCGACACACCTGCGAATTGGCACCGCAATCACCGGGAATCGCCCGGCAGCGGTTAATCTGAAAACGTCGTAATACCAACACGGAGGTCGAGATGTCCAACCCGCTCAAGAAAACCATGGTCTACCTGGGTCTGGCAGACGAAGAGCTGGAATATGAGGCGCCGGCAGCGGCTCCCGTCTCCACTCTCCCCACCCAGTCAGCCCATGTGGCGTCGTCCCACGCTGCTCCGGCGAACGCCGGCCGCGCACCGGTCACGCCGTTGCACAAGACCTCCACCCCCAAGAATGTTGTCGTGTCCGAAATGAACGAGATCCTTACCGTCCACCCGCGCCAGTACCGCGACGCGCAGGTGATCGCCGAGTCCTTCCGTGATGGAATCCCGGTCATCATCAACCTCTCCCAGATGAGCGATGCCGATGCTCGCCGTCTCATCGACTTCGCCAGCGGCCTGTCCCAGGGCCTCTACGGCAAGATCGAGCGCGTAACGGCCAAGGTCTTCCTGCTGTCGCCGTCGCACGTCGTCATCTCCGGCGACAACGCCGTCGAGGAGGGGGACGCCGATTCCTCCTTCTTCGCTCAGTCATAACCCGACGTGTCCGTAGTCAACCTGGTCCTGGGGATCGCGTACTACTTCCTGCTGCTGTACTTCTTCGTCATGTGGGGCCGATTCATCGTCGACCTCGTCCGGGGAATCAACAGGTCGTGGCGGCCGCACGGGTTCGTCCTGGTTCTCATTGAGCTGGTCTACACGCTCACCGACCCGCCGATCAATTTCTTCCGTCGGATCTTCCCGCCGCTCCGCGTCGGCCCGATCGCGTTCGATTTTGGCTGGAGCCTGACCATGCTGTGCTGCATCATCGGCATGTGGATTACGGCGATTCGGTTCTGACACGCAGCCTCACCAGGGCCTCGGCATGTATTCTTGATCGATGACGGCCAACCGGCCCGGTACAACACCGAGTGCCAGTTGGTCGTAAGCACGTGTTCGCACAACTGTTCGCAATTAAGTTTTGAGGTGGAAAGCCATGGCGCTAACTCCGGAAGATGTAGTCAACAAGAGGTTTCAGTCGACCAAGTTCCGCGAGGGATATGACCAGGACGAGGTTGACGACTTCCTCGACGAGGTCGTTGTCGAGCTGCGACGCCTGACCCAGGAGAACGAGGACCTCAAGGCCCGTCTCTCCGGCGGCGAGGTCGCACCTGCTGCTCCGGTCAGTGCCGCTGCGGCCAAGACCGCTGAGCCCGTCAACACTCCTGAGCCCGTCGCAGAGCCCGTCGCTGCCGTCGTGCCCGAGCCCGTCGCTGCAGCACCCGTCGCCCCGGCGCCGGTTGCCGAGCCGATCGACGAGACCGCCGGCACGACGAACCTGTTGCAGCTGGCCCGCCGCCTGCACGAGGAGCACGTCAAGGAAGGCGCCGAGAAGCGCGACGCCCTGATCGCTGAGGGCCACGCCACGGCTGCCCGCGTGATCGCGGAGTCCGAAGCCAAGCAGCGCGCCCAGATCAACGTCCTCGACAAGGAGCGTGCCGTGCTCGAGAACAAGATCGAGGAACTGCGCACCTTCGAGCGCGAATACCGCCAGAAGCTGAAGAGCTACATCGAGGGTCAGCTGCGCGACCTCGACTCCACGTCGCCCGTCGGCGCGGGTGCGGGCAAGGACTCGGGCAACTCGCCGAAGGCGAGCTTCCAGGGCTTTGGCGCGTAACAACCCCTCGAAGGTCAGTTACCGCGCACGTATCGTCCTGGCCCTCGTGGCCGTGGGCGGGTACGCGTTTGATCAGATCAGCAAGGCCCTCGTCGTCAGCTCGATGACAGAGGGTCAGACCGCCCGGGTTCTGGGTGATGTGCTTCAACTGCACTTCATCCGGAACCCCGGCGCGGCCTTCTCCTTCGCCACCGGCCTCACCTGGGTGTTCTCACTCATTGCGGCCGGTGTCGTCGTGTTTGTCGTGTGGTTCGCCCCACGCATCCGCTCGAGCCTGTGGGCGATCGTTTTCGGTCTCCTGCTCGGCGGAGTGCTCGGCAACCTGACCGACCGACTGTTCCGGGAGCCGTCTTTCGGCCTCGGGCACGTCGTAGATTTCATTTACACCCCGTGGATGATGCCGGCCATCTACAACATCGCGGACTGCTGCATCGTGGTGAGCATGGCGCTCTTCATGCTGCTCACCCTGCGTGGCATCGGCCTCGACGGCCGTCGCACACCGACATCCGACCCGGATGCCGCCGAACCGGCCGTCAGCACCGTGCCCGCCGCTAGCGCCGCGCCCCTCACCCCCTCCAACTGAACGGCATCATGGAAAACCGAGCCCTTCCCCTGCCCGACGGTTTGGACGGTGTACGCGTTGACGCGGGCATCGCCAAGCTGTTCGGCTTCTCCCGCAGCTTCGCGGCCGAAATCGCCGAGTCCGACGGGGTCACCCAGGACGGGGTCGTGGTCGGCAAGTCGGACAAGCTGCGCGCCGGGGCGTGGCTCGACGTGAGCTGGGCGCCCAAGCAGGACCTCGTCATCGTGCCCATCGCGGTACCCGATCTCACGATCGTGCACGACGACGACGACATCGTCGTCGTCAACAAGCCATCCGGCGTCGCGGCGCACCCCAGCGTGGGCTGGACCGGCCCGACGGTGCTGGGCGCCCTCGCCGCCGCCGGCTACCGCATCGCCACCTCCGGTGCGTCCGAACGGGCCGGCATCGTGCACCGTCTCGACGTCGGGACGAGCGGCCTCATGGTCGTCGCGAAGTCCGAACACGCGTACACGCACCTCAAACGGGCCTTCCACGACCGCGAGGTCGACAAGATCTACCACGCCGTCGTGCAGGGCCACCCGGACCCGTCCAGCGGCACCATCGACGCGCCGATCGGGCGCCACCCGCGCTCCGACTGGAAGTTCGCTGTGATCGCCGGAGGCAAGGACTCCGTCACTCACTACGAGACCCTGGAAGCCTTCCCCTCCGCGTCCCTGCTCGAGGTGCATCTGGAGACCGGTCGTACCCACCAGATCCGGGTGCACATGGCCGCCCAGCGGCATCCGTGTGTCGGCGACGCCATGTACGGTGCCGACGCGAAGATCTCGGCCAGGCTCGGCCTCACCCGGCAGTGGCTGGTCGCCAAGCAACTCTCCTTCGAACACCCGACCAGCGGCGAATGGGTCACCTTCAACGCCGAGTACCCAGACGACCTGGCCAACGCTCTGCGCATACTGCGCGGCGACTAGGCCGCGTTAATCAGGGCAGGGCGTCCTCCGGCGCTTAGGCTGGAAGACCAGCACCCCCACTTCGTCATCAGATAAACCCCAGAGCAGCTGGAGCAGTCGTGTCGCCGCAGAATGATTCGTTCGTCCACCTCCACGTGCACAGCGAGTACTCCATGCTCGACGGCGCCGCGCGGGTCAAACCGTTGATCGCGGCGGCCGCCGAACAGAAGATGCCGGCCATCGCCGTCACCGACCACGGCAACGTGTTCGGCGCGTTCGATTTCTGGAAGACTGCCACGGATGCCGGGATCAAGCCGATCATCGGCACCGAGGCATACATCACGCCGGGCACCGACCGTCGCGACAAGACCCGGGTGCGCTGGGGCACCAACGCCCAGAACCGCGACGATGTCGGCGGTAGCGGGGCGTACACCCACATGACCCTGCTCTCGGAGAACACCGAGGGAATGCACAACCTGTTCAGGCTCTCGTCCCTCGCGTCGCTGGAGGGCTACTACTTCAAGCCGCGAATGGACCGCGAACTGCTCAGCACCTATTCCAAGGGTCTGATCGGTACGACCGGATGCGTGGGTGGCGAGGTGCAGACCCGTCTCCGGCTCGGCCAGTACGACGAGGCCAGGCAGGCCGCGGGGGAGCTGAGGGACATCTTCGGGAAGGACAACTTCTTCTGCGAGATCATGGACCACGGCATCGACATCGAGCGCCGCACCATGACGGACCTACTCACGTTGGCCAAGGAACTCGATCTGCCGCTGGTGGCGACCAACGACCTGCACTACACCCACGCGCACGACGCGACAGCGCACGCGGCGCTGCTCTGCGTGCAGTCGGCATCCACCCTGGACGACCCCAACCGGTTCAAGTTCGACTCGAACGAGTTCTACCTCAAGACCGCCGCCGAGATGCGCCACCTGTTCCGGGACAACCCGGAGGCGTGCGACAACACCCTGCTCATCGCCGAGCGGTGCGAGGTCAAGTTCAACACCTCGGCCAACTACATGCCCCGGTTCCCCACCCCTGAGGGCGAGAACGAGGAAAGCTGGTTCATCAAGGAGACCGAACTCGGCCTCATCCGTCGCTATCCGAACGGCATCACGGCGGCGGTGCGCAAGCAGGCCGACTACGAAGTCGGAGTCATCACCCAGATGGGCTTCCCCGGCTACTTCCTGGTCGTCGCCGACTTCATCAACTGGTCCAAGGAGAACGGCATCAGGGTCGGCCCAGGTCGTGGCTCCGGCGCCGGGTCGATGGTCGCGTACGCCATGGGCATCACCGACCTCGACCCGCTGGTGCACGGCCTGATCTTCGAGCGATTCCTCAATCCCGACCGCGTCTCCATGCCCGACTTCGACGTCGACTTCGACGATCGTCGCCGCGGCGAGGTCATCCACTACGTCACCGAGAAGTACGGCTCCGAGCGCGTCGCGCAGATCGTCACCTACGGCACCATCAAGGCCAAGCAGGCGCTGAAGGACTCCAGCCGGGTCCTGGGCTTCCCGTTCGGCATGGGCGACAAGCTCACCAAGGCCATGCCGCAGCCCATCATGGGCAAGGACATGCCGCTCACCGGCATGTTCGACAAGGACCACCCCCGCTACCGTGAGGCCGGCGACTTCCGCGCCGTCATCGAGACGGATGCCGAGGCGCGCACGGTCTTCGACACCGCGCTCGGCATCGAGAACCTCAAGCGCCAGTGGGGTGTGCACGCCGCCGGCGTGATCATGTCCTCCGACCCGCTCATCGACATCATCCCGATCATGCGCCGCGAGGCCGACGGCCAGATCGTCACGCAGTTCGACTACCCGGCCTGCGAGAGCTTGGGCCTGATCAAGATGGACTTCCTGGGGCTGCGCAACCTCACCATCATCGACGACACCCTCGACAACATCGAAGCGAACCGTGGCCACCGCCCGGTGCTCGAAGACCTCGACCTCGATGACGTGCTCGCCTACGAACTGCTCGCCCGCGGCGACACCCTCGGGGTGTTCCAGCTGGACGGCGGCCCGATGCGCGCTCTCCTGCGCAGCATGAAGCCCGACAACTTCGAAGACATCTCCGCCGTCATCGCGCTCTACCGGCCCGGCCCCATGGGCGCCAACTCGCACACCAACTACGCGCTGCGGAAGACCGGTCAGCAGGAGATCATCCCGATCCACAAGGAGCTCGAGGAGCCCCTCAAGGACATCATCGGCGGAACCTACGGCCTCATCGTCTATCAAGAGCAGGTGATGTCGATCGCGCAGAAGCTGGCCGGCTTCACCCTGGGTCAGGCCGACCTGCTGCGACGCGCGATGGGCAAGAAGAAGAAGTCGGAGCTGGACAAGCAGTTCGAGGGCTTCTCCGGCGGAATGATAGCCAACGGCTACTCAATGGAAGCCATTACCACCGTCTGGAACATCCTTCTACCGTTCTCTGACTACGCCTTCAACAAGGCCCACTCGGCGGCCTACGGTGTGCTGTCCTACTGGACCGCGTACCTCAAGGCGCACTATCCGGCCGAGTACATGGCCGCCCTGCTCACCAGTGTCGGCGATGCCCGCGACAAGCTGGCGCTGTACCTCAACGAGTGCCGCCGGATGGGCATCCAGGTGCTGCCGCCGGATGTCAACGAGTCGATCGGCTTCTTCGCTGCTGTCGGCACCGACATCCGCTTCGGCCTGGGCGCTGTTCGTAACGTCGGTTTCAACGTGGTGGAAGCCATCCGGGCCGCCCGCACCGAGAAGGGCGACTTCGAGTCGTTCCACGATTTCCTTCGCAAGGTCCCGCTCCAGGTCACCAACAAGCGCACCGTCGAGTCCCTGATCAAGTCCGGCGCCTTCGACTCCCTCGGAGCCACCCGCCGCGCCATGTTCGAGATCCACGAGGGCGCCGTCGACTCCGCCGTCAAGATCAAGCGTGACGAGTCGCACGGCATGGTCGGATTCGACTTCGACAGCCTCTTCGACGATCCGCAGGAGACCGATCAGGTGCCGGACCGGCCGGAGTGGAGCAAGAAGGAGAAGCTCGCATTGGAGCGCGACATGCTCGGCCTCTATGTCTCCGATCACCCACTGGCAGGCCTCGAGATTCCGCTGGCCAAGCACGCCAGCACAACGATCACCGATCTGATCAGTTCCGAGCACACCCAGGATGCCGATACCGTCACCGTGGCCGGCCTCATCACCAATGTGCAGCACCGCATCGCCAAGAAGTCGGGCAACCAGTACGGCATCATCTCGGTCGAGGACTTCGGCGGCGAGATCGACGTCATGTTCATGGGCAAGGCGTACCAGGAGTTCTCCCTGGACCTCGTCAGCGACTCCGTCGTGGTGGTGCGCGGCCGGGTGAGCATGCGCGATGACGGCATGAACCTGCACGCCTACAGCATTTTCGCGCCCGAGCTCGGGCAGGCGTCCGATCACGGCACCCTGTCGATCACCCTGTTCGAAGCGCGAGCCACCACGGATACCGTCACCCAGCTCGGCGAGGTGCTCAAGAGACACGGCGGCACCTCAGAGGTGCGCCTGAAGTTGATCAAGGGAGACACCGCCCGCGTCTTCGAGCTGCCGAGCCGGGTCACCGTGACCGCCGACCTCTTCGGCGAACTCAAGAGCCTCCTGGGCCCGTACTGCCTGACTTGACCCTCTGCCCGCTCCAGCTGGATTCGGGCGGAGGCCCGGTCAGAACGGCGGGTTCTCGGGCACCGGCGGTGTCGGGTGCCGGGTCGGCCGCGGCCGGGGCATCAGGTAGCTCTCGTCGTCGGGCCGCCTCCGGGTCTTCGGCCCCATCACCGGTGGCTGTGGCCGGGGTGGGCCGATCGGGTTCGCCGGGTCGGTGCGGTAGCTGCGTTTCCCGGGGGAAGTCCAATGCAGGACCCCGCCGGGTTCCTGGGTCACCCGCCAGTGGCTGAGGTGTTTGAGCCGGTGGTGGGGTTCGCAGAGGTGGGCGAGGTTGTCGCAGTCGGTGTTGCCGCCACCGGCCCAGGGGTCGGTGTGATCGACGTCGCTGGTCACCGCGGGACGCGAGCAGCCCGGGAACCGGCAGGTTTCATCGCGCACCCGCAGGTACTTTTTCATGGCCTTGGTGTTCTTGTGCTGGGTCTTTCCCAGTGAGAGCACCACCCCGGTTTCCGGGTGGGTCAGCAGCCGGGTGAAGCTCGGTGCGTGCCCGGCGATCTCCCGTGCGACCTCCGGGGAGATCGGCCCGTACACTTCGAGGGTGGCGGGGTCCTCGTCCAACCCCAGCAGAGTGAGCACGGGCACGGTGACCATCACCGTGCCGCGGATGCCGGCGCCCATCCCGTCGGGCGTGATGCCGTCCAGCAGCAGGGCGGCGGTGATGTCGGCGCGGAGCTGGTCGAGGGTGCGGGTCGGGAGCTCTTCCGTGGCGTCTGGGGGGAGGCCGAATGCGGTGCCGCTTCCGCTGCCGGCGGTGTCGGACGCGGTGTTCCCCGAAGGCGCGGGATCGCCGAGGTGTTTGAGCTTCACGGCC
>NZ_JAXCHV010000029.1:0-44915 GCF_035984795.1 Cryobacterium sp. MP_3.1 | reverse complement strand
CACCCGAAGACGGGTTTCCACTCGTTAACGAAGACACGGTCGTTGCAACTCCCAGAAGTACGGGGTGTTGCAACGACCGCTAGAACCCAAGCATCGGGTGTGGGGCCTTTCTCACGGTTCGCGGCGTTGGGCCGGGGGGACCCACTGGTGGGCGCGCTCGTTGCGCGCGGCCGCCTCGGCCGTCTCCCGGATGCGGGCGGCGCGGGTGGCGGGCCGCTTGGCCTGCACGATCCACTCCAGGATGCCACGGCGGGGAGAGCGGGGAAAGGCATCCCAGTTCGCCCGGGCACCGTCGAGGGCGGCGAGGGCCTCGGCCAGGTCGGGCGGCACGATCAGGTCCTCGACCTCGTCGAGCAGGATCCAGGAGCCGTCGGCCTCGGCGGAGCGCACCGCAGCCTCCCCGGCGTCCCGCATCAGTCCCTCGGCGCGGAGCCGTTCGATGCGCTGCTTATTGGGCCTGGACCACGCGCTGCCGCGGCGGCGCGGCGCGAAGTAGAGCATGGTGCGCCGCTCGTCGACCTTGCCGCCCTTGCTGTCGACCCAGCCCACCGCGAGGGCCTCGAGCACGGCCTCCTCATAGCCGAGCACCGGCATCCCGGAGCCTTGCCGCCAGGTGACCAGCCACACGCCGGTCTTCGTCGTGTGGTTCTCCGCCAGCCAGGCCCGCCACGCGGCCCGGTCGTCCGGGTGCACACGTTCGGCGTCGTCGCTCACGGCGCCACCATAGCCCGCGAACGGTGCGCTGAACCTTCGCGAGCCGGGCGCACGAGGCTAGAGCGTCGCATCGTAGGCGTGCTTCAGCCAGGCGGCCACCTCGGAGTCGACCTGACTGGCGGAGGTGAGCGGGATCCGGGCGGGGAAGTCGGCGCCGAGCTCGGTGGCCGGCCGCAGCCGGGTGCTCGGTGCCACGTCAGGCATCGGTATGCGCAGACCCAGGTCCACGCGGTGCCGGGTGGTCGGCTGCACCACGGCGAAGGTGCGCTGCGGTCCGGACAACGCGACGTGCGTCGTGCGCGTCTGGATGCCCACCTCGTCGAGGTCGCCGGCGTACAGCAGCACGGCGTCCAGAATCGGCCGCAGCGACGGGCGGTCGGCATACTGGGCGTCGATCAGTTCGTCGGCGGCCCGCACCGTGGAATCCGGGTAGCCGAACGTCTCGTGCACGAGCAGTGCGCGCGGGTAGCCGCTGAGCCCCTCGGTCCCCAACCACTCGCGCAGGGCGTGTTCGTCGGGCGGGTCCAACTCCTGGATGCGGGCCAGCCAGTGCTCGAGGCCGCTGCCGGTGGATTGCTGCAACATGCCGATCTCCCAGAGCCGGATCGCGGCCCAGGGCAGTGGCTGCTCGTCGGTCATGCAGGCAGGGTACGCCCGCGGCGCCGCCCGCGCACCGACTGTGCACCGGCAGCGCCGGGGGTTTCGGCTCGTCGCCTAGATGACGCCCAGCGCGAGCATCGCGTCGGCGACCCTGGTGAAGCCGGCGATGTTCGCCCCGGCCACGTAACTTCCCGGTGTCCCGTACTCGTCAGCGGTTTCCAGGCACCGATCGTGGATGCCGCGCATGATCTCGGCGAGACGGTCCTCGGTGTGCTCGAAGGTCCACGAGTCACGCGACGCGTTCTGCTGCATCTCCAGCGCGCTGGTGGCCACCCCGCCCGCGTTGACGGCCTTCGCGGGAGCGAACAACACGTTGGCCTCCGCCAACAACCGGGCGGCGTTCGGGGTGGTCGGCATGTTCGCGCCCTCGGCGACGATCTGGCAGCCGTTGCGGATCAGTGCCGCGGCGCCGTCGGCGTCGAGTTCGTTCTGGGTCGCGCACGGCAGCGCGATGTCGCACGGAACATCCCAAATCGACCCGCCGGCAACGTGCGTGACGCTTCCCGGGCGCAGGGTCGCATACTCGGCGATCCGTCCCCGGCGCTCACCCTTGACCTCCTTGAGCACAGCGAGGTCGATCCCGGACGGGTCGACGACGTAACCGCCGGAGTCCGAGCAGGCGATCACGGTGCCGCCGAGCTGGTGCACCTTCTCGATGGCGTAGATCGCAACGTTTCCCGAGCCGGACACGACGACGCGCTTGCCGTCGAAGCCCTGGCCGGCGGCTTTGAGCATCTCGTCGACGAAGAAGACGGTGCCGTAGCCGGTCGCCTCGGTGCGCACCTGGGAACCGCCCCAGCTCAGTCCCTTGCCGGTCATCGTGCCGGATTCGTAGCGGTTGGTGATGCGCTTGTACTGGCCGAACATGTAGCCGATCTCACGCCCGCCGACGCCGATGTCACCGGCCGGAACATCCGTGTACTCACCCAGGTGCCGGTACAGCTCGGTCATGAACGACTGGCAGAAACGCATCACTTCGGCGTCTGAGCGGCCCTTCGGATCAAAATCCGACCCGCCTTTTCCGCCGCCGATGGGCAGCCCGGTGAGGGAGTTCTTGAAGATCTGCTCGAAGCCCAGGAACTTCACGATCCCGAGGTTGACGCTCGGGTGGAAGCGCAGGCCGCCCTTGTACGGCCCGAGGGCGGAGTTGAACTCCACCCGGAACCCGCGATTCACCTCGATCTTGCCCGAATCCGTCACCCACGGCACCCGGAAGATGATCTGGCGTTCGGGTTCGCACAGGCGTCGGATCACGGCCGAGTCGGCGTACTGCGGATGCTTGGTCACCACCGGTCCGAGACTCTCCAGAACCTCCCGCACCGCCTGGTGGAATTCGGCTTCGCCCGGGTTCCGGTCGAGGACCTCCTCGAAAATTGGAACCAACTGCCTGTCGAGCACCGACATAGATCTCCTTCGTGCGTGGGGGAGCCGAAGGCAGCTCGGCAGCTGCGTGACGGGTTCGGCCTTTCCACCGTACCGGCTCCACCTGGACGGGGGCATCCGGGGTCCCCGCTGCCCCCGCTGCCCCCGCAGCGCGACGCTCAGTCGATCAGGTCGGCGGCGTGCAGCCGGCGCAGCACCTCGACGCCGGCCGGCGGGCACCGCTGGTGGTCGGCCGAGGTGGCCCAGTGCAGGGCGCTCACCTCGGCGCTGGCCGCGGGTTCCTCGACGGTCTGCGCCCCGAACACACTCATCCGCACCAGCCGGCCGTCGGGTTCACCGTGTGCCTGGATCAGCACCGTGAACAGGGGTTCGAGGGCGGCGGGGTCCAGGCGCACGGTGACCTCTTCCTAGGCTTCCCTGGCGGCCGCATCCGCCTCGCTCTCGCCGGGGTCGATCTTGCCGCCGGGCATGAACCAGACGTCCCGCCCGCGGGCGGTGACCATGAGCACCCGGCGGTCACGGATGAGTGCGACGGCGGCGACCAGGATGTCGGGGTGCGCGCCGGCGGGCGCGGCCGGAGCGTCGCTCACGCGCGGGCGAAGGCCGAGGCGTCCCGCACCTGCTCGGGGGTCGGCCGTACGCCGGTGTAGCGCTCGAACTGTTCGGCGGCCTGCAGGGCGATGACCTCGGCGCCGGTGATGACGGTCTTGCCGGCCGCCCGCGCCGCGAGGACCAGCGGCGTCTCCGCGGGCAGCGCCACGACGTCGAAGACGGTGTCGGCGGCGGCGATGGCCGCGGCCGTGAAGGCGGACTCGGTGGCCTGCGCGCCGCCGGCCATGCCGATCGGGGTGACGTTCACCAGCAGCGGTGCCGTCGCGGTGCCGGGCTCGGCCAGCCAGCTGTAGCCGAGCTCGTCGGCCAGGGCCCGGCCGCGGCTCTCGTTGCGGGCCACGATGGTGCCCGCGGCGAAGCCGGTGTCGCGGAGGGCCGCACCGACGGCCTTGGCCATGCCGCCGGAGCCGCGCAACAGGAACGGGGTGGCCGGGTCGAGGTTGTTGGCTCTGAGCAGGTCGGCCGCGGCGATGTAGTCGGTGTTGTACGCCCGCAGGTAGCCGTCGTCGTTGACGATGGTGTTCACCGACTGGATGGCCGTGGCCGAGGCGTCGAGTTCGTCCACGAGAGCGATGACATCCTCCTTGAACGGCATCGACACCGAGCAGCCGCGGATACCGAGCGCCCGCACCCCGGCGATGGCGCCGGCCAGGTCGGTCGACGTGAACGCCTTGTAGACGAAGTCCAGCCCGAACTGCTCGTAGAGGTAGTTGTGGAACCGGGTGCCGAAGTTGCTCGGCCGCGCGGCCAGCGAGATGCAGAGCCGGGTGTCCTTGTTGAGCGGGGGCTTGGTCGGAGTCGTCAGCGGGGGCTTCGTTGTGTCAGTCATCGCCTCCAATGCTACGGCCCGCCCGGATATTCACCCGGGCGGGCCGCAGTACCGAAGAAGAAGGGACTCGCTCAGCAGCACCGGCCCTGGGGGTTGGTGTCCTGACGGTCGGTCTGGTCGCGCCAGAACTCCCGTTCCGTCAGCACCGGTGCCGAGGGATCCGTGCCGTGCACCGACTCGTGGTGCGCGCGGTACTTGTCGTAGGCATCCTCACCCATGACCCCTCTGACGTACCAGGCGAGCCCGGCCGCGGCCGAGCGCACCGCGGTGGCGACGCGCATCAGTGCTGGCCCGACATCAGTGCTCGCGCGCCTTGCGCTTGCCGGTCTTCGGAAGGGCGTCCCAGAGGGCCTGGTTGGCCTTCTCGGCCGGCGTGGCCATGATGCCCGCCGGCGCGAAGATCCGCGACGGCACGGCCGGGTCTTCGCTGGTCGCACTGGAGTGGGTCCTCCACGCGTTCCAGGTGGCCTGCAGCGCGGTGAAGATCACGACCACGGCGAGGGTGACGAAGACTATCGAGAGGATGCCCTGCACCATGGTGTTGCGCACCACGGCCTCCATCGCCTCCACCGAGGTAGCCGTGCCGAAGCTCGTCTCCCCGGCGGCCAGGGCATTGGAGAACGCGGCGTTCTGGGCGAAGTAACCCACCGACGGCACGGTCGAGAAGATCTTCAGGATCGAGGCCGTGATGGTCACCACGGCCGCGAAGCCGAGCGGCAGCGCCACGATCCAGATGTACTTGAACAGTCCGCGCTTGGCCACGATGGCCATACACACGGCGAGGGCGATCGCAGCCAGCAGCTGGTTGGCGATCCCGAACAGCGGGAACAGCGTGTTGATGCCGCCGAGCGGGTCGGTGACGCCCATCACGAGCACCGCACCCCAGGCTGCGACCATGATGCCGGTGCAGATCCAGGCGCCGGTGCGCCAGCTGGTGTCCTTGAACTTCGGGAAGATGTTGCCCAGGCTGTCCTGCAGCATGAACCGCGCGACGCGGGTGCCGGCATCCACTGCCGTGAGGATGAACAGCGCCTCGAACATGATCGCGAAGTGGTACCAGAACGCCATCATGCCGCTGCCGCCGGCGACCTGCTGCATGATGTTGGCCAGCCCCACCGACAGGGTCGGGGCGCCACCGGTGCGGGACACGATCGACTCCTCGCCGACGTTGATCGCGGTCTGGGTGAGCAGCTCAGGGGTGACGCTCACGCCGGTCAGGCCCAGGCCGTTCACGAACGCGGCCGCGCCCTGCACGGTGCCGCCGGTGAGGGCGGGTGACGCGTTCATGGCGTAGTAGATGCCCTGGTCGATCGACAGCGCGGCCACGAGGGCCATGATCGCCACGAAGGACTCCATCAGCATGCCGCCGTAGCCGATGAACCGGCTCTGGCGTTCCTTCTCGATCAGCTTGGGCGTGGTGCCGGAGGCGATCAGCGCGTGGAATCCGCTCAACGCACCGCAGGCGATGGTGACGAAGAGGAACGGGAAGAGGGTGCCGCTGACGACGGGGCCGGCGCCGCTGGAGGCGAACTCGGTGACCGCGGGGACCAGGATCTCGGGCCGCACGATGATGATCGCGATGGCGAGCATGCCGATGGTGCCGATCTTCATGAAGGTGGAGAGGTAGTCGCGCGGGGCCAGCAGCAGCCAGACCGGCAGGATGGCGGCGATGAAACCGTAGACGATGATGCCGATCGCCAGCGGCACCTTGTCGATGGTGAAGAGGGCCGCACCCCACGTGGTTTCGCTGATCGCGCCACCGCCGACGATCGCGGCGATGAGCAGTACGAAGCCGATGATCGAGATCTCGGTGACCTTGCCCGGGCGAAGGAAGCGCAGGTAGCAGCCCATGAACAGGGCGATCGGGATGGTCATTCCGACCGAGAAGACGCCCCAGGCGCTCTCGGCGAGGGCGTTGACCACGACGAGGGCGAGGATGGCGACGATGATGACCATGATCGTGAGCGTGGCGAGCAGGGCGGCGGTGCCGCCGACCCGGCCGAGCTCGTCGCGGGCCATCTGGCCCAGCGACCGGCCGCCACGGCGCATCGAGAAGAACAGCACCAGGTAGTCCTGCACCGCACCGGCGAACACCACACCGACGATGATCCAGATCGTGCCGGGCAGGTAACCCATCTGGGCGGCGAGAACCGGGCCCACCAGGGGGCCGGCGCCGGCGATGGCGGCGAAGTGGTGGCCGAAGAGCACCCGGCGGTCGGTGGCGGCGTAGTCCTTGCCGTCCGCCTTGTACTCGGCGGGGGTCGCCCGCCGGTCATCCGGGTGCAGCAGGTGCTTCTGGATGTAGTTGGAGTAGAACCGGTACCCGATCAGGTACGTGCAGATGGCGGCGAAGACGAACCAGATGGCGTTCACGGTCTCGCCGCGCACGACGGCCAACATCACCCAGCTCAGCCCGCCGAGCAGCGCGATGGCCACCCAGATCGCGATCTTCACCGGGGTCCAGTGGGCCTCCTCGGCCTCATGGATTCTGGGATCCAGGGCCACCGGCGGAAGGGCCGGGTCCTGGGTCAGGTCTGGATCGTCGGTTGCGCCTTGCGGAATGCTGGACGTCGCGCCCATCGGTACTCCTCTTTGAGATACACGGTCTATGAAAACACAGAGAAACTCACAGCATTTTGCCGGGTAACTCGGTAACGGTAACACTCGTCGCGCTCGGCGACGGTGCCATTGGTCCCGCTGGTGACGTGTCGTGAGGTGCGAAAGTCACGGATGAGCCGCGCTGGTGAACACGTCGTTGAGGGTGACGGTGGTCAGCCCGCGGTCGTGCAGCAGCGCGCGCAACTGCGGGAAAACGTTGGTGACCGGTTCGAAGTTGAGGTGCCCGATCACGATGTGCTGAGGCAGGAACCAGGTGGTCGCGAAATCCACCACCTGTTGTTCGGTGAGGAGCCCCGAGTCCGCCAGCGACCCGTACCAGGTGGTCGGGACCGTGTAGCCCAGCGCGGCGGCCAGGGCATCCACCCGATCGTCGTGCACGCCGTACGGCGGCCGGAAATAGGGCCGGGCGTCGACGCCGTAGGTGTCGCTGAGGAAGTCGTGGTTGCGCTGGAGTTCGGTGGTGACGTCGGCGTCGCTGAGGGTGCTGAGGTCGGGGTGTGACCAGGTGTGGTTGCCCAGCTGGATCTGGCCGGTCTGCACGAGGGGCCGGAGCCGGTCGGCGTTGTCGGTCCAGGCGTCGTAACAGCCGGTGACGAAGAAGGTGAGCCTGGTTCCCGTCTCGGCGGCGAAGCGGATGTACCGGGCCACCACCTCGCTGCTGGAGCCGTCGTCGACGGTCCAGGCCAGCAGGGTGCCCTCGCCGGGCAGGTCGGACAGGGTGCCGGGCGGCACCGGAACCCGCACCAGACCGGGCGCGGGCTGGGTGACGGGCACGGGCGGCGGTACCGCGCCGGGCAACGGTCGGGGGAGGGGGCTGGGAGTCGGTGGCGTCGTGGTTGCCGGGACGCTCGGGCGCGGAGCGGCTGCGAGGGTCGCGCAGCCGGCGAGGGTGAGGGAAAGACCCAGCGAGGCCAGCACAGTGCGCCGGGTGATGGCGGGGTCCTGCCGCACGGCGGTCCTCCCCCCGGAGCCGGTCGTTGGAGCCGATGGAAAGCCAGAACAAGCCGGGCGTGAGTCGAACGAGTCGAAGATATCGCCGCTGCCGGCCGCAGACAACGCCCGTAATCGGGGGCCGTGCCCGCATCGCTAAAATGGTCGAATCCGTACCCGGGCCTCTGCCCGGTATTTTGACCATCCTTTTGGACCATTGGAGCCACCGTGGCCGCACTTTCCCGTCTTGATTCCGTCATCGCCCTCGCCCGCCACCGCGGCTTCGTCTTCCAAGCCGGTGAGATCTACGGCGGCAGCCGGTCGGCCTGGGACTACGGGCCCCTCGGTGTGGAGCTCAAGGAGAACATCAAGAAGCAGTGGTGGCGTTTCATGGTCACCAGCCGCGACGACGTCGTGGGCCTGGACTCCTCGGTGATCCTGCCGCGCAAGGTCTGGGAGGCCTCCGGCCACGTCGAGGTCTTCTCCGACCCGCTGGTGGAGTGCACCAGCTGCCACAAGCGCTTCCGCGAGGACCACCTGGTGGAGGAGTTCGAGGAGAAGAAGGGCCGCGCCCCCGAGGGCGGCATCGACGGCATCGCCTGCCCCAACTGCGGCAACCGGCACACCTGGACCGAGCCGCGCGCGTTCTCCGGCCTGCTCAAGACCTTCCTGGGCCCGGTCGACGACGAGGCCGGCATGCACTACCTGCGCCCGGAGACGGCGCAGGGCATCTTCGTGAACTTCGCCAACGTGCTGCAGGCCGCGCGCATGAAGCCCCCGTTCGGCATCGGTCAGATCGGCAAGAGCTTCCGCAACGAGATCACCCCCGGAAACTTCATCTTCCGCACGCGCGAGTTCGAGCAGATGGAGATGGAATTCTTCGTGGAGCCCGGCACCGACGAGGAATGGCACCAGTACTGGATCGACCAGCGGATGAGCTGGTACACGGGTCTGGGCATCAACATCGAGAACCTCCGCCTGTTCGAGCACCCCGCGGAGAAGCTCTCGCACTACTCCAAGCGCACCGTCGACATCGAGTACCGCTTCGGCTTCTCCGGCAGTGAGTTCGGTGAACTCGAGGGTGTCGCCAACCGCACCGACTTCGACCTCAAGACGCACTCGGAGGCGTCCGGCAAGGACCTCTCCTACTTCGACCAGACCAAGAACGAACGCTGGGTCCCCTACGTGATCGAGCCCGCGGCCGGCCTGACCCGCTCGCTGATGGCGTTCCTGGTGGATGCGTACCACGAGGAAGAAGTGCCCAACGCGAAGGGCGGCGTCGACAAGCGCACCGTGCTCAAGCTCGACCCGCGCCTGGCCCCGATCAAGGCCGCCGTGCTGCCGCTCTCGCGGAACGAAGCCCTCTCGCCGATGGCCCGCTCGCTGGCCGCGCGCCTGCGCGAATCGTGGAACGTGGACTTCGACGACGCCGGCGCCATCGGCCGCCGGTACCGCCGCCAGGACGAGATCGGCACGCCGTACTGCATCACGGTGGACTTCGACTCGCTCGAGGACCAGGCCGTCACCGTGCGTGACCGCGACACCATGGCGCAGGAGCGCGTGCCCCTGGCCGAGCTCGACGCCTACCTGGCCGTGCGCCTGCGCGGAGCGTAACCCGCCCCATCCGGCGCCTGACCCGCTTGATCGTCTCGCGGGTCGGGCGCCGCTGTGCGCGTGGCGCGCCACCCGCAGAGCGGCGCCGCACCCGCATGACTCCGGATGCTGCGCCTCCGGGCGACCGTGACGACCGGGTCAGGACGCGGCGTCGGAGAGGCCGGCCGCGCCGGGCAGTCCGACGGGCGCCGCCGTGGTCTCCGGCAGGGTCACCTCGATGCCGAACAGGGCGTCGAGCCCGCCGAGGAATGCTTCCTGATCGCCGGCACGGGCCAGCTCGCGGGAACGCACCATGGGCGTGTGCAACAGCACCCCGGCGAGGTGCCGCAGGGCGGATTCGGTCTGCTCGCTGGTGTCACCGCGCCGCTTGGCCCGCTCGATCTCGCCGTCGAGGATGTCGAAGACGTGCGAACGCAGCGCCACGACGGCGGGCGCCAGGCTCTGCTCCTCGGCAACGGCCGAGAACTTCCTGGCGGCGCGGCCCACCAGCGCGCGCGCCTCGCTGGTGGCGTTGAGCTGTTCGAGGGGGGCGTGGATGCGGATGGTCTCGAGGTCGAGCAGTTCCACCCCGGGCACGTCACTGACGTCGGGGTCGACGTTGCGCGGCAGGCCGAGGTCGATGACCAGCTGGCGGGCCGCCTCGGCCTCTGACCCGACGGGACAGGAGCGCACGGGACCGGCCTCGGCAACCGGCGCACCGATACCGGCGTGCGTCGCGGCGAGGAGCGCCCGGCCGGCGGTGAGGATGCCCGCATCGATGACGTGGTGATCGACGGTGGTGCAGGTGAGGATCAGGTCGGCCAGGGCGGTCTCGGCGGCCAGGGCATCGGCATCCGTCGACACGGCCGAGATGTCGTGGGCCACGGCGAACTTCTCGGCCCGGCCCGACGACGAATAGACCCGCACGTCGGTGACGCCGAGTTCACGGAGGGCCGCCAGTGAGGCGCCGGCGTACCGGCCGGTGCCCACGAGCAGCACCCGGGTGTGTGCCCAGTCGGTGACCCGGCTCTCGGCCAGTTCCAGCGCCAGACGCACCAGGGAGCGCCCGGCGGCGCCGATGCCGGTGTGGTTCTTCACGCCGCGGGAGGTCTGCGAGGCGCGCTGGAACAGGCGCTCCAGCTCGGGGCTGGTGGTGCCGGCGGCGCGGGCCTCCTCGAGGGAGCGGCGCACCTGGCCGGCGATCTCGCCCTCGCCGACGACCACGGACTCGAGTCCGCTGGTCACGGCGAAGAGGTGCTCGGCCACGCCGTTGCCGTGCACCAGGTCCAGGGTGTCGCGCAGCAGGTCGGCGCTTACGCCGGTGCTCGCGCTGACGGCGTCGATCGCGGCGTAGACCGCGGGAAGCGGGGAGACCCCGAACGGTTCGTCGAGGTCGAGGTAGGCCTCGAAGCGGTTGCAGGTGGCCACGACCACGGCGCCGCTGAGTGCATCGTGCCCCGTGAGCATCCCGCCCGCTGCGGAGTCGGCGCCCACAGACAGCTTTTCGAGCACGTCAAAGCTGGAGTTCTTGTGGTTCGCGGACAAACAAATCAACACCGCTTGATTCTACGGTGTGTGCAACAACACCTCGAATCGTTCCCCCGGCCGATGTAGAGGACAATCGAGAGTGATGAACCTCGAGACGACACACCCACTTTCTTCCGGCCTCACCGCAGACTCCCGGCTCGTGCGGGCATACCAGGGCACCCGTCCGGACGTGACTCCGGTCTGGTTCATGCGCCAGGCCGGCCGTTCGCTGCCCGAGTACCGTGAGCTGCGGGTGGGCACCCGGATGCTCGACGCCTGCCTGGACCCCGCCATGGCCAGCGAGATCACCCTGCAGCCGATCCGCCGGCACGGTGTCGACGCGGGCATCCTGTTCAGCGACATCGTGGTGCCCCTCAAGCTCGTGGGCGTGGACGTGGAGATCGTGGCCGGCAAGGGCCCGGTGCTCGCCAAGGCGGTGCGCACCGCGGCGGATGTCGACAGTCTCACCGCGCTCGACCCCGCCGTGCTCGACACGGCGTTGGCCCCGATCAGGGAGGCCGTCGCGCTCACCGTCGCTGCGCTGGGCTCGACCCCGCTGATCGGTTTCGCCGGGGCGCCGTTCACCCTCGCCGCGTACATCGTCGAGGGCGGACCGTCCAAGGACCACATCCACGCCCGCACACTCATGCACTCGGATCCGGACGCGTGGGCCCGGCTGATGGCCTGGACCGCCGAGGTCACCGGCCGGTTCCTCCGCGCCCAGGTGCTCGCCGGCGCCAGCGCCGCGCAGCTGTTCGACTCCTGGGCCGGCGCCCTCTCGCTCAACGACTACACCCGCTTCGTCGCCCCGGCGTCCACCGCCGCGATCGCGCACGTGCGCGACCTCACCTACACGGAATCCGCCGCCGACGCGGCCGCCGATCCGGAGTCGATCCGCCGCAACGTGCCCGTTGTGCACTTCGGCGTCGGCACCGGCGAACTGCTCAAGGCCATGCACGGCATCGGCGCCGACGTCGTCGGGGTGGACTACCGGGTGCCGCTGGATGAGGCCAGTCGGCGCCTCGGCGGTGTCGTGCCGGTGCAGGGCAACATCGACCCCGCCCTGCTGAACGCGCCCTGGCCGGTGTTGGAAGCCCACGTTCTCGATGTGCTCGAGCGCGGCCGCACGGCGCCGTCCCACGTGCTCAACCTGGGTCACGGAGTGCCGCCGGAGACGAACCCCGACGTGCTCACCCGGCTCGTCGAGTTCGTGCACAGCACGACATCGAGCACTTCCAGCGCGTCCTAGAACACCGCTCACTCGAGCACGTGCCGGCGGGAGCCGCCGGCGGAAAGCAAGGTCATGAAGGACGTTCTGGTCATCGGCGGAGGTGTCGCCGGTCTGGTGGCGGCCCGCGAGTGCGCCCACCTCGGGCTCAGCGTTGTCGTCCTGGAGACCGCAGACGAGCCGGGCGGAGCCGTGGCCGGCCACGAGGTCGCCGGCCTCCGGCTCGATGCCGGTGCGGAGAGCTTCGCCGTGCGCGGCAACACCGTGGCGTCCTTCATCGCCGACCTCGGCCTCACCGCCGAGATCATCGAACCGAACCCGGCCGGGGCCTGGCTGCACCTGCCGCCGCACCGGCCCGGCGGAGCCCCGATGTCGGTGCCGCTGCCCAAGGCCGGCGTGCTCGGCATTCCGGGCTCACCGCTGGCCGAGGACGTGCGCCGCGCGATCGGCTGGTCCGGCGCCCTGCGCGCCTACGCCGACAGGCTGATGCCGGTGCTCAAGATCGGCCGTGAGCAGAGCCTCGGTGAGCTCGTCGGCAAACGGATGGGCACCAAGGTGCTCGAACGCCTGGTCAACCCGGTCGCCGGCGGCGTCTACGCCACCGCGGCCGCCGACCTCGAGGTCGACGTCGTGGCCCCTGGCCTCAACCGCGCCCTCACCACGGCCGGGTCGCTCTCCGGCGCCGTCACGGCTCTCCGCACCGCCGCACCGGCCGGTTCCGCCGTCCGCGGGCTGAACGGCGGCATGCACCGCCTCGTCGCCGCCCTCGTCACCGATCTCGACACCTACGACGTCGAGATTCGCACGAGCACCGCCGCGACCGGCCTCACGCCCGTTGACACCGAAGAAACCGGCGCCGACGGCACCGCGACGACCACCCGCACGTGGGCCGTCCGGCTTGCCCCGACGGCGGATGCCGATGCCGCGGCCGACGCCGAGCCGGGCACCCTCGAAGCCCGGCAGGTCATCCTCGCCGTGCCGGCGGCAGCCGCGCTGGCCCTGCTGGCCCCGCTCGGCGCCGAATTCGCCGCTCTCGCCGCCCTGGACTGGCCGGAACCGGCCGCCGTAGAGCTCGCCACGCTGGTGCTCGACGCCCCGGTGCTGGACGCGCATCCGCGCGGCACCGGCGCGCTCGTGGCGGAGGGGACCCCTGGCGTCACCGCCAAGGCGATCACCCACGTCACCGCCAAGTGGGCCTGGGTGGCTGCCCTCACGCCGCCAGGCCGGCACATTGTGCGGCTCTCCTACGGACGCGCCGGCGCCCCGGTGCCGACCCTCGGCCTCAGCGACGCCCAGCTGCAGCAGCTCGCCGTGCAGGACGCCGCCGCGATCCTCGGGGTGGACCTCGCCGACAGTCAGGTGGCCGGTTTCGCCCGCACGCTGTGGGCCGACGGCCTCTCGCCGGCCACGATCGGCGCACCCGAACGCATCCGCCGGGTGCGGGAGGTCGTCGAGACCACGCCCGGCCTCGACGTGACCGGCGGCTGGCTCTCCGGCACCGGCTTGGCCTCGGTGATCCCCGACGCCCTCGCGGCGGGTATCCGGGTCAGGCGGGCAGTGCTAGACCTCTGATCAGGAGTCTTTGAGGTCCCGTACACATGTGCCTCCCCGGGCTGGGGGGCTACGCTGGCAACTCATGAACGTATAGGAATGGAGTCACAATGCGGGGAAAGCTTCTTTTCATCACGGGTGGCCTCGTCGGCTACGTGCTGGGTGCACGCGCCGGACGTCAGCGCTACGACCAGATCGCGTCGGCCGCCTCGGACCTCTGGAACCGGCCGCCCGTGCAGAGGCGCGTGAACGAGGTCAAGGACTTCGCCCTCGAGCGTGTCGGCGACGTTCCCGGCGCACTCTACGAAGCCGGCAAGAAGGTCGCTTCTGCAGTGTCGAACAAGACCGACAAGGCCGGCAAGACCACGGGCACCCCGGCCACCGGCGCGTCCGGCGCCGCCACCGCGGCCACGAAGGCCGCTGCGTCTGCCACCCAGTCCGCCAAGGCCGCCGCGGCCTCTGCCACCTCCGCGGCTGACTCCGCGAAGGCCGCCGACGACACCTCGGCCGCGCAGTAATCTCACAGACGACAGTCCAAGGAAGGATGCCAGTGAGCAACAGCGGGTACAACCCCAAGAGCAAGCAGTCACTGTTCACGCTCCTCAGCGAGCTTCCGGGTCAGATCGTCGATCTGGTCAAGGCCGAGATCGACGCCTTCAAGGCCGACATCTCCGGCAAGGCCAAGAACGTCGGCATCGGCCTGGGCCTGTTCATCGGTGCCGCGGTGTTCGGCTTCTTCGCGATCATCGTGTTCATCGCCCTGGCCGTGATCGCCCTCGACCTCGTGCTGCCGCTCTGGCTGGCCGCCCTCATCGTGGCCGTCGCGCTGCTCCTGATCGCGGTGATCCTGGCCCTGATCGGGCTCAACCGGGTCAAAAAGGGCACCCGCCACGACCCGGATGGCGTGACCGCGAGCATCCAGAAGGACGTCGACGCATTCAAGGGAGTTGGCGAGTATGAGCACTGACAAGAGCCCGGAGACCACGCCGGAACACCGAAGCACCGCCGAGTTGCGCTCCGAAGCCGACCGGGCGCGTGCCGCGCTCGCCGGCACGCTGGACGCCATCGAGTACAAGCTCAATGTGCCCAAGCAGATCAAGATCAATACCCGGCGCTTCACCCTCGGGTTGCACAGGCTCGGCGATGACAACCCCCTCGCCCTGGCCGGCATCGCCCTGGGTGCTGCCGCGGCAGCGGGAACAATCGTTTGGTGGGGCGTGAAAACGGTCCTCGACCGCCGCTGAGCGCGCGGGTGGGCGGGTCTACTTTTGGCTCTCCGGGCAAAGCGGTGGAGACTAGTAGACATGACTCACCCGGCTGCCGGAGAGGCAGTAGACAAGACCACGCCCACCCCCGCTACACACACCTCCTCAGAGGCTGAACCCACCGAGGCCTCGCCCTCCGGATTCACCCTCTTCACGGTGCTGCGCAAGGACCCGGCCAACCCCGACGACCTCGACGGCCGCGACGTGCCGCGGTTCGTCGACGAACTCGACGACATCATCGCCCTGGTCGAGGCCGAGGGCGTGACCCTGCGCGGGATCTACGACGTCTCCGGCCTCCGCGCCGACGCCGACGCGATGCTCTGGACCCACGCCGACGAGGCGCAGACCCTGCAGTGGGCCAACCGGGAGCTGCGCCGCAGCCGCCTGCTCAAGAGCCTGCTGCCCACCTGGAACGCCATGGGCGTGCACCGCGACGCCGAGTTCAACAAGAGCCACGTGCCCGGCTTCCTGCGCGGCGTTGAGCCCAAGGCCTGGCTCACCGTCTACCCCTTCGTGCGCAGCTTCGAGTGGTATCTGCTGCCCGAGGCCGAGCGCAGCACGATGCTCGCTGACCACGGCCGCAGGGGTGCCGCGTTCCGCGGCGCCATCGCCAACACGGTGTCGTCGTTCGCGCTGGGCGACTACGAGTGGCTGCTGCCGATCGAGTCCGACGAGCTCACCGAGCTGGTCGACCTGATGCGCGAGCTCCGCGCCACGGAGGCCCGTCGTCACGTGCGCGAGGAGGTGCCGTTCTACACCGGACGACGCATCTCGACCGCCGAGCTTGTGGAGGTCCTGCAGTAATGACGAACTACGACGCCATCCTGCTCGCCGGCTTCGGCGGACCAGAGGGCCAGGACGACGTGATCCCGTTCCTGCGCAATGTCACCCGTGGCCGCGGCATCCCGGAGGAACGCCTCGAAGAGGTCGCGGTGCACTACCGCCACTTCGGCGGCATCAGCCCGATCAACCAGCAGAACCGCGTGCTGCGCGCTGCCCTGCAGGCCGAACTGGACCGTCGCGGCATCAACCTGCCGGTGATCTGGGGCAACCGCAACTGGGCGCCTTACCTGCCGGACACCATCGCCGAGGCGCACGCCAACGGCCAGGACCGCCTGCTCGCCATCGCCACCAGCGCGTACAGCTCCTACTCCGGCTGCCGTCAGTACCGGGAGGACTTCGCCCAGGCGCTGGACACCACCGGGCTGACCGGAACCGTGCAGATCGACAAGATCCGCCAGTTCTTCGACCACCCCGGCTTCGTCACCCCGTTCATCACCGGTGTGCGCCAGGGCCTGGCCGACGTCAAGGCCCAGAACCCCGGCATCAACCTCAGCACCGAGGTCGAGGTGCTGTTCAGCACCCACTCGATCCCGTCCACGGATGCCGCCAAGAGCGGGCCCGCCGAGCGCGGCTTCGGGGAGGGTGGCGCATACGCCGCCCAGCACCTGGCCGTCGCCGACGTGGTCATGCAGGGCCTCGAGTCCCCGTGGCAGCTGGTCTACCAGTCCCGCAGCGGCCCGCCCAGCATGCCGTGGCTCGAGCCCGACATCAACGACGCCATCGCGCTGCTGCCGGCGCGCGGCATCCGCGCCGTCGTCATCGTGCCGCTCGGTTTCGTCAGCGACCACATGGAGGTCATGTGGGACCTCGACAACGAGGCCACCGAAACGGCGAAGGAACACGGCCTGTTCTCGGTGCGCGTGCCCACCCCCGGCGCCGACCCGGTCTACGTGAGCGGCTTGATCGACCTCGTCGAGGAGCGTCTCAACGACGTGCCCGTTGAGGGACGCCCGGCCCTGACCGACCTCGGCCCCTGGTACGACATCTGCCGGCCGGGCTGCTGCGAGAACGTGCGCCTCGGTTTCAAGCCGGCCGTCGCCGGTGTCGCGCCGTGAGCATCATCCGCGTCGGAACCCGGGGCAGCGCCTTGGCCATGGCCCAGACAACGGCCGTCGCCAACCGCATTCAGGCGGCGACCGGGGGCGAAGTGGAGATCATCCCGATCACCACGCACGGCGACGTGTCCCGTGAATCCCTCTCCAGCCTGGGCGGCACCGGCGTCTTCGCCAGCGCCCTGCGCGAGGCCCTGCTGAACGACGAGTGCGACGTTGTCGTGCACTCGTTCAAGGACCTGCCCACCGAGGAGTACCCGGGCCTCGCCATCGGCGCCACGCCCAAGCGCGCGGATGCCAGGGACGTACTCTGCGCCAGGGACGGCTTCACCCTGGCCACCCTGCCCGAGGGTGCCACGGTCGGTACCGGGTCGCCCCGCCGCGCCGCGCAGCTGCGCGCCCAGCGTCCCGACCTGGAGGTCGTCGACATCCGCGGCAACGTCGGTACCCGGCTCGCGCTGGTCGCCGACGAGAAGCTGCACGCCGTGGTGCTCGCCGCGGCGGGCCTGGGCCGCCTGGGCCTGCTCGAGAACGTGGCCACCGACTACCTGGAACTCTCCGACTGGCCCACCGCGCCGGGGCAGGGCGCCCTGGCCATCGAGGTGCGCGAGGGTAAGCCGGACCGCCTGCTCACCAAGGCCCTCGCCGTGCTCAACCACGCCACCACCCAGGCCACCGTGACGGCCGAGCGACACGTGCTCGCCCGGCTCGAGGCCGGCTGCGCGGCCCCGATCGGGGCCACCGCTGTGCTCGACGACGGCCTGCTGTTCCTCACCGCCACCGTGTACAGCCCGGACGGCACCCGCCGGATCACGGCATCGCACGCGGCGACCCCCGAGTCACACTCCGCTGTCGACCTGCAGGATGCCGCCCTCGACGTCGCCGAGCGCGCCGCCAGGGAGCTCCTCGCCGGCGGGGCCGCCGAGATCGCCCCGCTGTCGGTGACCTCGTGAGCGCCGTGCGGCACAATCCGGACAAGCCGTTGGCCGGCTGGCGGGTCCTCGTGCCCCGCGGCGGGCCCTGGGGTGACCAGGTGGCCGCTAACCTGCGCTCCCGCGGCGCCATGCCGATCGTCGCTCCGATGATCAACTTCGCGCCCACCGACGACGCCGCGGCCCTCGACACGGCCCTGGCCAAACTCGCCGCCGGCGACTTCGACTGGATGACCGTCACCAGCGCCACCACGGTCGATGTGCTCTCCTCCCACCGGGCCGTCGTGGCGCCGGGCACCCGCATCGCCGCGGTCGGCGAGACCACTGCCGCCGCGCTCGTTGCCGCGGGCTACCACGTCGACATCGTCCCCTCCGAGGACAACTCGGCCAAGGGCCTGCTCGCCGACTGGGAGGCCGCCACCCACGGCGTCATCCCTCTGCGCATCCTCACCCTGCGGTCCGAGATCGCCAAACCGCTGCTCACCGAGGGCCTGCGCCGCATCGGCCACGACGTCGAGTCCGTCGTGGCCTACCGCACCGTCGGGGTGCCGGTCTCCGACCGGGTCGTCACCGACATCAAGGCCGGACGGGTGCACGCGGTCCTGGTCACCAGCGGGAGCGTCGCGCAGCAGGTGCAGGATCAGCTCGGCCCGATTCCCCGGACCACCCTGGTCGCCTGTATCGGCCCGCGCACGGCGAAGGATGCGGCGGCCATCGGCCTGCGCGTGGACGTGATCGCCGACGAGCGCAGCGCCGAGTCCCTCATCGAGGCTCTCGTGGGTCTCGCTCCCCGGGACCTGTAGAACAGCTGGGAGTGCATTGCACCTTGTGCGTCGTTGCACTTAGTGTAAGTATGTGATTCCGCCCCTCATCGCCCCCGATCGGCGTGCCGACATCAAGGCACGGCACCGTCGGGCGATCCTGGACGCCGCCGACGCGCTGATCCGCGAACGGGGCAAGCCTCAATTCAGTGTCAACGAACTCGCCGACCGGGCCGACGTCTCCCGGCGCACGGTGTTCAACCACTTCACCTCGCTCGACGACGTGATCATGACGACCTGCACCCGGTTGCTCGGCGTCACCGTCGATGACTTCCGGGCGGCGACGCGGGCGACGCCCGCGGGCGACGGCAGTCGGGTGGCGCTCTTCGACGAGATCACCACGGCCCTTCGAGCCGTCGACCTGCCCACCGTGGTCGCCTACCTCTGGGGCGTCCTCGCCGCGGATGGCGAGAACGGCCGTTCCCAGCACGCTCTCACCGACGTCTTCACCCGCGCCACCCAGCAGCTCACCACCGAGATCGCCGATCGCAGCACCGCGATCGACGCGTTCGAGGTGGCGATCCTGGTCAGCACCGTGATGAACGGCGTCGCGGTCGTGGCGGTGCACTGGATCGCCACGACGGGCGCCACGCTCGACGAGTCCTCCCGAACGGTGTGGGACGACCTACTCGACCGCCTCATCGCCTCCATCCGGATGGGCTACTCGGCGTCCAGCTGACCCGCACCCCCCTCGAGCTTCTGTACCCACTCTCTTCCCGATGATGCGATGCGAGTTCCCCTCCCGTCACTAGGCAAACACGAAAGAACCTGAGGAATATGGCATCCCTTCTCTACCGACTCGGTCGGTTCTCCGCCCATCGGGCCTGGCTGGTCATCGTCGCGTGGGTGGTCATTCTCGGCCTCGCCGGCGGCGCCTTCGCCCTCTTCGGCGGCACTCTCACCTCGGCGGTGAGCATCCCGGGCACCGCCACCCAGAAGGTGAGCGACGAGCTCGCCGAGAAGTTCCCCGCCGCCAGCGGTGGTCGGGGCTCCGTCGTTTTCACCACCACCGACGACACGGCGTTCACGGCCGAGCAGAAGACGGCGATCGGCGAGCTGCTCGCCGACACCGTCGAGCTCGACAACGTGACGTCGAGTACCAACCCCTTCGACACGCAGGCGCAGATCGACGGCCAGGCGCAGCAGATCATCGACGGCCGCCAGCAGATCGTGGACGGCACGACCCAGATCGATGCCGGGCAGGCTCAGATCGACGCGGCCACCGCCCAGCTCGCGGCCGGTCAGGCACAGCTCGACGCCGCCCGCAGCCAGGCGGAAGCGGCCGGACAACTCGCCGCCGCCCAGCCGGCGCTGGATGAGCAGCAGGCCCAGCTTGACGCCGGCGCGGCGGCCATCGCCGAGCAGCAGGCCACTCTCGACGCGGGGCGCACCGCCCTGGAGACGCAGAGCACCACCCTGGAACAGGGCTCCGACCTGCTCGACCTGGCCGCGGGCATCCGCCAGGTATCGGACGATGAGACGACCGCGGTCGCGAGTCTGCAGTTCGACACGTCGCTCAACCAGGTTCCCGCCGAGTCGAAGGAGGCGGTTGTCGAGGAGATGGAGAACGCCCAGATCGACGGTGTCGTCGCCGAGGTGTCCAACGAGATCGCCGCCAGCATTCCCGAGATCCTCGGCCCGGGCGAGATCGGCGGCGTGATCATCGCGGCCGTCGTGCTGTTCGTCATGCTCGGCACACTGATCGGTGCGGGTCTTCCGCTCGTGAACGCGCTCATCGGCGTCGGTGTCGGCGTACTCGCGTCGCTCGCCCTGTCCGGCAGCGTCGAGATGCTCTCCGTCACCCCGGTCCTGGGCGTCATGCTCGGGCTCGCGGTCGGCATCGACTACTCGCTCTTCATCCTCAACCGGCATCGCACCCAGTTGCGCAGAGGGGTAGAACTGCAGGAGTCGATCGGACTGGCGAACGGCACCTCCGGCAACGCCGTGGTGTTCGCCGGCGCGACCGTGCTCATCGCCCTGCTCGCCCTCAACCTCACCGGGATCCCGTTCCTGGGCCTGATGGGCACCGTCGGCGCCGTCTGTGTCTTCGTGGCGATCCTCGTCGCGATCACCCTGACGCCGGCGCTGCTGGGCCTGGTCGGCGAGAAGATCCTCACCAAGAAGGCACGCGCGCACATCGGCACCCCCTCCGCCAAGGTCTCGGCGCCGATCAAGCCGATGAACACCCTGCGCGCCGTCGTGACCGTGATCGCGGGCATCGCCGTGCTGCTGATCGTGGCGATCCCCGCGCTGTCCATGCGCCTGGGGCTCCCCGCCGGCTCGTCCGAGCCGCTGGACTCGAGTGCGTACCGGGCCTACAAGCTCGTCGACGACAAGTTCGGCGCCGGCGTCAACGGCCCGCTGCTCGTGGTCGCCGACCTCGAGACGGCCATCACCGACGACGAGCTCATCGCCGAACAGGTGCGCATCGGAACCGCGCTGAAGGCGGAGAACGACGTCGTCGCGGTCGCACCGATCGGTGCGTCGGACGACGACCTGCTGCTCGCCTTCCAGGTCATCCCCGCGGATGGGCCGAACAGCGAGTCCACCGAGCAGCTGGTGCGCGACCTGCGAGGCCTCGACATCGACGGGGTCAGTTCCCTCGGCGTCGCCGGCAACGCATCCGGCAATATCGACGTCAGCGAGAAACTCGCCGACGCTCTGCCGCTGTACCTGCTCGTGGTCGTCGGACTCTCGTTGATCATCCTGATCTTCGTGTTCCGCTCGATCCTGGTGCCGATCACCGCGACCCTCGGCTTCGTATTGTCGTTGTTCGCCTCGTTCGGCGCGATCACGGCGGTCTTCCAGTGGGGCTGGCTCGGAGCGCTGTTCGGCATCCATGACCCGGGGCCCATCCTGAGCTTCCTGCCCATCCTGGTGGTCGGCGTGCTGTTCGGCCTGGCGATGGACTACCAGCTGTTCCTGGTCAGCGGCATGCGCGAAGCATACGCCCACGGCGCACCGGCCCGGATGGCCGTGCAGCGCGGTTTCCACGCCGGCCGCACGGTGGTCATCGCCGCGGCGCTGATCATGGCCTCGGTCTTCTCCGGTTTCGTGTTCTCGAACTCGGTGATGATCCAGTCGATCGGCTTCGGGCTCGCCATCGGCGTGCTCCTGGACGCCTTCGTGGTGCGGTTGCTCATCATCCCGGCCGTGATGCACCTGCTGGGTGACGCGGCCTGGTGGCTGCCGAAGTGGCTGGACCGCATCCTGCCCAACGTCGACGTTGAGGGCGCATCGCTCGAGCGCACGCACCCGGTGCACCCGGCGGATGAGCCCGAGCTGGTGACCACCCCGCGCGTCTAAGCACGCACCCCGCTCGGCCGACGGCGCGGCTCGATCCCTCACGGATCGGGCCGCGCCGTTTCCGCACCCTCCTGGCCGCACCTCCCGGCCCGCCCTCCCGGCCCGCCCTCCCCGGGCCCGCGCTCTCAGGCTGGAGGCCTAGGCTGGTCGGGTGATAAACCCCGTCATCCGCCCGCGACGACTGCGCAGCACCCCCGCACTTCGCCGCCTGGCCAGCGAAACCCGTGTCCACCCCGCCGAGCTCGTTCTGCCGCTCTTCGTGCGCGAGGGCAACGAATCCACGCCGATCTCCTCGATGCCCGGCATTGTGCAGCACAGCGTCGACGGCGCCCGCCGCGCCGTGGCCGAGGCCGCCGCGGCCGGCATCGGGGGAGTGATGCTCTTCGGTGTCCCCGCCGTGCGCGATGCCACCGGCACCGGCGCCACCGATCCCGACGGCATCCTCAACGTCGCCACCCGCGCCGTGGTCGCCGAGGTGGGCGATGCGCTGGTGGTGCAGACCGACCTGTGCCTGGACGAATTCACCGACCACGGTCACTGCGGTGTGCTCGCCGCAGACGGTTCCGTCGACAACGACGCCACCCTGCTGCGCTACAACGACATGGCCCTCGCGCAGGCCGAGGCCGGCTCGGCGCTGCTGGGCCTGTCCGGCATGATGGACGGTCAGGTCGCCTCCGTGCGCGCCACCCTCGACGCCGCCGGCTACGCCGACACCGCCGTGCTGGCCTACTCGGCCAAGTACGCCTCCGCCTACTACGGCCCGTTCCGCGAGGCCGTGCAGTCCACCCTCGTCGGCGACCGCCGTACCTATCAGCTCGACCCCGCCAACCGGCGCGAGGGCGTGCGCGAGGCCCGCATCGACATCGCTGAGGGCGCCGACGTCGTCATGGTCAAGCCAGCAGGCAGCTACCTCGACGTGCTCGCCGAGGTCGCCGCGATGAGCTCGGTCCCGGTCTGGGCGTACCAGGTGTCCGGCGAATACGCCATGATCGAGGCCGCGGCCGCGCAGGGCTGGATCGACCGCCGCCGTGCCATCGAGGAGTCGGTGCTCAGCATCCGCCGGGCCGGCGCCGACGCCATTCTCACCTACTGGGCAGTCGAACTAGCCGCCTGGCTCACCGAAACGGATGCCCGATGACGCACACCACCCACAACGACGAGCTCTTCGCCCGCGCCCAGCTCTCCATCCCCGGCGGTGTCAACTCGCCGGTGCGCGCCTTCCGCTCGGTCGGCGGCACCCCGCTGTTCCTGGTCAAGGCGGCCGGCGCCTACGTCACCGACTCCGACGGACGCGAGTACGTCGACCTGGTCAGCTCCTGGGGTCCAGCGATCCTCGGCCACGCGCATCCCGCCGTCGTCGGCGCCGTGCAGGAGGCCGCCGCCCTCGGGCTCTCCTTCGGGGCCTCCACCCCTGGCGAGACCGTGCTGGCCGAGCTGATCAAGAGCCGGGTCGGCGCGATCGAGAAGCTGCGCCTGGTCTCCACCGGCACAGAGGCCACCATGACGGCCATCCGCCTGGCCCGCGGCTTCACCCAGCGTGACCTGTTGATCAAGTTCGCCGGCCACTACCACGGCCACTCCGACGGCCTGCTGGCCGAGGCCGGCTCCGGCCTGGCCACCCTCGCGCTGCCCGGCTCGGCCGGCGTCACCGCGGCCACCGCCGCACAGACCCTGGTGCTGCCGTACAACGACCTGGGCGCCGTGCGCGCCGCGTTCGAGGCGTACCCCGGTCAGATCGCCGCGGTGATCACCGAGGCAGCCGCCGCGAACATGGGCGTCGTCGCCCCGGATGCCGGCTTCAACGCGGCCCTCTGCGACCTCGCTCACGAATACGGCGCGCTGCTCATCGTCGACGAGGTCCTCACCGGCTTCAGGGTGCACCCGGGCGGCTACTGGGCGTTGCAGGCCGAGGACGGCGAGAGCTACACCCCGGACCTGTTCACCTACGGCAAGGTCATCGGCGGCGGCCTGCCGGTCGCCGCGCTCGGTGGCCGGGCCGACGTGATGGACTTCCTCGCCCCGGCCGGGCCGGTCTACCAGGCCGGAACGCTCTCGGGCAACCCGGTGGCCGTGGCCGCCGGCATCGCCACCCTCACCGCCGCCGACGGGCACGTGTACGAGCGCCTGAACGAGACCGCCGAGCTGCTCTCCGAGGCCGTCTCCAGCGCGCTCTTCGCCGAAGGAGTCGCGCACAGCGTTCAACACGCCGGCAACCTGTTCAGCTTCGTCTTCGGTCAGGAAGCCGCGATCACGCCGCCGCGCAGCTACGCCGAGGTGCAGCGCCAGGAAACCTACCGGTACGGGCCGTTCTTCCACTCCATGCTCGAAAGCGGCATCTCCCTGCCGCCGTCGGTGTTCGAGGCCTGGTTCGTCTCCGCCGCGCACGACGGCGACTCGATCGGCAAGATCCTCGAGGCACTGCCGGCCGCGGCCAAGGCGGCCGCCGAGGCGCGCCCGGCAGCCTGAATCGCAGGACCCACCCGCTGACTGTTGCCGAATCGGACAATTGCGCCCGGCGCACCGGGCGCAATTGTCCGCACGGGCAACAGAAGCGGCTCGTCTAGGGGCACTCCAGCGCGGCGGCGTTACGTCTTTGTGAGGTAGCGACAGGAGGTTTTCCAACCGGACCCGGCAGACTGGGGGAATGGCTTCCTTGCGCGTACATCCCGATCGGCTGGAGATTCACCTGACGGCCGCGGAAAAGACGCTGGCGTTCCGCCGAGAGGACGTGGTGATCCAACGGGAGAACATCCGGTCGGTGACGATCACGGATGATCCGTGGATTTGGGTGCGCGGCATCCGCGCCCCTGGCGCCCTCGTGCCGCTGGTCCTGGCCGTCGGCGTGTGGAAGTTCCACGGTGGCAAGGACTTCCTGGCCATCAAGCGCCGGCGCCAGGCCGTCGTGATCGACCTGACCGGCGACGACTTCGCCCGGGTGATCCTGTCGACTAACCACGCACCCGACCTCATCGCCTCGCTCAAACTCGAGGCCACCGACGCGCAGGACGTGCCGGAGCTCGACGAGCCGGCCAAGCCGGTCAAGCCGGCCAAACGGGTGCGAACCCCCAAGGCCGCCAAGCCCGTCGAGACGAGTCATCTTGTGGACGCGGCTGCGCCGGTGAAGCCGGCCCGGCGGGCCAGGCCAGGCAAGGCCGTCGGAACCGTCGAAGCAGCCGAGACCGCCGAGCCGATTGAGTCGATTGCGTCGGCCGCTCCGGTCAAGCCCGCCCGGCGGGTCAGGACCGCCAAGCCCGTCACGGTCGTCGAACCGGCCGAAGCGGTCGAACCCGCCGTTGCGGTCAAGCCCAAGCGCACGTCTCGCGCCAAGGTGGCCCCTGTGGCCGAGAGCGACGTGGACGCGGCCGCTGAGTCACCCGCTGAGCCGGCCGCCGAGCCGGTAGACCTGCCGGTCGAGCCGCCGGAGGCCACCGCCTAGGTCGCCCGGCTCGTGAGGGGTCAGCGAATGGTGCTGGCCCGCACGTGGATGCGTTCGCCGGTCTGGCCGAACAGGCTCAGGATCTCCGTCGGCTCCGGCCCCGCGCTGCCGAAGGCGTGCGGTACTCGGGTGTCGAACTCCGCGACCTCGCCCACGCCGAGGATCATGTCGTGGTCGCCCAGCATCAGGCGCAGGCGGCCGCTCAGCACGTAGAACCAGTCGAATCCCTCGTGGCTGCGCTGCTCGAGTTGCTCGTCGCCGGCGCGCCCGGGGATGGTCACCTTGAACGCCTGCAGGCCGCCGGCGGTGCGGCTGAGCGGCACGAAGGTGCGGCCGTGCCGGGTGAACGGGCGTTGATCCAGCCTCGGATCGTCGGTGGCGGGAGTGTGCACCAAGTCGTCGATGGTCACGTCATGGGCGGTCGAGAGGGCGAGCAGCAGTTCCAGGGTGGGCTTGCGCTGTCCTGACTCCAGGCGGGAGAGCGTGCTCTCGGAGATTCCGGTGGTCGCGGAGAGCTGGGCCTGGGTGCGGCCGCTCTGCAGGCGCAGCTCACGCAGCCGGGCGCCCACGGTTTGGGCCACGGATAGCAGGTCAGAGGTCATCCCCCCATCGTGCCACTACTCGCGAAAGCGGTCTTGTGGCTGCCACAGCCGGCGGCAGCAACCGAGTGCCCGCTCTCGCGGCCGCACTCAGGCGAGGCGGTCGAGGAACTCGATAGTTCGCGCCAGGATGAGCTCGGCGATCTCCTCGTCGTATTCGTTCAGGCTGGGGTCCGCGACCAGGTGGGCGGAGCCAGGGTAGATGTACAACTCGGCCGCACCGGCATCCTCGGCGAGTTCCTCGACTTCGAGCAACTCGACCCAGTCGTCCTCCGCGGTCACGTGCAGTTGCAGCGCTGCCGTGGCGGGCCAGTCCGAACCGAACATGGCGGCCGGAACCCCGCCGTGGTACAGGATCGCGCCGAGAGCGCCGGGGCGGGTCTGGGCGAGCTTCTGGGCCGGTAGGGAGCCGAGCGAGAAGCCGGCGTAGACAGTGTCCGCGGGCATCGCATCCGCTGCCCGTTCGCCACGCTCGATGATGGTGTACACGCCGGTCTTCTCGGCGTGCGCGACACCGGCGTCAAGGGTGTCGAAGGTGAGCCCGTCGTAGAGGTCGGGCACGACCACCTCGTGGCCGGCGTCCCGCAGGCGCTGGGCGAAATCAGCCACCCCGTCGGTGAGGCCCTGCGCGTGGTGGAAGAGGATGACGTGGGTCACAACGGTCCTTTCGGCACGGTCCGGCCCGGTCGGGAACCTAGGCGGACAGGAAGAGGATGAATCCGATCAGCGGCAGCGTACCCTGCGTGAGGGCAGACCTGACCCTGCCCGGCCCCGAGGTGGTGAGAACGATGGCGGCGACGAACATCGACGCCGAGCTGAACAGGATCAGGGCCGCGCCGGCCTGCTCGGGGCCGCCGAAGTACAGGAACAGTCCGAGGACGGCGCCCACCGCCAGAAAAAGATTGTAGAAACCCTGGTTATAGGCCAGAACTCGGGTGGTCTCCGCCTCGGTCTGGCTGGCCAGTCCGAAGCGCCGCCAGGTCTTCGGCCGGGTCCACCAGGCACTCTCCATCAGAAAGATGTAGACGTGCAGCACCGCTGCGAGAGCGATGAAAACGGATGCGATGATGGCCATTCCGTCAGCCTAGCCGGGCGTTTACCGTCGGGGCAGGCGTCAGCGCAATACGTCGACGACGGTGCGGCCGTGCACCCGGCCGGCCAGGATGTCTTCGGCGGCCGCGAACGACTGCTCGAGCGTGATGACCGAGGTCAGGCCGTCAAGCAGCTCGAGGTCGAGGTCGGTCGAGAGGTGCGCCCAGGCCTCCTCGCGAAGCGGCAGGGGAGCCTCGACCGAATTGATGCCGGCCAGGGTGACGGCGCGAAGGATGAACGGCATCACGGTGGTCGGCAGGTCGGCGCCCTGGGCCAGCCCGCAGGCGGCCACCACCCCGCCCTGGTTGGTCTGGGCGAGGATGTTGGCGAGGGTGAAGCTGCCGACGGAGTCGATCGCGCCGGCCCAGCGCTGGGTCTGCAGGGGCTTGCCGGCCTCGTCGAGGGTGTGCCGGTCGAGGATCTCGGCGGCGCCGAGTCCGCGCAGGTAGTCCCCGAGCTCGTCCCCGCGGCCGGTGGAGGCGACCACGCGATAGCCGCGCGCCGCGAGCAGCGCGATGGCGATCGACCCGACGCCGCCGGCGGCGCCGGTCACGAGGACATCTCCGGAGTCAGGGGTCACGCCGCCGCGTTCGAGGGCGAGCACCGCGAGCATGGCCGTGAAGCCGGCCGTGCCGATGGCTGCGGCGCGCTGGGCGCTCACGGCCTTCGGCAGGCGCACCAGGGAGCCGCCGGAGACGCGGGCCCGTTCGGCGAGGCCGCCGTGGTGGCTTTCGCCGATCCCGGCGCCGTTGAGGATGACGTGGTCGCCGGCCGCCCAGCGTGGGTCGTTGCTGGACTCGACGGTGCCGACCAGGTCGATGCCCGCGATCAGCGGCCAGACCCTGGCCACGCCCGGCTTGCCCATCAGGGCCAGGCCGTCCTTGTAGTTGATGCTGGAGAACTCCACCGCCACGGTGACATCGCCGTCCATCAGCGCAGCGTCATCGAGCGTGGTCAGGGCCGAGGACTGGGTGCGGGTGCCCGACTCATCCTCGGTGCGGGTGACGACGATCGCGCGGAATTCGGTAGCAGACATGCCTTCACCCTAGACCCGCCGGATGTGCCGGATCCGGTCCGGCACCGGGCCTTTCTGCCCGGAGCGCCCTCAGGTGACGTCGCGCTTCCAGCTGATGAAGTAGCCGCCGACGGTGGCGGCCAGCCCGTAGGCCAAGAGCACCAGGCCGCCCTGCCAGCTGGTGAGCACGGCCATGCCCGGGCTGGTCAGGGCGTAGAAGCTCTCCCCGACCAGTGCGTCAGAGGCGGCGCCCGGCAGGAACTTGCCGATGTCGGCGGTCACCTCGGTGAACGTCGCGGCGAAGCGCAGCAGCGGCTCGACGAACTGGGTGAACGCGAGCACGATCACGATCGATGCGACCTGGCTCGGCACGAGCACGCCCAGGCCAACACCGATCACGGCCCAGAGCGCCATGGCGAGCACTGTACGGCCGATCAGGGCCCAGGTTTCGCCGTCGGCGAGCAGCGGGTCCACGCCGAAGCCACCGAGAACCAGCGCGCCGACTCCGACGGATGCGGCCAGGCCGACCACGCCCAGCGCCGCGCCCACCACGAACAGGGCGATGGTCTTGGCGCCAAGCACCCGGCCGCGCTTCGGGGTGGCGAGGAAGGTGGGGGTGAGGGTCTGGTGCCGGAACTCGCCCGTGGTGGCCAGGGCGCCCAGCAGCACCGGGAAGACGTACCCCACCGAGGAGGCGAAGCTGTAGATCAGCAGGGGCACGCTGCCCAGGCTGGTCAGGTCGGCACCGCCGCCGCCGGCGTTCATGGCGTCGGGGGTGATGGCGCCGCTGTCCAGGCCGCCGAACAGAGCGGCGAGGCCGCCGGCCAGCAGGGTGATGTAGCCGAAGAGCACCAGCGCAAGGATCCACCACATCCGGGTGGTCAGGATCTTGCTGAATTCGGCGGCCACGGGGCGCAGGATCAGGTTCACAGCGAGTCGCCTCCTTCGACGAGGGCGAGGAAGGATTCTTCCAGGCCCGCCTTCTGCCGGTGCAGTGCGTTCAGTTCCACGCCCGCGGCGAAGGCTATGTGCCCGACCCGGCCGGGGTCCGGCACCGCGACGATCAGGCCGGTGCGGCCGGAGGTGAAGGGCAGGCCGGCCTCGGTGAGGGCAGCGATGAGGGCGTCCCGGTCCGGGGAGTCCACGATGACCTGCGGCGCGATGTTGGTGTCGAGGCTGGACAGCGGGCCGGAGTGAACCAGTTCACCCTTGGCGATGATGATCACGTCGTCGACGCTCTGCTGCACCTCGCTGAGCAGGTGGGAGCTGACCAGCACGGTGCGTCCCTCGGCGGCCATGCTGCTGAGGAAGCCGCGGATCCATTTGATGCCTTCCGGATCGAGGCCGTTGATCGGTTCGTCGAGCACCAGCACGCCGGGGTCTCCCAGCAGCGAGTAAGCCAGGCCCAGTCGCTGGCGCATGCCCAGCGAGTACCCGCCGACCCGCTGGCCCGCGTGTTCGGCCAGGCCCACCGTGTGCAGCACCTCGGCGACCCTGCTGCGGGGGATCCCGGCGGCGATGGTGTACACGCCCAGGTGATGGGCTGCGGTGCGACCCGGGTGGAAACTCGCGGCTTCCAGCGCCGCCCCGACGGTGTGCAGCGGTCGGGGCAGGTCACGGTAGCGCAGGCCCCCGAAGGTGGCGGTGCCCGAGGTGGGGGCGACGAGGCCCAGCAGCATCCGCAGTGTGGTGGTCTTGCCGGCGCCATTCGGGCCGAGGAAACCGGTGACCCGGCCGGGCTCGACGGTGAAGGACAGGTCATTGACCGCCGTGACCTGGCCGAACTTCTTGGTGATGCTGGTGAATTCGATGACAGCGCCGATTGGCATCCGAGTCCCCTCTATCGCTCGATGCCCAGCCTATGGGGAAAACGAGCCGGTCCGCCGGGGTTTTTCGGGCGCGGGTGAGTCAACCTTGGCCGGATGCGGTCAGCGGAGCACAATATCCGTGATCGCCGCCAGCAGCACATCGATCTCGCCGGGGGTGCTGTACGGGGCCAGGCCGATGCGCAGGGCGCCGGCCTCGCCCAGGCCCAGGTGCCTGGAAGCCTCCAACGCGTAGAACGAGCCGGAGGGCGCGAGGATCCCACGCTCGAACAGGAACTCGGTGGCGTCGGCGGCGCTCCGGCCCGCGAAGCCCACCAGTACCGTGGGGGTGCGCTCGACGGCCCGGGAGTACACCGTAACGCCGGGCAGGGCGGCCAGCCCGGACTCCAACCGGTCGCGGAGGGAATCCTCGTGGGCCTCGGCCAGTTTCAGCGAGGAGCGCAGCAGCGCCCGGCGGCTGATGCTCGGCCGCGCCGCCACGCCGGTGGCCAGCGCGCCGAGCCCCGCGAGGAAGTCGACGGCGGCGCTCACCCCGGCCAGGGTCTCGTACGGCAGGGTGCCGAGTTCGAAACGTTCCGGCACCACATCCGTCGACGGCAGCAGCTTGTCGGGGTGGATGCCGGCCAGCAGGGCCGGGTCCGCCGCGAGCACTCCGCAGTGCGGGCCGAAGAACTTGTACGGCGAGCAGACGAAGAAGTCCGCGCCGAGCACGGCGAGGTCCACGAAAGTGTGCGGCACGTAGTGCACGCCGTCGACGAAGAGCAGCGCCCCGGCCTCGTGCACCACCGCGGCGATCTCGGCGATCGGCGGCCGCGTGCCGATCAGGTTGGAGGCGGCGGTCACCGCCACGAGGCGGGTGCGGTCGGTGAGCACCGCGGCCACCGCGGACGCGGGCAGTTCACCGGTCTCCGGGTCGAAGTCCACCCAGACCACGGTGGCGCCGGCGCGGTCGGCAGCCTGCAACCAGGGGCGGATGTTGGCGTCGTGGTCGAGCCTGGACACCACGATCTCGTCGCCGGGCGCCCAGTCGAGCGAGAGGTGGCGGGAGAAGTCGTAGGTGAGCTGGGTGGCGCTGCGTCCGTAGACGATGCCGTGCGGGTCGGCGCCGAGCAGGTCGGCCATTGCCGAACGGAATCCGGTGACGGCGTCGTCGGCGTTCCGCTCCGAGAGGCTGCGGCGGCCGCGGATCGACAGCGGGCCGGTGAGCGTCTCGAGGATGGCCTGTCCGACGCCGAGCGGGGTCTGGGTGCCGCCCGGGCTGTCGAAGTGCACGGTTCCCGCCGAGAGGGCGGGGAAATGGGCGCGGATCGATTCGACGTCGTAGGTCACCCTGCCATCCAAGCATTGATCCGGCGACCGCCGCCGACGCCGACGCCGACGCTGACGCCGACACCGACACCGAACTACCATGGCGCCATGCCAGAGACTGCGGCGGTGCCCTCCGGACGCCGGCGCGTCTCGCCCGGGGCGGTTCTCGACGGGTTCTTCTTCGTGCTGGCCGGCCTCGCGTCGGTGTGGCTCGCGGTGCTGCTGGCCACCGAGAGCCTGGGGTTGGGCTGGGGGCTGCTCTGGTTCGCGGTGCTGTTCTGGGCGCTGCTGGCCTATCTGGTGCTGCCGCGCCTACACCGCATCCTGACCCGGCTCTACGTGCCCGACTACTTCATCGGCCGCACCCGCACGAGCGACGGCCTGCTCGGCGACCCGGTCAACCTCGCCGTCACCGGCAGCGCCGAACAGCTGCACGCTGCGCTCGCCGCGGCCGGCTGGACCCGGGCCGACGACGTCACACTCGCCTCGAGCTGGCGCATCGTGACCGCGACGGTACGCCGGCGCAGCTATCTGCGGGCGCCGGTGAGTCCGCTGTTGCTTTTCGACAGGGTGCAGGACTTCGCGTATCAGCAGGAGGTGGCGAACAACCCGGCCAAGCGCCACCACGTGCGCTTCTGGCGCTGCCCGGATGGCTGGATGCTGCCCGGCGGTCACCGGGTGGACTGGGTGGCGGCGGGCACCTTCGACAGGGCGGTGGGGCTGAGCCTGTTCACCCTGCAGGTCACCCACAAGATCGACGAGCACACCGACATCGAGCGTGACCACGTCGTCGCGAGCATCCGGCGGGCGGTGCCGCAGACCCGCCTGGTGCTGATCCGGGACTTCGCCACCGGCTACCACTCCCGCAACGGCGGCGGCGACAACATCCAGACGGATGGCGACCTGCCGGTGATCGACCTGCGCGGGATGCCCGTGCTCGGGACGCCGCCCGGCACGGCGCTGCCCGACGGGGGAACCGTCATCGAATTGACCGGGCTGTCGTGACGGGCGCGGTCGCCCCTGGCAGGGTCAAGCGTCCCCCGTCGGTGATCGGCGGGGTGCTGCTGATGGGGGTGCGGGCGCTGACGGGTGGATTCGCCATCCTCACTGTCGTCCTGTCGTGGGACAGCTTCGTGGGTACGATCGTCGTCAACGGCGAGAAGCTCGCTCGGAGCGACCCGCAGGCCGCCGGTGCCGTGCTGGGCTGGCTGCTCGCGGCCTACGGCCTCTACCTCGTGCTCTACCTGGGCCTGGCCGGGTTGGTGTTCACCGGCCACAACTGGGCCCGGGTGGAGGCGATGTCGTTCGCCTCGGTGAGCATCCTGCTCTCGTTCGCCGACTACGCGCTCAACGGCGCCCAGATCACCCTGCGCACCTCGCTGGTGAGCGTCACGATCGACATCCTGATCCTGCTCGCGCTCTCGAGCACCCAGGCGCGCCACTACGCCCGGGCCGCGAGGGCGGCCCGGGCGGAGCGGTGAAACGGGTGCAGCGGTGAAACAACTCAGCCGTTGAACTCGACCGGGTCCGGGCCGATCCGGGTGTCGGTGTTCAGGCCGTCGATCAGCAGCAGGTCGGCGGGGCTGAGATCGAAGTCGAAGACGGCCAGGTTTTCAATGATGCGGCTGGGCGTGACCGACTTGGGGATCACGATGCGGCCCTGCTGCAGGTGCCAGCGCAGGATGACCTGCGCGGGGGAGCGGCCGGCGCGGGCGGCGACATCCGCCACGACGGGGTCGGCCAGCAGGCCGCCCTGCGCGAGCGGGCTCCAAGCCTCGGTCGCGATGCCCTGCGCCGCGTTGGCGGCGCGCACCGCCGTCTGGGTGAGGCGCGGGTGCAGCTCCACCTGGTTCACGGCCGGCACGATCCTGGAGGTATGGGTAAGACGCTCGAGGTGCTCGGGGGCGAAGTTCGAGACGCCGATCGCTCGCACACGCCCGTCGGTGAGCAGCTGCTCCATGGCGCGCCACGACTCGATGTAGTTGTCGTTGGCGGGTGCGGGCCAGTGGATCAGGTAAAGGTCAACGTAATCCAGGCCCAGCGCGGCCAGGCTGGCCTCGTAGGCGGCAATCGTGCTCGCAAAGCCCTGGTCGCTGTTCCACAGCTTGGTGGTGATGAACAGCTCGTCGCGCGGGATGCCCGACGCGGCCAGGGCGCGGCCGACGCCGGCCTCGTTGCCGTAGATGGCGGCGGTGTCGATGCTGCGGTAACCGGCGTCGAGGGCGGCGGTCACGGCCGCGGCGGTCTCGTCGTCCGGCACCTGGAAGACGCCGAAGCCGAGTTGGGGGATCTCGACACCGTTGTTCAGGGTGATGGTGGGGATGCTCATGCGGTGGTCCTTTTGGTTCGGGGTGCTGGGGATCAGGAGGCGGTGGTGACGAGGGGGGTGGCGCTCGCCGGGGCATCCGCCGGCACCAGGACGTTGCGGCGGGTGGCGGCGACGATCATCACGATCGCGGCGGCCGCGGTGATCGCGGCGCCGGCCCAGAGCGGCGAGGTGTAGCCCAGGCCCACGCTGATGGTGATGCCGCCGATCCAGGCGCCGAGGGCGTTGCCCACGTTGAACGCGGCGATGTTGGCGCTGGAGGCCAGGGTCGGTGCGGTGTCGGCGTAGAGCATGATGCGGGTCTGCAGGCCGGGAACCGTTCCGAAGCCGAAGCCGCCCATCAGCACGAGCGCGATCACGGTGGCGACCGGGTTCGCTGCGGTGAGGGCGAAGAGCGCCATCACCACCGTGAGTCCGATCAACAGCACCACCAGGGTGGGATCGAGCCGCCGGTCGGCGGCCTTGCCGCCGAGGATATTGCCCACGAACAGGCCGGCGCCGAAGACCACGAGCAGCCACGGAACGGCCGCGCTGGAGAAGCCGCTCACCTCGGTGAGCGTGTAGGCGATGTAGGTGAAGGCGCCGAACATGCCGCCGAATCCGAGCACCGTCACCACCAGGGAGAGCCAGACCTGGCTGGACCGAAAGGCGCGGAGTTCGCCGCGCAGGTTGCTCACGTGCGCGGTGTCGTCGGTGGCGCGGGGCACGAGGGCCACGATGCCGGCCAGGGCGAGGACGCCGATCACGGTGATCGCCCAGAAGGTGGCTCGCCAGCCGAAGCTCTGGCCGATGAAGGTGCCGAACGGCACGCCGAGGACGTTGGCGAGGGTGAGGCCGGTGAACATGATGGCGATGGCGCCGGACTTCTTGCTCGGCGGCACCAGGCTGGCGGCGACGACGGCGCCGATGCCGAAGAAGGCGCCGTGACAGAGAGCGGCGATGATGCGGCCGAGCAGCATGATCGAGTAGCTCGGGGCGAGTGCCGAGATCAGGTTGCCGATGATGAAGAGCACCATCAGTCCCACCAGAACGTGTTTGCGGGGCAGCCGGGTCACCGCGGCGGTCAGCAGGATGGCGCCGACGGCGACGCTGAGGGCGTAGCCGGAGATGAGCCAGCCGGCGGCGGCCTCGGTCACGGCGAAGTCGGCGGCAACCTCGGGCAGCAGGCCGGCGATGACGAACTCGGTCAGGCCGATCCCGAAGCCGCCGAGGGCGAGTGCGATCAATCCAATGGGCATGCGGAAATTCCTTCAAGGGTGCGGAGGTGCGCGGGCCGTTGGTCGAGCCTGTCGAGGCCACACGCTGGTAGTTGCAGGCGCGTCATAAATGATTGCACACGCTAGGTAACTGCGCAAGCAACTACTTTTTGCGAGCGAGCGGATGCGTGACCGGGCTGATTCGCTCAGGCCGCGTGCGCCGCGCAGGCCGGGGCGGCGGCGGCCACGCAGTCCGGGCAGGCAACAAGCTGCTCCCGGCAGGACAGGTCCCGGCAGTTGAGCATGTTCTTGGTGCCCGCGCCGCAGACCTGGCAGTGGCCGAGAACGGTGGCGTGGTCGCTGAAATCCACCGACATCCGCTGGTCGAACACGTAGAGCGAGCCGTCCCAGAGTCCGTCGTCGCCGTAGGCCTCGCCGTAGCGAACGATGCCGCCCTCGAGTTGGTAGACCTCGCCGAAGCCACGGTCCTTCATCAATGACGACAGCACCTCGCAGCGGATGCCACCGGTGCAATACGTCACCACGGGCTGGCCCTTGAGGTGGTCGTATTTGCCGCTGTCGAGCTCGGCCGCGAACTCGCGGGTGTTCGCCACATCCGGCACCACGGCACCCCGGAACCGACCGATCTCGGCTTCGAAGGCGTTGCGGCCGTCGAAGAACACCACGTCGTCGCCGCGTTCGGCCACGAGGGCGTGCAGTTCGGCCGGGGCCAGGCGGGTGCCGCCGCCCACGACGCCACCGGCATCCACGGTGAGGGCCTCCGGTGAGCCGAAGCTCACGATCTCGTCGCGCACCTTCACCACCAGCCGGGGGAAGTCCAGGCTCGCCCCGGACTCGTCGAGGCCGGTTCCCTCACTCCACTTGAAGTCGATCTGGGCGAACGGTGCGTACTGACGGGTCTTGCGCACATAGCGCTTGAGGGCGGGCAGGTCGCCGCCCACGGTGCCGTTCAGGCCGTCCTTCGAGATCAGGATGCGGCCGCGCAGGCCCAGAGACTCGCAGAGGTCGCGCTGCCACAGGCGGATGGCTTCGGGGTCGCTGAGCGGAGTGAAGACGTAGTAGAGCAGGATCTTCGGAATGGCCACCCCCACATTTTAGGCGGCGGCGAGGGGGCGCGAGGCGGCCCACGTAGACTGAGCCAATCAGACCGCCACCAGATCCTTGGAGTGTGCATGACCACGATCGATCCCTTCGCCCGTTTCGGCGAGGTGCCCCAGTTCAACCTGACCAGCTCGGTGATGACCGACGGCGGCCCGCTTGCCGCCGCCCAGTACGGCGCCGGCGCCGGCGGCCAGGATGTCTCGCCCGACCTGCACTGGAGCGGCTTCCCGGCCGAGACCCAGAGCTTCGCACTCACGGTGTTCGACCCGGATGCCCCGACCGGTTCCGGGTATTGGCACTGGGCGGTTTTCAACATTCCCGCCGACGTCGACAGCCTGCCCACCGGTGCCGGAGTCGCGAACTCGGTGCTTCTGCCCGCCGGCGCCGTCGTCATGCCCAACGAAATCCGCCAGCCCACCTTCATCGGTGCGGCACCGCCACGCGGAACGGGCACGCACCGCTACCAGTTCGTGCTGCACGCCCTCGACGTTGCAGACCTCGGCGTCGACCCGCAGGCCACCCCGGCCGTGCTCGGCTTCAACGTGCACTTCCACACCCTGGCCCGCGCCGTGCTCGAGGCCACCGGAGTCGCCGGAGGCGCCGCCTAGCTGTCCTGAGCCGACAGCCCTCGCTCTCCTCGGGCGGCAGATCGCTCGTCCGTAAGCCATCCTCGACTACGCGCCCATCGCTTCGGTCGAACCTGTCGAGACCCTCGCTGCCCGTCCCCTTTGGCCCAGAACTGTGTTCGATATTTGCTCAAGCTCTTGTTGACAATTCCTCGCATATAGGTGCGATTTGTGAGAGAATGGGGGTATGGACGACGAGCTGGATAGTGGCTCCACCGCACCGACGGGAACTTCTCCCACCGGGTCGAACGTGCACGACTGGAACACCGGCCTGTCCGGTCCAGATCCCCTCACGGCACCGGATGCCGACAGCCTGAGCGGCACCACCGACACGCAGGCCCACACTGCAGGTGGAACTGCCGGCCGCACTCGGGGCCGCTCGAAGCCGCGGCCCGGGTGGCGGGATCCGGCCGAGCTGCCGGGGGTGCAGCGCGCGCATACCGGTGCGTTCGGTCAGAAGCTCCAGGCCCTGGATGATGCGGCCCGCACGGTGATGGCGGTGATGGACTCCATTGACGTGAACGCGTTGAGTGACCCGGAGGTGGTGGCGTTGACGCAGATGGTCGAGCGGACCGGCCGGCCGGTGGATGCCGCCCGGGTGGCCACGGCGACCGTGGTCGGTTACCGGTCCCGCAGCGGTTTGGGCGCGGAGTCGCTGGCCTGGCGGTTGGGGGCGTCGCACCAGAATGATCTGCTGATCGGGCTGACCGGCACCTCGGTGCCGGAGATGAAACGACGCGTGGCCCTGGGTGAGAAGGTCGCCCCGCGGATGTGGGGCGGCACGGTCCTGGAGCCCGAGTTCCCATTCGTGGCCGCGGCGCTGACCGCCGGCGAGATCGGCATCGACGCGGCCGAGAACATCGTGAAGGGCCTGGCCGACTACAAAGTGCACGGCCGCTTCGACGCCGACCAGTCGCTGGTGGACGGCGGTGAGGCCGAGCTGGTCGAGTCCGCGACCGGGTCGGTATTCGGCCGCACCCCCGGCCCCGGCTGCACGGGACCGATCGTTCGTCTGGGCGACTCGGCCGGGTTCACTTTCCCGGCCGACCGGATCCGGGAGATGGCACTGACCTGGCAGGCGGTGTTGAATCCCGACGGCGCCGCGCCGAACGATGCGGTTTTCGAGGCGAAGTCCACGTTCTCGTTCGGCAAGCTCAGCCAAGGCCTGCATCCGTTGCGCGGTGGGGTGACGCCGGAGCTCAAGGGCATCATGCAGAACCTGTTCAACACGTTCCTGTCCGCGCGCAGCGCCCCCGCGTTCCCGTCCGCGGACGAGCAGCAGCGCATCGAGGCCGGCGAACTGGTTCCCGGCGAGATCCTGGACGAACGCGACGGCGGCCAGAAGCGCGCCGACATCCTTCGCGGCATCCTGGTCCAGGTCGCCCAGGACCCTCGCACCCCGACCATGGGCGGGATGCCGCCGACGGTGATGGTGCACGTGAGTGCCCATGACCTCGTCACCGGGGTCGGGGTCGGTTGGATCGACGGGGTCGAGGGTCCTGTCTCGATGAAGACGATCAACCAGATGGTCGACAACGGCGGCTTCCGGCCGGTCTTCTTCGGCGGCACCGGCGCCGTCCTCGCCCTCGGCGAAACAGTCCGGTGCTTCACGCCGCTGCAACGCAGGGCGATCACTGCCCGAGATGGTGGTTGCATCATTCCGGGCTGTACCTGCCCACCGCAATGGACCGAGGTGCACCATGTGACACCGTGGCAGCACGGCGGCCCGACCAACGTCTCGAACGGGGTGCTGTTGTGCTGGCGCCACCATCACGGCATCGACAACGCCGGCGGCTGGAAAATCCGGATGGTCCTGGGCATGCCCGAAGTCAAAGCCCCGCACTGGATCGACCCCACCGGCACCTGGCGAAAACCACCCCAACACCGCGCCCACGACCCCAAAACCCGACGACAGAACGAGTAGCCGCGGGCGCACCTCGACTCGATGGATAGCCGATTCCGATCGATCTGAGAGATTCTCAGGTCATCTCATGGTTGCGCGCCTATGTTCTACACGCGGCAAAAAACGATGCAAGCGCTACCAACGCCAGTCGGCACTTCGAAGCCGCTTCCGGTAGCGCCACGTCGGCAGTAAGGCACCATGTTTCACTCGTCCCCCCACTCCAGCACCAGCTTCGACCCGGCCGCCGGCCCCTCCGCGGACTCGCACCTCACGCACCGGGAAACCGGCCTGTCCAGGGTGCCGGTGTGGCTCTGGAAAGCGATCATGACGCGCATCGCACCGGGCGAACTGCACAAGTTCAACGCGGACCCGATCGACGACGTCGACTACCACTTCGACCTTGACTACGTGGGCGACGGCATCCGTGATCACCGCCTCGACGTTCTCGTGCCGCACGAGCACCACGACGTGACCACGCCACCGAGCCCGCTGCCCGTCTACATCTACTTCCACGGCGGCGGATGGACCTCCGGCGACAAGGCACCGCTCACCAAGTACGCCGCCAGCCAGGCGGTCGAGGGCATGGTCGTCGTCAACGCCAATTACCGCATGGCCACTCGATTCAAGATCGGCCACATGCTCGACGACGCCAACGCTGTGCTCACCTGGGTCCAGCGCAACATCGTCGAATACGGTGGCGACCCCACCCGCATCGTTCTCGGCGGCGACTCAGCGGGCGGGCACATCGCGGCCCTGCTCACCGCCGCGGCCAACGACGCCACCCTCGCCGCGCACTACAACCTCGACCTGCCGATCGAGGCCGGCCACCTGCGCGGACTCGTGCAGCACTGCAGTATCGCCGACTTCTCGGTCATGTTCGAGCGCGGCTTCGTGCTCAGCCTCAACTTCCTTCGGATGCTGCTTCCCGAACGCAGCCCCGGCATGTCGCTGCGCGACGCCGCCCGTTTCCTCTCGCCCATCGAGTGGCTCGACAAGGGCTTCCCGCCGGTCTTCATCACGACCTCCGAGCGCGACTACTTCTACCGGGCCAACCTCAACTTCATCGAGGCCCTGCGCCGGCGGTCCATCCTGGCCGACACGGTGATCTACGGCCGGCACCGCACCAACACCCGGCACACCTGGCAGCAGGACGCCCGGCACCCCGAATCGCAGGAGGTCTACCGCCGTCTGGGTTCATTCGTGCGCAAGGTGGCGGCGCTGCCCGCCCAGGCTCGGTCCATGCCCGCTCAGGCCGAGCCCGCCCTGGCCTAGCTCCTCGGCCTGCGCGGGTCTGCCCGGGCATGGTAGACAAGTTCGACACTTGCCAGGCCATTCGGGCCGCGCCAGCCACGAGGAGCACACATGAGCCAGGCCGACACGTTCCCGGTGACCGGGCTCCCCAAGACCGGGCTGCCCACTCGCGCCCTCGTCGTCGGTGACCCGTTCCGGGCCGAGCAGATCTCCCACCAGCTCGACAACGTGCGCGAGGTCGCCCACCAGCGTGAGTATCGCTCGTTCGTCGGCGACTGGAACGGCAGCACCGTCGTCGTCTCCTCACACGGTGTGGGCGCCCCCGGCGCCATCTGCCTGTTCCAGGAGCTGATGGATGCCGGCGTGGACACCATCATCAGACTCGGCACCGCCGGCGCCCTGCTGCGTGGCATCGGCGACGGCGACCTGATCATCGCCGAGTCCTGCGTGCGCGACGACGGCGTCACCGACCAGCTGGTGCCGGAGAGCTACCCGGCGGCCGCGAATCCCGAGGTCGTGATCGCACTGGCCGAGGCAGCCCGGCGGCACGACGCCCCCCACCACCGCGGAATCGTCTGGACCCGGGCGGCCTTCTACCCGGGAATCATCGATCTCAACCAGGCCGGTTACGTCAAGCTCGGCGTGCTCGCCATCGAAATGGAACTCTCGGCCCTGCTGGTGCTCGCCTCCACCCGCGGCGTACGCGCGGGCGGCGGCCTCGTGATCGACGGCGCCACCGCCGACGACCTCGTCGACACCACCGGTTACGATCCGCATCGCACCGTCGTGGCGGATGGCGTCAGTCGCGGCATCTCCGTCACCCTCGACGCCCTCGTCGCCCTGCCGGAGCTCGTCTGATGGCCACCGACCACGTCGACCTGATCCTCACCGCGGATGCCGTGCTCACCGTCGACGCCGCTGGCACGATCATCGAGGCCGGCGCCGTCGCCATCCGTGCCGGGATCATCGTCGACGTCGGGCCGGCCGTCGACCTGCTCGCCCGGTACGACGCGGCGGAGGTGCTCGAGAGCCCGGGCTGCGTGATCGCCCCCGGCTGGGTGAACACCCACAGCCACTTGGCCATGAACCTGTTCAGGGGTGCGGCCGACGACGTCACCCTCGAGGTGTTCCTCGAGCGGATGGTCGGCGCCGAACTCGCCACCCTCAGCGCCGAGACTGTCGCCATCGGAACCAGGGCCGGGATCGCCGAGTGCCTCTTGGGCGGCACCACCACGGCGCTGGACATGTACTGGTTCCCGCGGGCCAGCCGCGCTGTCGCGGCGGAGGCCGGATTCCGGCTGCTGAACGGCCCCACCTTCCTCGGCAACGCGGATCCCGAGGGCCGCGACTTCGCGGGCATGCTCGAGGAAGCCAGATCGATCCTCACCGACAACCGCACCGAGTCGCCCGACGACGACCTCTGGGTGATGCCTCACTCGGCCTACACCCTCAGTAGCGACCAGCTGGAGAGCATCCGGGAGCTGGCCGCCTCGCGCGGCGCCCGCATCCACACGCACGCCTCCGAGAGCCTCGGCGAACTGGCGCTGACGGTGCAGGTCAACGGCGACCGGCCGGTCGCCGTCCTCGATGCGGCCGGGCTGCTGACTAACCACACCGTCCTGGCCCATGCCGTGCACCTCACCGACGACGAGGTCACCCGCATCGCCGCCAGCGGCGCCGCCGTGGCGCACTGCCCGATGTCGAACCTCAAGCTCGGCTGCGGCATCGCCCCACTGCCCGAGCTGTTGCAGCACGGCGCTACCGTGGGCTTGGGCACGGATGGCGCTGCCTCCGCCGGTTCCCTCGACATGTACGCCGCCGTGCGGATGGCCGCGCTGCTGCACAAGGGCACCAGCAACGACCCGACCATGATCAGCGCCGAACGCGCCGTACGGCTCGGCACCGTCGACGGCGCCCGCGCCCTCGGTCTGGCCGACGTGGGCACGATCGAGCCCGGCATGCAGGCCGACCTCCAGGTCGTGCGCATCGACACGCTGAACAGCAGGCCCGGCCGGGACCCGTGGTCTGCGCTGGCCTACACGGCCACCGCCACAGACGTGCGACACGCCGTGGTTAGGGGCCGGATTGTGCTGCGCGACAGGGTGCTGCAGACCATCGACGAGACGTCGGCCCTGCGCGAGCTGTCGGAGGCCGCCGCCCGCTAGCATCATCGGGTGCACATGTTCTTTCGAACCCTGCTCCACAGCCTGCTGTCGCGCTTCGGGCCACGCCTCGGGCACTACGACGTCGCCCGCACGCGGTTCATCACGCTGCCGACCGACCAGGACATCCTGCGGCACATGAACAACGGCGTGTACCTCTCGATCATGGACATCGCCAGGTTCGACATGCTGCACCGCACCGGAATCTGGGCGATCTTCCAGGCCAAGGGCTGGTATCCGGTGGTGGTCGCAGAGACCATCAGCTTTCGCAAGTCACTGACCCTCGGCCAGCGGTTCACCGTCGAGTCGCGCATCCTGGGCTTCGACGACAAGGCCGTTTACGTCGAGCAACGCTTCGTGCGGCCCGTTGAGGGCCCGGATGCGCGACCGGGCGACGTCGAGGTCTACGCCCGCGGCTTCATCCGCGGCCGGTTCCTCAAGCGCACGGGTGGCGTGGTCACCATCGACGAACTCACCGACGCCGTCGGTGCCGTGCCCGCCGAAGTGAGCGTGCCCGAGTGGCTGCTCGAGTGGAGCGCCGACGTGGCGATGCCGGCTACCCGGGCGCCGGCCCCCAGCATCTGGGAGTAGCGGCTAGGCGCGGTCCTCGCTCGCTGGCGTAGGGGTGGGCTTGGGCACCAGGAGCTCCTGATAGTGACTCTGCAGCGCGGGGTAGTACTTGCTGAACGACGGCAGCGGGTGGTGGGTGCGGGAGGCGACGAGCCTGTCGAGGTAGTAATCCCAGACCGGCCCGAACGTGGCGGCCTCGGCAGGGGAGTGCAGCCTCAGTCCGAAGGTCAGCACGGTCTTGCCGGATCCGCCCGTCAGATGCGCCATCACCCGCCAGGCATCCTCGCCCTCGCCGATGTCCAGCGCCAGCTTCTTGAACTCCACACATTCCAGAATGCTCACGTACTCCCACTGCGAGTCGTTCTTCGATTCCATCCGGAAGCGCACGGCCCCGGTGCGAGGGGACCCTGTGTAGGTGCCGATCCAGCCGTGCAGGCCCTCGGGTTTGGTCACGGCCTCCCACACCGACTCCGGGGCCGCCGGGAAGATGCGGTCGAAGAGCAGGTAGAGCCCGTCCTCCCGGTGGGCGAACCGCCCTGTGGCGTGGGCGACATCCGGCGGACCGGGCAGGGGCTGGGGGGGCATGGTGACCTCCACGTTGAGTGAAACACGAGCCTTCCCTCTGAGGCTATGCCTAGTTCGAGGCCGCCGCCAGAGTCCTCAGTCGCTCTCGAGCACGGCCATGGCAGCGTTGTGCCCGCCGAGTCCGCTGACCCCGCCGCCGCGTCGAGCGCCGGCTCCGCAGAGCAGAATCCGCGGATGCCGGGTGGCCACGCCCCAGCGCTGGGCGGCGGTATCCCTGGGTGCGTCGTCTTCCAGGAACGGCCAGGACAGGAGCCCGTGGAAAATGTCCCCGCCGGGCAGGTTGAGCGCCGACTCGAGGTCCGCGGTGGTCTTGGTCTCGATGCACGGCCTGCCGTCGGCATCCCGGAGCAGCAGGTCCTCGACGGGTTCGGCCAGCACCGAGTTGAGCGAGGCCAGAACGGCGGCCTGCAACTGGGCCCTGACGGCGGTGTTGTCCAGGCGGGTGAGCCGGTCGGGGGTGTGCAGGCCGAACACCGTGAGGGTCTGGGCGCCGGCCGCCACCAGTTCGGGCGAGATGATGCTCGGATCGGTGAGGGAGTGGCAATAGATCTCACAGGAGACCAGATCGGGGACCCGGCCCGCACCGGCCTGCCGATACGCGGCCTCGAGCTGGCTGAGCGTCTCATTGATGTGAAAGGTTCCGCCGAACGCGGCCTCGGCCGACACCGACGCATCCAGCAGGCGGGGGAGGCGACTCAGCAGCAGGTTCACCTTCACCTGGGCGCCCTCGGGCTTCACGGTGTCCGGTGTGCGCTCACTCAGGAGGCCGTCCAGCACCCACGGTGCCACGTTCGCCAGCACGTGGCTTCCCACGGTGCTCTCGTCCCGGTGTTCGTGCCGGTAGCGCACGGTGCCGTCCGGATCGATGCCGGTGACCTCTGCGCTCGTCAGGATGCGCGCTCCGGCCTGGCGGGCCACCCGCTCCAGCTCCCCGGTCACCGCACCCATGCCGCCGACGGGTACGTCCCAGTCTCCGGTGCCGTTTCCGATCGAGTGGTAGAGAAAGCAGCGGTTTGCATCCAGTGACGCGTCATGCACCGAGGTGAACGTGCCGATCAGGCCGTCGGTGGCCACCACCCCGCGCACGAGGTCGGAGCCGAATCGCCGGTTGAGCAGGTCGCCGAGCGGATGCTCGATGAACTCGTCCCACAGGGCGTCGTCACCGACCAGCCGGCGGGCCTCTGACCGGGTGGGCAACGGCTCGCACACCGTGGGGAACAGCGCACGGGCCAGATGCCCCAGGTCGCCACCGAGTTGCTGCCACCCCGCGATGTCCGCCCCGGCTCCGATCCTCTCGAAGGAGGCCCGCGTCGCCTCGGCATCGCCCGCATCCACCAGCAGGCCGGTCGCCGGGTTGGCCGGATCCGGGGTGTACGACGAGTACCGCCGCCGTGCCAGCTCGATCGACAGGCCGAGCTCGTCGATGATGCGGGCAGGCAGCAGGCTCACCAGGTACGAGTACCGGGACAGACGGGCATCCACCCCGGTGAAGGCGGCGGCCGATACCGCGGCTCCGCCCACGTGGTCGTCCCGTTCGAGCACCAGCACACTCCGCCCGGCCTTGGCCAGATAGGCCGCGGCGGTGAGGCCGTTATGGCCGCCTCCGACGATCACGATGTCGGGTGTGGAGTCCATGTAAGAGCCCTTCTCAAGCGCCGATGCTGGTCTGTCGACCCTATCCTCGCCGGGGCGACACGCCCGGGATGCGGATGGGATTTGCGACCCCCCCAGAATCCCCGTAATGTCATCTCTCGTCACCCCACAGGTTCGGAAAGCCGAAGAGCTACCGGCCTCAAGCGGGACCAAATCCAAGCAGAAAAGAAAGCGATTCTTCGCTTTGTACAGCTTGATGAAGTTTGCTTCGAATTCCCTAATCGGAAATCCCCGCAGACAACAAGAACAAACATCGAAGTGCCCCGGAGCGACAGCCATTAGGCCTGAAGTCGGGTGCGTCCGATCCTTGAGAACTCAACAGCGTGCACAATGTCAAATGCCAAAAACCTCGGTCGTAGGGTCCCTTTCTAGGGGATACC
>NZ_JAXCHV010000028.1:0-44916 GCF_035984795.1 Cryobacterium sp. MP_3.1 | reverse complement strand
GTTACCGCCGGTCCACACCACCAGACCATTAGCCGTCAGCTCACCGTGCAGCCGAGCGATATCCGCCCGCACACGCGCGATCGCAACCTCGATCTCGGGTTCGTAGGAACTCATTGAGCATTCCACCTTCGTTGTGTTGCGCTGTGAGATAACGATCACGCGCTTGAATGTTAGCGCACTATCAGCGCCGAGTGTTAGCGCACTATCAGGACGGTTTCTGGCGTCCAGCGCGCAGTGGAAGGACACGCCACTTGATGAACACATGAATTCCGCCCGGCATCCGTCTCTCGGCGAAGCACCAGAGACACCTCGTGATAGTGCGCTCCCGCACCCTCAGGAGAGTATTCTTGACCGATGTCGACTTCTCCCGTGGGCCCGGTGGGCGAGAGCCAGCGCCCGGCGAACCGCAGTGTGCGCATGATCGACGTGGCCAGGCTCGCCGGAGTGTCCCAACAAACCGTGTCGCGGGTCGTGAACGGCCACAGCAACGTGGGGCCCGAGGTGCGGGAACGAGTCGAACGGGCGATCACCCAGCTGCGGTACAACCGGAATTCGGCTGCGCGCGCGTTGGCGACCAATCGGTCGATGAATCTCGGGGTGCTCAGCTATTCCCTGCCGGTGCACGGCTCGACAATGGTGCTCTTCGGCGTCGCAGAGGAGGCGCGCCGCAACGGCTACGCCACCAGCCTCGTGAGCATCTCCGATGTCGATTCGAATGACATCCGGGCGGCCGTGGACACCCTGCTCGGTGACTCCGTGGACGGGATTGTCGTGCTGGCACCGATGTCCGCCGCGGCCCCGGTGCTCAACGGGTTGGACCTGGACGTGCCCATCGTCCGCTTCGAACAGGGCGCGCCGGCAAGCTCTCACGCCGTGACCATGGACGACGGGTTCGGGGCGCGACTGGCGACCCGGCATCTGCTCGACCTCGGGCATGACACCGTGTGGCATGTGGCCGGACCGCGGGGCTGGATGGCGTCGGACGCTCGCCGCGCCGGCTGGCTGGCCGAGCTGGCCGTCGCCCACCGCCCGGTGAACCCCGAGTTCTCCACGGCAGACTGGACCGTTGAATCCGGTTACCGCGCCGGATCGTTGATCGCCGACAACCCGGCCATCACGGCGGTGCTCGCCGCGAATGACTCCATGGCCCTGGGCATCATGAAGGCCCTGACCGAACGTGGCCTGTCGGTGCCCGGCGACGTGAGCGTCGTGGGCTTCGACGACATGAGCGAGGCCAGGTATTTCCAGCCCGGACTCACCACGATCAGGCTCGACTTCGACGAGGTCGGCCGCCTCGCGGTTGACCGTCTGCTGCAGCTGATGGGCGGCGAGGCCGCGGAGACGATTCCCGCGATCGCCCCGGAGCTGATCGTGCGCGACAGCACCGCGGCACCCCGCACCCGCGGCTGACGCCGAGTCAGACCGTATCGAGTTCACCCAGCGCGGACTGAAGGGTGAGATCGACCCCGTGAGCCAGCATCCGTCGATAGGTCTCGTCGCCGCTGTCGGCCACTGAGCGGATGATGTCCCGTTGTGTCTGCACGCGGCGACGGACGAGCTCCAGCACATCGTCTGTCGTTCCGCCCCAGCCATAGACCCGGAGAATCGACTCCAAACGAGCCCGGCGCTCCCCGAACGCGGTGAATCCTTCGTCCAGAACGAGCCGACGCGCGTGAAGCGGCACCCAGGAGAAGACGACCCAGGCGAGGTCTTCGGCGCACGTGGTCGGGCCGGCCATGTCCCAGTCCACGAAACCCACGAGCCCGTGTGCATTCCAGACCGCGTTGTAGGGCGCCGCATCGTTGTGGCCGATGATCGAGCCCGGGTTCCACACCTGGCCCTCGCGCCACCGCGACCCTGCGGGCGGGACGAAGTTGGCGACCGCGGAGTGATAGCGCCTGAGCCAGTCGCCCACATCCAGGAGCGCTTCGTCGCTGTGGGTCCACCGCGGCCACGGGCGGAGGTTGCCGACCGTCGAACCGTCGAGGTAGCTGAGCACGTCGCGGCCCTGCGCGTCAGAGCCGAGCGGGCGCGGCGCTCCGACGAAACCGGTGGATGCCAGATGCTGCAGCAGGGCGTTCACGGCCGGTGTCCACGGGCCGGGAATCCGACGAATCGTGCCGTCGACCAGATGGGCACCGCCGTCACATCCGCCGGCCAGTTTTCCGTTCACGCGGTAAGCCTCCCACGACGACGCCCCTGCCCGGAATTGCTATTGCCCCGCCGCGCTGCGATGTTTGCCACAGGGGGATACACATGAGACTTCGTGAACTGATGGGTCGAGGGGCCGCGCTGCCGCTCGTCGGCGCACTCACCGTCGGTGTTCTGCTGGCCGGCTGCTCAGGGAATGCCGACGACGACCAGTTACCCGCGATGCCGTTCGACACCGTCGCCATGCCGCTCGACCGGGCGCCAACGGCCACGCCCGGACAGCACCTCGGGGTCGGCGAGATCGTCCTGCTTCCGCAGTCCAACTACGAGGGGGTGCCGGGGGACGCGATCGAGACAACCGTGTTGGGTGTCGTCGAGGGAGAACCCTCCTATTGGGACGTCTTCGACAACGGTGCGGGGTTCGCGGGGGAGACCCCGTTCTTCGCCGTGATTCAGTACCGCTGGGTCACCGGCAGCGTGACCGCCTACACGACCCCGCTCCTGCGTCCGGTGCTCGACGACGGCACCGAAGGCGGCATCGTGGAGCGCGAATACCTGGGCTCCCTGACGGCGAACACGATCTGCCCGTTCGAGCTCGAGCGGTTCGACCTCGACGAAGACCGGGGACCCGACGAGTACCTCGCCTGTGTGCTGTACACGGCACCCATAGGTTCCACAGTCGTCGGGTTGGGCTGGCACAACCTGGGTGGCATGGCCTTCTCGGCGCCTGATCCCGCCGTCAATCCGTTCTACCCCGCACCCGTGGTCTGGGACGTCACGCCGGTCGCGGTGTCCGCGGGCGGTTAGACCGACCTCGGTACGCTGACGCCACCGGCGTTCCCCCGTGAGCCACGTCCAGCGCCGCTGGGAGTTCGCTGACTGTGCCCTCGAGGGATATCGCCGCGCCGGGCGCGCGCGGTTTACTGGACCGATGGCTCAGACCGTCGCAGACCAGATCATCGCCCAACTCGTGGACGCCGGGGTGCGCCGCATCTACGGCATCGTCGGGGACAGCCTCAACCCCGTCGTCGACGCCGTTCGTCGCACCGGCGGAGCCGCCAAGGGCGGCATCGACTGGGTGCACGTGCGCAATGAGGAGGCCGCGGCCTTCGCGGCCGGCGCCGAGGCCCAGCTCACCGGGCGCCTCGCCGTGTGCGCCGGCAGCTGCGGCCCGGGAAACCTGCACCTGATCAACGGACTCTACGACGCACACCGCAGCGGAGCGCCGGTGCTGGCCATTGCCAGCCACATCCCGACCGGTCAGATCGGCAGCGGCTTCTTCCAAGAAACCCACCCGGACCGGCTCTTCACCGAGTGCTCGCACTACCGGGAACTGGTCTCCTCCGCCGAACAGTCGCCCAAGGTGGTCAACGCGGCCATGCGGCACGCGGTCGCCCTGGGTGGGGTTTCAGTGGTCACCCTGCCCGGTGACGTCGCCGAACTCGATGCCGAAGGCGCCGTGCCCCGCTTCGTGTTGCCGGGGCGACCGACCGTGGTGCCCGCAGCGGAGGACGTGCGTGCCCTGGCCGACGCGATCAACCGGGCCAGGACAGTCGCGATCTTCGCCGGGGCCGGTGTCGCCGGTGCTCACGACGCGGTGATCGCCTTCGCCGACCTCGTCGGCGCGCCCGTCGGGCACAGCCTGCGGGGCAAGGAGTGGATCCAGTACGACAACCCGTTCGACGTGGGCATGACCGGTCTGCTCGGTTACGGGGCCGCACACGCCGGCATTCACGACGCCGACCTGGTTCTGCTTCTGGGCACCGACTTCCCCTATGAGCAGTTCCTGCCCGACGGCGAGAAGGTGGTCATCGCCCAGGTCGACACCGACCCGTCCCACCTGGGCCGTCGGGTCAGCGTCACCCATCCGGTACACGGCGACGTGGCGGCCACGCTCGCGGCCCTCACCGGCCTGGTGACGAAGAAGACCGACCGGGCCTTCCTCGATCGCACCCTCAAGAAGCACGAGAAACTGCTCAGCTCGGTCGTCGGCACCTACACGGATGTCGACCACGGCCGCCCCATCCATCCGGAGTTCGCGGCCGCGATGCTCGATGAGCTCGTCGCCGACGACGCCATCGTCACCGCCGACACCGGCATGGGCAACGTCTGGCAGGCCCGGTACCTCACCCCCAACGGGCGTCGTCGGCTGATCGGCTCGTACCTGCACGGGTCGATGGCCAACGCGGTGCCGCAGGCCATCGGTGCCCAGAGCGCCTACCCCGACCGCCAAGTGGTCACCATCAGCGGCGACGGGGGACTGGCGATGCTGCTCGGCGAGCTCATCACGATCGCCGCGCAGCAGCTGCCGGTGAAGGTCGTGGTGTTCAACAACTCCACCCTGGGCCTGGTGAAACTGGAGATGTTCGTCGACGGGTACCCCGACTTCGGTGTCGACGTGCCCGCCGTCGACTACGCCGCCGTGGCGACCGCGCTCGGCTTCCATGCCGTGCGGGTGGAAGACCCGGCGGCGCTCCGGTCCGCGCTCACGGCCGCCTTCGCCCACGAGGGGCCCGCCCTGGTCGACATCGTCACCGACCCGTTGGCGCTGTCCCTGCCGCCGAACGTGACCGCCAAGCAGGTGAAGGGCTTCGCGCTGGCCCTGTCGAAGACCGTGCTCAACGGTGGGGTGGGTGAGGCGGTGCAGATGGCGCGGTCCAACATCCGGCACCTACCCGGGCTCTGACACCCGCCTGACCCCCGGCTCACCCGAAAAGGGTGACGCCGCGGCGGGCTGCGGGGGAGGACACTGTGCCTGACGCGAACCGATGCGGAAGGGACCCCATGTGGCGACGCCGATCCAGGAACCGACCCCAGAGGGACGAGGCGCACCCCCCAGGCGTGGCCGGCGACGAGCCGGTGATCACCGGTCCGCCGGTGTCGCCGCACCGCAGCACCTCCATCCTCGTCGGTCTGGGCGGTGCCACCGTGGCGGTGTTCGGCCTGGCCGCCATTGCCGGCATTGCGGCGCCGATCCTCCTGGCGCTGGTGCTCACCATCTGCGCCCACCCGGTGCGCCGGGGCCTGGAACGGCGCGGCGTGCCGCGGGGCCTGGCCACGGGATCCGTCGTCGCGACGGTGTTCATCGTGCTGGCGGCCTTCGTGGCGGCGCTGGGCCTGGCCCTGGGCCAGTTCGCCACCCTGCTGCCCCAGTTCTCCAGCCAGATCAGCGACATCGGCACCACCATCACCGACTGGCTCGCGAGCGTCGGATTCGGCTCGGCGCAGGTGCAGGCCGTCGAGGACAGCCTCGACCCGAGCAATCTCGCCTCGGTGGTCTCCGGCCTCTTCGGCAGCATCACCAACATCACGGTCGTCCTCGTGATCGTGTTGACCATGTTGATCCTGATGGCGGCGGACGCCGGCTACCTGCCCACCCTGCTCACCCAACTGCGGCCGACCCGACCCACCCTGGTGGAGGCCCTGACGAACTTCGCCTCCAGCGTGCGCCGCTACATGGTGGCCACCACCCTCCTCGGCATCGTCCAAGGGGTTCTGAACGCCGTGGCGCTCGTGCTGCTCGGGGTGCCGGGCGCGTTCCTCTGGGGCCTGCTGTCGTTCCTGTGCAGCTTCATCCCCAATGTGGGCTACTTCATCGCCATCATCCCGCCCACGGTGTTCGCTTTCCTCACCGGTGGCTGGGAGCTCGCGCTGCCCGTGATCGTGATCTACGCGATCGTCAACGGGGTGGTGCAGTCGATCGTGCAGCCGCGGGTGGTCGGCAACGCCGTCGCCCTCAGCCAATCCCTCACCTTCGCCTCGGTGCTGTTCTGGGCGATCGTGCTCGGTGCCATCGGCGCCATCCTGGCGATTCCGCTCACCCTGCTGATCCGAACCATCCTGGTGGATGCCGACCCCGCGGCCGCCTGGTGGCGTCCCCTGATCGGCGACCTCGATGAAACCCGCACCCTGATGAAGGTCGAGGATGCCCGCCAGCGCGCCCTGCGCAAGGCCGGCCGGGCGGCCAAGTCCCACCAGGGCAAGCCGACCAAGGGTGTGCCGGGCCCCGCCTAGCTGCCGGTCAGGGGCTTTTCTCAGGACCCGCTGGCAGAGTCGGTGCTCCGTTCTGTTGCCAGGAGGTTCCCATGCCCGCTGATCCCACTGTCTCCTCCCCGGCCGGCTCCGCCGCGGCCACCGCACCCCGCTCGCACTACGACGTGCTGGTGATCGGCGCCGGCCCCGCCGGCACGGCCGCTGCCCTCCGCGCGGCCGAGCTGGGGGCCGGGGTCGTGGTCGTCGAGGCCGATCGCACCGGGGGCACCTGTGTGAACACCGGCTGCGTGCCCACCCGGGCGCTCGCGAAGGCGGCCAGGCTGATGCGCGAGGTGCGCACCGCCGAGACCTACGGCATCGAGGCCGTCATCCAGCGATTCGACTGGCGCACCACGGCCGCCAGGGTCACCGAATCCGTCGACAGAGTACGGTCGATCAAACGCGAGGCCGAGCGGTTCAGCGCCGCCGGCATCGACCTCGTCCTCGAGGGACGGGCCCGGTTCGTCGACCCGCACACCGTGGAGCTCGACAGCGGCCGCCGCATCAGCGCCGACAACATCCTGATCTGCGTGGGCGGTCACTCACGCCGGCTGCCGATCCCCGGCGCCGACCTGGCGACGGTGCCCGAACACGTACTCACCCTGCCCGCCCTGCCCGAACGCCTCGCGGTGATCGGCGGCGGCAACACCGGCGCCCAGCTGGTGACCATTTTCAGTTCGTTCGGCTCGAGGGTGACGCTGCTCGACGTGGCACCGCGGATCCTGATGGCCTCCGACGCCGCCGTCTCCGCCGGGGTGACCACGGCGTTCCGCGAGCAGGGCACTCGGGTCGAGACCGGCATCGAGACCGTCGAGTCGCTGGTGAAGCAGCCGGATGGCTCGATCCTCCTGACCTGGCGTGCGGCCGGTGAACCGGTGTCAGGGCAGTTCGATGCCGTGATCATGGCGACCGGCTGGCCGGCGGATGTCGACGACCTGGGCCTCGCGAACGCGGGCGTGGCCACGGAGCGGTCCGCGATTCCCGTCGACCAGTACTTCCGCAGCGAGTTGTCGCACATCTTCGCCGTCGGCGACGCGAACGGCCGCGACATGCTCGTGCAGGCCGCCCAGTTCGAGGGTGAGGCCGCGGCCGAGAACGCGGTGCTGGGCACCAACCGTCGCACCCCGCACCACCTGCTGCCCGCGGGCGGGTTCACCGATCCCGACTATGCCGGGGTGGGGCTCACCGAGGAGCAGGCACGTGCCCGTGACCCGCTCTGCGTGGTGGCCACGGTGCCGTATGCGAGCCTGGACCGAGCGGTGATCGACGACAGGGAACGCGGGTTCCTGATGCTGATCTCCGACCGGCGCCGGGAGCTGATCCTCGGTGCGCACGCCGTGGGCGAGAACGCCATCGAGGTGGTGCAGTCGGTGACCACGGCCATCGCCGCCGGCGTGGATGTGGCGACCCTCGCCCACGTGCGGTTCGCCTACCCCACCTACAGCGCCATCATCGGCCTCGCGGCCCGCACCCTCCTGGCCGAGGCGCCGCCCGCCCAGCGCCCCTGAGGCATGCTCCTAGGCCCAACCGTTGCCCATGCGGACAGGTGCGCCCGGTACGCCGGGCACAGTTGTCCGCACGGGCAACAGTTGCGGTGGTCGAGGGGTGCCGCCTACTTGGCCAGGAAGGCCAGCAGAACCTCGTTGACCTCGGCCGCGTGGGTCCACAGCATCCCGTGCGGGGCGCCGTCGATCTCGACGTACTCGGCCGCCGGCAGGGCCTTCGCGAAGAGCCGGCCGGTGGAGTCGATCGGCAGGATGTTGTCGCTCGTGCCGTGCACGATCAGAGAGGGCACCGTGATCTTCGCCACGTCGGCACGGAAGTCGGTGATCCAGGTCAGCGGGGCCGCGGCCGCCGCGAACGATCCGGAGCCGGTGGCCACATTCCAGCTGTTCTGCAGGGCCTCGACGCTCAGCCGGCTGCCGAGGTTCTCGGCCGTGTTGTAGAAGTTCGTGTAGAACTCGGTGAAGTAGGCGTAGCGGTCGGCCTTGACGGCGTCGACGATGCCCTCGAAGAACTCCAGCGGCGCGGCGCCGCCCGGGTTCTCGTCGGTCTTGAGCAGGAACGGCTCGAGGGAGGCGAGGAAGACGGCCTTCGCCACCCGGTCGGACCCGTAGCTGCCCAGGTACCGACCGACCTCTCCGGTGCCCATCGAGAAGCCGACCAGGACGACGTCCCGCAGGTCGAGGGTCTCGAGCACGACGTTGAGGTCGGCGGCGAAGGTGTCGTAGTCGAACCCGACCGTGGGCTGGCTGGACTGGCCGAAGCCGCGGCGGTCGTAGGTGATCACGCGGTAGCCCGCGTCGAGGAGGGCCGCAGACTGCTTCTCCCAGGAGTGCCCGTCGAGCGGGAAGCCGTGGATCAGCACCACCGGCTGGCCGGTTCCGTGATCTTCGTAGTAGAGGTCGATGTTGGTGCTGTTCTCTGTGCCAACCGTGATGAACGACATGTCATGGTCTCCTTCGTCTGTCAGAGAACGTGCGTTCTCCGATCTGTTTGCTAGCCTAGAGAACGAACGTTCTCAATGCAAGTGAGGTTTGTGTGAACACTGTAAGTAGCCCGCGTGAAGTCGCGACCGCCGCCGCCGACCGGTTGTATTACAGCCGGGGCATCCAGGCCGTGTCGATGGACGAACTGCGCGCCGAGACCGGGCTGTCACTGAAGAAGCTCTATGCCCTCTTCCCGTCGAAGGAGGCGATCGTGCTCGCCGTGCTGCACAGCAGGCACGAGCAGTGGTCCGCCGGCCTGGAACGCGCTGCCGCGACCGCGACGACCCCGCGCGAGCGGGTGCTGTCGATTTACGACTATCTGCTCGAGTGCTTCGTCAGCGACGACTACCGGGGCTGCGGATTCGTGAACGCCTTCGGTGAACTCGGTGCGACGGTGCCGGCCGTGGCCGAGGCCGCCCGGGTCCAGAAGGTCGGTTTCCAGGGCTACGTCGGGAAGCTGGTCGCGGCGGCCGGCGCCCCGGCCGAGCTGGCACCCATGCTGGTGTTGCTGGCCGAGGGCGCTCAGACCACCGCGGCCATCTGTGGCACCCCGGATGCCGCCAGATCGGCCCGCGCCGCCGCCGAGGCCCTGCTCGACGGGGCCCGCGCGGCCTGACCATCGTCGCGACGCGGGCCCGCACGTCCGTGCAGGGTGGGGCGTTCAGTATCTCCGAAGTTGACCCGGGTGCGGGCGTCGGCGCAAACTGATCCCGTGGACACTCAAGAACGTCAGCAGCACGAAGACCAGGCCGTCTCCCAAGTCATCGACAGGCTGGCCGAGAAGTTTCCCGATCGGCCGCGGTCGGTCATCGAAGGCGTCGTCACCGAGGAACGCCACCTGCTCGACGGCAAGCCGATCCGCGACTACGTCCCGGTGCTGATCGAGCACGGGGCCAAGGCACGCTTGCGCGAACCCGCCCGACCCCGCACCATCGGCTGACCCCGGGTCAGCTCTTCTTCTTTTTCTTGGCCTTGGCCTCCGCGGCCAGCTCGGTGATGCGCGCCGCGTGATCGGGCACCGGGCGCGTGAGCTCGCGCGGTGGCCGCTCGTAGTCCGACGACGGCGGCCGGTGCGGGATGTGCACGGGCGGCGGCTCCATCTGCTCGTAGGGCACCATCGACAGGAAATGGCTGATCATGTTCAGGCGGGCGGCGCGCTTGTCTTCGCTTTCGACCACCCACCAGGGTGCCTCGGCGATGTCGGTGTGCACGAACATCTCGTCCTTGGCCTTCGAATAGTCCACCCACTTGGTGATCGAGAGCACATCGGTGTCCGAGAGCTTCCAGCGCCGCATCGGGTCGTTCAGCCGCGACCGGAAGCGCAGTTCCTGCTCCCGGTCGGACACCGAGAACCAGTACTTGAGCAGGATGATGCCGTCTTCGACGAGCATCCGTTCGAACAGGGGAGCCTGGTGCAGGAACCGGCGGTATTCGTCTGGCGTGCAGTAGCCCATCACCTTCTCGACGCCCGCACGGTTGTACCAGGACCGGTCCATCAGGACGATCTCGCCCGCGGTGGGCAGGTGCTCGATGTAGCGCTGGAAATACCACTGGCCGCGCTGGCGGTCGGTGGGCAAGGGCAGCGCCACGATGCGCGCAATGCGCGGATTGAGGTACTCGGTGACCCGCTTGATGGCCGACCCCTTGCCGGCGGCATCACGACCCTCGAAGATCACCACGATCCGGGCGCCGGACTCGCGGACCCACTCCTGCATGGTCACGAGGTCGGACTGCAGCCGACGCAGCTCGCCCTCGTAGAGCTTCTTGTCCATGCGGGGTGTGGCGGATGCATCCTTCTTCGCCATGCGCGGGTCCTCCCTGATTCACGTGCGCTCAGCGTACTCGGTGGCGTGACGGCGCCGTGGCGTTTCGCGGCGCCCGGCCTAGGCTGGGGCCGACGGGAGCCGGTGGGTTCCCCGCATTCGCTGACGAATGGAGACCCTGATGACCGACGGAACGCCTGCCGAGCCCTGGCAGCTCACGACAGCGCCCGGCACCTCGACGTACTCGATGTACCGCGAGGGCGACGAACTTGTCTGCCAGGTGGGCGCCACGACCCTGAAGTATCAGGCCAGGGCCATCGACGACCTGCACGCCTGGCTGGTCGAGCAGGGTGACTGGGTGCCGCTCGGCGCCAGCGACGAACAGAAGACCGCACCGGAGGGCAGCGTCGAAGCGTGGGGCCGGTCCCCGGACAATCCGGTCGGCGGCTGGTACGGCCTGCGCAAGGGCTACCGCGGTCGCTTCGGCATGTACCTGCCCCCGCTGCTCGAGCACCTGGGCCTGGCCGAGCTCACCCACGAGAAGCGCAACAATTCGATGCGGGCGCTCTGAGTCCGGCCGCGCTGAGCGCAGCCGCGCTGCATCCGGCTAGGCTGGCCGGGTCGACCGCAAGAAAGGGGCCCCGGATGCGCGCACGCACGTTGATGCCGCCGGCGTCGCCGACTGCCCGCTTGTCGGTGCTGCTCGGCCTGAGCCTGGGCTCCGGGTTCGGCCTCGGTGCGCTCTCCCTCGGCGGCCGCGGCTTCGGCGAGCTGCTCGCCCTCGCGGCGCTGTTCACCCTGGCCGCCTCGGCCGTGGCCGTCACCGGCGCGGCCCAGCAGGTGCTCGCGATGCTGGTCATGGTGCTCACCGGCGCCCCCACCCCCGTCGCCCGGCCCTACCCCGAGCTGGCCTCCCAGGTCGGCCAAAGCGTTCCGGATGCGCCAGGCAAGCCTCAGCCGTGCGCCCCGGGCCGCGCCCTCCCGGTCGCCTAGGGAGCTCTCTCGCGCCGCACCCGCCGGGTGCCCCGCCGCCCTGTCGCGACCATACGGTTCCTCTTTTTCCGTATTCCGACCGGGAGTTTTCCATGGACATCTATGCCTTCGGCCCCATCGCGGCCGTGCTCGACGCGGCCTACGCCGTTCTGCACAACCTCACCCTGTTCCTCACCCCGTTCGCCACCGCGAACGCGGCGGCCCTCGCCGTCATCGTGCTCACCCTCGCCCTGCGCCTGCTGCTCATCCCGGTGGGGGTATCCCAAGCGCGCGCGCAGCAGCTGCGCCAACGCCTCGCCCCGCGGCTGACCGAGCTGCGGCGGCTGCACGGCACCAACCCGGAGCGGCTGCAACGCGAGACGGCCGCCCTCTACGCCGCCGAGAACGCCTCGCCGCTGGCCGGGTGCCTGCCCCTGTTGGTGCAGGCGCCGATCCTCTCGATCGTCTACGGCCTGTTTGTGTTGGGCACCATCAACGGGCACGACAACGCCCTTCTCGCCGGTGGCCTGTTCGGCAGTCCGCTGGGCACCAGCATCCTCACCGGCTGGGGTGCCGGGCCCACCCCCACGGTGCTTCTGGTCGGCGGCGTGCTGCTCGTCGTGCTGCTGGTGGCCCAGCTGCTCAGCCGCCGGCTGATGCTGGCCCAGGGCGCCGCATCCGCCGCCGCGCCCTCCCCTGGTGCGGCGTCGCCGCCCGCCCCTGGTGCGCTCTCGCCCGCCGCCCAGGCGACCATGACCGGTGTGCTCAGCTGGCTGCCGCTGATCAGCGTGGTCTTCGCGGCCTTCGTGCCGCTGGCCGCGGCGATCTACCTCACGGTGAGCGCGCTCTGGGGCGTCACCGAGCGAGCGCTGCTGTGGCGGATGCTGCGCCCGGCGCGCTAACCCGCCGCCGTCGTGCCGCTAACCGCCCCCCCCCAGGAGCACCCGCGGGGGCGCTTACCGGCACGTCGCGGATGGTCTAAGAATCCTGGAAGAAATCGGGAGGACTGTGGGAAGGGTCAGAACGAGCCTCCCCATCAGAATCGAGCACCCGATGTCGCTTCGCACGGCACCATCACCCGTCGCCCCGGTCGTCGTCGACGCAGGCCGCCGCATCCGGTCGCGTCGACGGTTGCGTGCCGCCGACCTGATGGTGGCGCTGTGCTGGACGTCGGTGGCGATGGCCGTGGCGCTCTACCTGGCCTACGGCGGACTCATGCAGGTCACCGACCTCGCCTCCGGCCTCACCGCCGCGGGCGTCGTGACCGGGCTGGTCGGCACCGACCTGATCCTCGTGATGCTGGTGCTCGCCGCCCGCCTCCCGGCGATCGACAAGGTCGTCGGCCAGGACACGGCGATGGCCTTTCACCGGCGGCTGGGCAAACCCGCGCTGTACCTCATCCTCGCGCACGGTCTGCTGCTGACCATCGGCTACGCGATGGCCGACGACGCCACGGTCGTGACCGAGACCGTCGCGCTCTTCCAGACACCGGACCTGGCGCTGGCCTACCTGGGGCTCGGCCTGCTGGTGACCGTGGTGGTCACCTCGGTGGTGGCCGTGCGCCGACGGTTCCCCTACGAGGCCTGGCACGCCATCCACATGCTCAGCTACGCGGCCGTGCTCGCGGCGCTGCCGCACCAGTTGAGCGCGGGCGGGGTGCTCGCCGACGGAACCGTGCAGCGCGTCTACTGGATCGCCCTCTACGTCCTCGCGTTCGGCTCGATCGCGCTGTTCCGCTTCATCGTGCCGATCGTGCGCAGCGCCCGGCACGACATCCGGGTGGCCGGGGTCGAGCCGATCGCCCCCGGTGTGGTGTCGCTGCACTTGACCGGGCATCAGCTGGACCGGCTGCAGACCCAGGGCGGGCAGTACGCGATTTGGCGATTCTGGACCGGCGCCACCTGGTGGCATGCCCACCCGATCTCGTTCTCCGCAGTGCCCACCGACCGCTCGGCCCGCATCACGGTGCGCTCCCTCGGGCGCGGCAGCGACGCCCTCGGCCGCGTGCGGCCGGGCACCCGCGTGTCGATCGAGGGCCCGTACGGGATCTTTACCGACGCCCACCGCAGCACCGCGAAGATCAGCGTGGTCGCCGCCGGCATCGGCATCACCCCGGTGCGGTCGCTGCTGGAACACGCCGCCCTGCGGCCGGGCGAGGCAACCGTGCTGCTGCGCGCCACCAACCCCTCGCAGAGCTACCTCTGGAACGAGATCGGCGCCCTGCCGAGCATGCGCGGCAACACCATCTTCTCGATGATGGGGCCCCGACCGCGCGGGCTGGCCACCTGGATGTCCGCCGAAGCGCTTTCCCGCGGCGTCACTCTCACCTCTGCCTTCCCCGACCTGCTCAACTCCGACCTCTACGTCTGTGGCCCGCAGTCCTGGGCCGACCTGGTGATCCGGGATGCCCGGGCGGCCGGGCTGCCGGAAAGCCGGATCCACGTGGAAAGGTTCGACTGGTGAGGGGCCGGGCGATCGCCCTGAGCATCCTGTCGTGCTCAACCGTGCTGGCCGTGGGCTGGCAGCTGGGGGTGGCCGGCCAGCCCCAGCCCCTGACCCGGCCGACGGATGCCGCGGCGCAGGCACCCGACACCGGTGCCGGCAGTACGGCCCCCGGCGGCTCGGCGTCGACCCCGGCCCCCTCCGCCGGCACGACCGCGCCGTCGGCCGCCGGGGCGTCCGGCACCTTCACCGGCACCGCCGCCCAGACCCGCTTCGGCGACGTGCAGGTGCAGATCACCGTCGCCGGCGGCACCATCACCGACGTCGCGGCTCTGCAGCTCACCGACCACGACCGCAAGTCGGTGCAGATCAGCAACCGCGCCGCCCCGATGCTGCGGCAGGAGGTGCTCAGCGCGCAAACTGCGAATGTGCAGAATGTCTCCGGTGCCACCTACACCAGCGACGCCTACCTCACCTCGCTGCAGTCCGCCATCGACCAGGCCGGACTCTGACATGGCCGTGCACGTCTTCGACACCATGGGCACCACCGTGAGCCTCCGATTCGCCGGCGCGCTACCGGGCGTCGAGGTACTGCGACGCGTCGAGGCCGGATTCGACGCCTACGACCGACGCTTCAGCCTGTACCGGCCCGATTCGGAACTCAGCCGCGTGGCCCGGGGCGAGCTCGCCCTGCCGCGGGCATCCGCCCTGCTGCGAGAGAGCTACGCCGACGCGCTGGACTGGCGTAGCCGCACCGCCGGTGCCTTCACCCCGCACCGGCCCGACGGCATCATCGACCTCAACGGCATCGTCAAGGCCGCCGCCATGACGGCCATGGCCACCCTGCTCGACGCGGCCGGCGAAACCGACTGGCTCCTCAACGTGGGCGGTGACATCCTCGGCCGCGGCGGGTTCGCCGGCGCACCCTGGACCATCGGTATCACCGACCCCGGCGACCGGGCCGGACTGCTCTGCACGGTGACCCTCGACGCCGCCCGGCCCGCCGTCGCGACCTCCGGCACCGCCGAGCGCGGCGAACACATCTGGCGGCAGCACCCGCACGACCTCGCCAGCAGGGCCGCCTACCGACAGGTGACCGTGCTCGCCGCCGATATCGTCACCGCCGACGTGCTGGCCACGGCCATCCTCGCCGGCGGCCGCGACCAGCTCGACGAGGTGACCGCGCGCCACGCGATCGACGTGCTGACAGTGGATGCCGCCGGCGCGATCACGGCGACCCCGCGGCTGCAACACGCCCGCGGGCTCGCTCCCGCATGACCGTTCCCGGCCGGGCACCCCGTGCGGCTCCCTATACTTCGAACATGGCCGATCGTCCGAGGGTGCTGCTCGTCGAGGACGACTCCCGCCTGGTGCGGATGCTCGACCAACTGCTCACCGCCGAAGGGTACGACACCGTCATCGCCCGCGACGGCCAGCGGGCCCTGCACGAGGGTCTCACCCAACAGTTCGACGTGATCGTGCTCGATCGCGGGCTCCCGGTGATGGAGGGCCTGGATGTGCTCACCCGGCTCCGCGGCCGCGGGATCCTCACCCCGGCCCTGGTGCTCTCGGCGCTGGGCAACCCGGCCGACCGGGTGGAGGGACTGGACCGTGGTGCCGAGGACTACCTGGCCAAACCCTTCGACATCGACGAACTGCTCGCCCGCATTCGTGCGCTGCTTCGCCGGCACACGAGCACGGTTCCGGTCGTCGGAGTTCCGGGAGGCTCGCTGGATGTCGACAGCCGCACGGTGACCACCGCCGCCGGCACCGTCGTGACCCTCTCCGACCGCGAAGCCCACCTGCTCGAACGCCTCGCCCGCAGGCCCCACCAGGTCTTTGAACGCTCCGACCTGCTCGCGAACGTGTTCCCCGACGCCGACGACCTCGGCGTCGTGGACACCTACGTGCACTACCTGCGCAAGAAACTCGGCCGCGGCGCCATCCACACCGTGCGCGGCATCGGCTACCGGCTCGGAACCGTCTCGTGACGACCGCGCCCAAACGGCGGCCGGGGCTGGCGAGCCGCGGCGAGGACTTGCGCGGCGCCTCCCTGCGGCTGACCCTGCAATTCACGGCCCTGATGCTCGTGGTGCTGGTTCTCGTGGGCGGCGTCGTCTTCGCGATCGTCAGCGCGAGCGTGGCCGAGTCCGCCAGCCAGGCGCTCGCCGCGGCCACGCGCCTCGATTCCCCGGACGACGCCCCCGACGGCACCTATCTGTCGGTTGTCGACGACGAACGCGTGATGTCACCCAGGAATCTGCCCGCCGGACTCCTCGACACCGCCGCGATCGCCACGGTTGCCGCTGGCGGCGGCGACGTGACCGGCACCCGCGAAATCGACGGGCACCGGTACCGGCTGCTGACCACGACGGTCGCGGGCGGCCGCGGGGGCACCAGGGTGGTGCAGGTCGCGCTCGATCAGCACGAGAGCGCCGAAGAACTCGAACGCCTCACGGTGGCGCTGCTCGCCGCCGGGCTCGTGGCCCTGGCCGTGTCCGGGATCGCGGCCTACTGGATGGCCCGGCGCGCGATCCGCCCGCTCGCCGACGCCCTCGCGCTGCAGCGGCGCTTCGTCGCCGACGCCAGCCACGAACTGCGCACCCCGCTCACCCTGCTAAGCACCCGGGCGCAGCTGCTGAGGCGACGTGACCAGACCGGGCTGCCGCCGGATGTCACCGAAGCCGTCGACGAGATCGTGACGGATACCCGCACCCTCACCGGGATCCTCGAGGACCTCCTCATCGCGGCCGACCCCCGCAGCGTGGCCGACCCCGAGCCGGTGGATCTGACCGAGACCGCGGACCAGGCGGTTACGCTGCTCGGGGGCGAGGCGGCCGGCCGGGGGATCGCGCTGCAGAGGGCCGGTGCGACCGAACCGGTGACCGTGCCCGGATCACCGTCGGCGCTGCTGCGACTGATCGTGGCCCTGGTGACGAATGCGCTCGACCACGCTCGGACATCCGTCGTCGTGCACATCGGGGTCGACGGGCGGTACGCCACCGTGCGTGTCGCCGACGACGGCGCCGGCTTCGCCCCCGAGATCGTCGACACCGCCTTCGAACGCTTCAGCAGCGGCCGCGCGGCCGCCCCAGCCGCCTCGGGGGTCACCCGGCATTACGGCCTCGGCCTGGCGATCGTGGCGGAGATCACCCGTCGTCACGGCGGCACCATCGCCGTTGAGTCTTCGGGCCCCACCGGCGCCGCCGTCGTGGCCCGGCTGCCGCTCGCGCGCCCCTGACCTCGCCCCCGTGCGACGGCCGATTCCGAGGTCGAAGGTCGTTTATCTGGACGCTTCGGCCAATTCCGTCCTTGCAATCTCCCTCTTCCTTGCCACTCGGCGGTGACCGGGCGCGAAAAAACGGCAGGCGCTCCCAGTGCCGGGGGCGCCTGCCGCAGTCGAGGGCCGTGCGGGTCAGGCGACGCTGTTGGCGTGCGCCCGGGTGCCGGAGACGCTGACGCCGGGCTGGCTCTTCGAGCACAGCACCACGAGGATCACGGCGACGCCGACGACGATGTGCGGCAGCCAGGCGTTCGGCGCCTCGTCAGCGAAGCCGAACAGGAACGGCGACGCGATCAGGACGATCGATGCCAGCACGTCGAAGACGAGGTGGATCGGCATGCCGATGACCTTGATCAGGCCCAGCTCGTAGCGGGTGAACAGGCTGTAGAGGATCAGGCCGACGCCGAGGACACGGGGGACGATGACCGCGGCGCCGCCGACCTCTTCGAACATGAAGATGGTGGGGGCGAGGATCAGGGCGATCGCAACGACGTAGTCGAGGACCGCGTGGACCTTGGTGGGAATGAATCGCATGGGGGAGCTCCTGAAGTGTGAACCGCAAGGCCCGTTGCCTCACGACACTGATTCGCCGCCGTCGGCCGGATGGTTGGTCGCCCCACCGAACCCGGTCGGCGGAGCCGCCTCAGCAGCGTTCGTATACGTACCCCGGTGCACCGGTCACGACGAGATCGCGGTCGCGCAGGATCATCGACCGCGGCCGGTCAGGCACCGCGCAGACTGCGGCGAAGTCAACGCGCAGGTCGTCGGTGTATTCGATGGCCAGCACCCGATCGCCGTAGGCCGCCCGGTAGAGCCCGCACTCCTGCCAACGGTCGCATTCCTCGGCGACGGCGAAGTCGAACAGCTCGGCGAGGGGCTCCGCCAGGTCGGCGGCGTTCTTCTGGCCGATCGCCAGGCCCTCGTCGTGCGCGGCGGCGACCAGGATGCGCGCGAACGCGACATTGTCCTCGGCGGTGAGCAGACCGGCCGACCGGGTGTACGAGTCGAGGTTGTCGATCTCCACGGCGTCGAAGCCGGACGTCGCACAGTTCGTCAGTAGGGGGAGCAGCAGCGCGGCGAGTGCGGTGCGCTTCCCGGCGCTGCCGGTGTCGAACAGAAGCTCGTCCGGCCAATTCTCGTCGCGCACCGGCCCGCCGCCGGCTGTAAGGATCAGCTCGGGCGAATCCTCGAGTATCCGCTGGGACTCTGCCGGCTGGGTCTGGAAACCGTTCAGGTAACACACCGAGTAGAGGCCGGCCGCGGGCTCATCGGTGCTGTCACGCACGACGATGTCCACTCCGGCTGGGGGGTCGTAGGCGCCGCCGAGCTGATAGTCGAGGCCACCGCCCACCGGCGGCGGCACCGGGCCGGATGCGGGCGACGGGCCGGACGCGCAGCCGGACAGCGCCAGGCCCACCAGCACCCCGACAACACAAACGCGCCGCCGGGCGGCAGCAGACAGGCTGCGCATCCGGCGACGCGTCAAGGTGATGAACTACAGAGGTGGTGAACTAGGCGACTTCGGCGACGCTGGCGTTCAGCACGTCGTCAAGGGTGACGAAGGCCTCTTCTTCGGTGGACTTCTGCGCGAGCGCGAGCTCGGAGACGAGAACCTGGCGAGCCTTGATGAGCATCCGCTTCTCGCCGGCGGAAACGCCGGAGATGCGGTCGCGGCGCCACAGGTCGCGAACGACCTCGCTGACGCGATAGACGCTGCCGCTGCCCATCTTCTCGGTGTTGGCCTTGTAACGACGCGACCAGTTGCTGGGCTCTTCTTCGACATCGCTGCGGAGCACGTCGAAGACGGCCTCGACACCGGCGGCGTCGATGACGTCGCGCACGCCGACGAGCTCGGCGTTGTCGATGGGCAGGTTGATGGCCAGGTCACTCTGGTGGACGGTGAGCGTGATGTAACGCTTCTCGACACCCTTGATCGTGCGGGTCTCGACCGCGGTGATGGTTGCCGCGCCGTGGTGGGGATAGACGACGGTCTCGCCGACTTCGAAAATCATCTGATGCAGCCTCATAATTCGTTGAGCGTGGTTGACGTATCACCCGGACGGCGGCGCGGGGCGCCGGCCGTGCTCCGCCGCGGTGCTGCCACAGCCGATTCGACGCACCCAGGGCAACTCACTGGATACAACACGCGACTGAAAATGGCACAGCGGTTCGTTAAGGGTATTCGGAGAGTGTATCATTCCCGCCTCGCTGGCCCTATTCGTGTCCGCGGCCGGTTTTCGGCTACTTGTGGCGGTCCTCGAGCTCGGACACCCGCTGCACGATCCAGGACGAGAGGGTGGCCGTGAGGACACCCAGCACGGCCACGCCGCCGAGCATCAGCGCGGTGGCGATGGTGCGCCCGCGCAGGGTGACCGGAGTGAAATCGCCGTAGCCGACGGTGGTGATGGTCACGGCGGCCCACCAGAAGGAGTCACCGAACGAGGTGATGTTGGCGTTCGGGGTCGCCCGTTCGGCCTCGAGTACGGCGAGGGCGGCGATGTAGGTGACCAGGGTCGCGGCGCCGGCGAGGTAGACCAGCACCCTGGCGCGGAAGGCCGTGCCCGCAGACTGCTGGAAGACGTTGCTGTGCGCGACGACCCGCAGCAGCCGCAGTGGCCGCAGCAGCGGCAGCAACACGAAGAGCAGGTTGACCGGATGGTGCAGCACCCACTGCCAGGGGTGGTCGGCGAGGGCGATCTCCACGAGGTAGCTCACCGGGAACAGCGCCCAGCTGACCAGGATCAGCAGCCGCAGGAGGTCGGCGGTGGCGACATCCACATCGCCGATCACCGTGATCGAATAGGCGACCAGGAAGAGGATGGCTGCGATCGTGAGCGGCCAGTCCACCGCCTGTTGCCAGCGTGTCTGGCGCTGCCCGCCCCACGGGTTGGTACGGATGCCGGTCGCCATCATGCGGGCATCCTGCCACCGGCCGGGGACCCGGCCAATGGCGGCGGGGCCGCGCCGACGGTTCTACGTCGCCCGCGCGGCGATGAGGGCGCGGGCGAGCCGCTCGACCAGCGCGTAGGGCACCGGGCGTTTCAGCGGAAACAGCACCGTGTCCTTCTCGCGCTGACCGGGCAAGGCCGGCGGATGCCCGGGGCCGGATCGGCCGGATGGTGGCAGGATGTGCGCATCAATGACGGGAGTCTCGTGGCACAGGCGCGGCGTGACGATGACCCGTACGAGCGCGCCCTGACCGATCCGGACTTTCTGCGCGCCGTGACCGCGGCCCACCGGGGCCACTGGCCGGTGCTCGACGCGCTCTGGTGGTGCAGGCATCCCGCCGAGGCGGCCCCGAGCGGCAGCCCCTCACCCGTCGCCCGGCTGAGCAGCCTGCAACGCCGGTTGTTCGCGGCGGATGGCGACGCGGCCGGCGACGGTGCCGTGGCCGATGCCGTGCGTGAGCTGGAAGCGGAGATCGGGGAAGAACGGGCGAACATCGGCGCGGCGCTCGCTGCAGCGCACGCGGGTCGCGAGCCGCCGGACACCGAGTCGCCGGCCATCGAGCGGCCGGGCACCGAGTCGTCCGGCACCGAGCAGCCGGCCACCGAGTTGCCGGCCACCGGGACGCCGTTCGCTCCTCACGTCGTCGTCGGCAGCAGTATCGTCGGCAGCACGCCCCGGTGGGTGCCTCCGCGCCGCCGCCTGCTGCTGGGCGCCGGCCTGGTCGGAGCGTTGCTGCTCGGAGCCCTCGTGGGCAGCCAGGTGACCAGCGCCAGTCGGTCCGGCGCCCCGGAACCCACCCCCACCGCAACCAGCACCCGCACCCCGACCGTGCCGGTGCTGGCGGCCCAGGTCTTCGCCCGGGTCCAGACCGGCCAAGACATCCCGCGGGTGCCGCTGCCGGGGGCCTACGACCCCGCCTCGTTCAGATATCTCGGCTCGTCGGGGTGGCGGGACGTCGATGCCAACGGCGTGACGGATTCGCCCTACTACGCCGCGCGCGGTGCGTCGAACACGATCTGCCTCGTGGCGATGCCCGAGGGCGCCGGCTATCTCACCACCTGTACCCTCGAGGCGGACTTTCCCCGGGGCGGCCTCCGCCTGTCCTGGCAGAGCAGCGACGTTCTTCCGGTGGAAGAGAACGGCCGGACAGCGATGGTGATGGACATCACGGTGACTTGGATGCGGGACTCGACGATCGAGACGCGGGGCACCGGCCGGGCGCTGGTCCCCTGAAGCCGGCCGCGGGGTGTGACAGGCTGGGTGCAACAATGATGGGGGTTTCATTGGTTGAGAACGTCTACGACGACCCGTATGACCAGGCGCTGGCTGATCAGCGCTTCCTGGCGGCGGCGACCGCGGCCCATACCGGTCGGTGGAACCTGCTCGATGCGCTCTGGTGGGAGTGGCACCCTGAAGACCCCGCCCCGAGCGGGAGCCCGTCGCCCATCCACCGGCTGCGGGAGCTGCAACGCCGGGTCTTCGCGGCGTATGGCGACGCTGCCGGCGACCACGCTGTGGCCCAGGTCGTGCGGGAGCTCGAGGCCGAGATCGTGGCCGAACGCTCGGCCGCGACGGACGCGATCACCGCCGCCCACGCTGACCTCAGGCGCCGCACGGCCGACCCGGAGCCGACCGCCCCGACAGCCGACGGCCCGCCGCACCTCGACCCGACCGAGGGCACCGGCGACTCACCCGCATCGGCGACACCCGCCGAGGTCCCGACCGGGCGCACCGCGCGCCGACGGTTGCTGCCCTCCGCGATCGTGGCCGTGGCCCTGGTCGCGGCAGCCGTGATCGGCGCGGTGTTGGGCAGCCGGCTCACCGAGGCGGCCTTGTCGCCGGCGCCGTCCGCGAGCGCCACCGCCGAGACACCCGGCAACCCGGCGGCGCTGTTCGCGCAGGCGCAGCGTCCGGAGGACATCCCCGCGCAGGCGATGTCCGCCACCTTCGAGCCGGACTCCTTCAGATACCTGGGCTCGGCGGGGTGGGCGGAGGACCCGAACCTGGTGGGGCGGTCACCGTTCTACGCGGTGCGGGCGAGCGGCAGCCTGATCTGCCTCGTTGCGATTCCGGAGGGCAGCGGCTACCTGTCGACCTGCGCCCTCGAGTCCGAATATCCGTCGATCGGGTTGCGCCTGTCCTGGGAGAGCGCTGACTACCTCGCGCAGTTGCCGCCGGACTTCTACGTGGAGGACGAGATGGGCGACATGATCGGTGATGTCACCGTGATCTGGGGCCGCACGGGTGAGGTCACCTCGGAAATGACGCTCCGCTCGCCCACCGGCCCGTAGCCCCCCACCGGGGTGAGCGCACCGCCGGTCCGTGTGTCAGGCTGTGCCCAGCGATGAGGGGGACCCAGTGGCACAGCACTACGACGACCTGTACGACCTGGCGCTGAACGACCCCGAATTCCTCGAGGCGGTGCGCTCTCACCACGCCGGGAGCTGGGACGTTCTCGACGCGCTGTGGTGGGCGTCGCATCCGCTCGACACGTCGCCGGGCGGCTTGCTCGCGCCGCTGGCCCGAGTGCGTGCTCTGCAACACCGGGTGTTCGCGGCGGACGCCGACGCCGCGGGCGATCATCGGGTGCACGAGGACCTGCGCAGGCTCGAGGCCGAGATCATTCGGGAGACCGGCGCCATCGATGCGGCCGTGATCGCTGCGCAGACGGGTGTCGGCGCGGCGCTCGCCGGAGCCGACAACCTGGGTGGCCCCGGAGACACCGCCGAACCCGACGCGGTCGGCGAAGCGGATGACTGGCCGGCGGCGGATGCGCCTCGTCACGCCCCGGCGCGACGGCGGTTGTTGCTCATCGGCGGCCTCACCGCCGCGGTGCTGGTGGGCGTGATCGTCGGCGGACAGTTTTCCGCCGGCACCGTGCCGGGCGGCGCGCCCGCGCCGGCGCCCTCGACCACGGATGCCAGCACTTCACCACCCCTCGCGCTGTCGGCCTTCCGGCGGGAGCAGACGCCGGAGGACCTGCCCGCGATCCCGCTCCCCGAGGTGTTTGACCCGCCGACCCTGCGGCAACTGGGTTCGATGGGCTCGGTCGAGGCGGGATCCGTGCCGCAGCTGGTCTACTACGTCGCCCGCACGACCTCGAACATGGTCTGCCTGATCGTGGTGCCCCAGACCCTGGACTATTTGTCGACGTGCACCCTGGAGCAGGAGTTCCCGGCGACGGGGTTGCGGCTGTACTGGCGGGCGGAGGGGATCTTCTCGTCGCCGGTCGACGGCTCCCTGACGGGCCCGCTGAATACCTACCTCACCTGGCGACCCGACGGGAGCGTGGAGGTGGGCTCAGAGGCAGCGGTCGGCTGAGGCGGCTACAGCCCCTGCTCCACCATGTCGATCACCCGGGTGATCAGGGTCTGCTTCACAGGGTCCGGCAGGGCCCGCAGCGGCCCGTCGATGAACAGTTCCGCCAGCCCGTGCACGGCAGACCAGGCCAGGAACTCCGCCGCCGGCCGGCGCTCGGCCGGCAGTAGACCCTCGGTCATCAGATCATCGAGCGCGACGGTGAGCAGCTGGAACGGGGTGAGGCCGCGCTCGCCGGCGCGCGCGGAGCTGGTGGCGCTCTCCAGGTCCGACGACGCCGAGAACGCGGTCTTGAATCGGCCGGGCTCCTCAAGGGCGAAACGCAGGTACCCGGTGCCCACGGCGCGAAAGCGCAGCCGGGCCGACTCTGTCGCGTCCGTCGCGGGGATGCGCGCCTGATCGGCCTCGATGGCCCCCGCCACCAGCGCCTGGCAGCTCGAGCACACGGCATCCAACAGCGCTTGCCGGTCAGCGAAATGCCGGTACGCCGCGCTGGGGGTGACCCCGACCCGCCGGGTGGCCTCACGCAGCACCACAGCGGACGGCCCGCCCTCGCCGGCCAGGTCGACGCCGGCCTCGATGAGGGCGCGGCGCAGGTCGCCATGCCGGTATGAAGTTCGCGCCGGAGAATTGCCGAGACCCGTTGTCAACGCGCATCCGTTTCGTTACGATAAAAGCTCACATGTGCACAACGTACACATATCAGTGTAGCCATCCGACGGCAGGGGTATGGCATGACAATCATCGAAGCCTTCGGGCTTACCAAGACCTACAAATCCAAGTCCGGACCGGTGCACGCGCTCGCCGGACTCGACCTGACCGTGCCGCGCGGCACCGTCAAGGCGATCCTCGGTCCCAACGGCGCCGGCAAGACCACGGTGGTCAAAATCCTGACCACCCTCATCCGGCCCGACACCGGCACCGCTGTCGTGGACGGCATCAACGTGCTCGAGGACCCGAAGGCGGTGCGCAGCATCATCGGGGTTTCCGGCCAGTACGCGGCCGTCGACGAGAACCTCACCGGCTTCGAGAACCTCGAAATGGTGGGCCGGCTCTACCACCTCGGCGGCGCGGCCTCCCGGCGGCGGGCGCAGGAGCTGATCGACCTGTTCGAGCTCACCGCGGCCGGTAACCGGCCGGTGAAGGGCTTCTCCGGCGGCATGCGGCGACGCATCGACCTGGCCGGCGCCCTGGTGTTCAACCCCAAGATCCTCTTCCTCGACGAACCGACCACCGGGCTCGACCCGCGCAGCCGGATTGCGCTGTGGGGCGTGATCAACAAGCTCGTCGACAACGGCACCACGGTGCTGCTCACCACCCAGTACCTCGAGGAGGCCGACCAGCTGGCCGACAGTATCGCGGTCATCGACTATGGCAAGGTCATCGCCGAGGGCACCTCCGACGAGCTCAAGGCGCAGATCGGCGGCCACCGGGTGGTGATCGCCCTGGTCGACGCGGCCGACGCCCCCGCCGCCCGCGAGGTGCTCGCCCGGTACGGAGCGGGTGAACCGCAGGTTTCCAGCGACAGACGCGGCCTCGACGTGGCCGTGACCGACGGCCCGCCGGCGCTGCAACAGGTGCTCGCCGACCTGCGTACCGCCGGCATCCAACTGCACGACGCCGGCATGCGCCGGCCCACTCTCGATGACGTGTTCCTCAAGCTCACCGGGCACAAGGCCGACATGGCGGCGGGCGAAAACGAAGACGACAAGATGGAGAAGGTGAAATGACCGCCACCGCCACCCGGCCCGCCCCGGCGCCGCCCACCTGGAACCCGCTGTCGCTGTGGTACTCGGACGGCTGGACGACCACCAAGCGCAACCTCATCAAGATCAAGCGCACCCCGGACATGCTGGTGTTCGCCGTCATCCAGCCGATCATGTTCGTGCTGCTGTTCAGCCAGGTGTACGCCGGCGCCATCGCGGTGCAGGGTACCGACTACGTGCAGTTCCTGATGGCCGGCATTTTCGCCCAGACGGTGGTGTTCGGCTCCACCTTCTCCGGGTCGGCCATGGCCCAGGACCTCAAGGACGGCATCATCGACAGGTTCCGCAGCCTGCCGATGAGCTCGTCGGCGGTGCTGGTCGGCCGCACCAACGGTGACCTGGTGCTCAACACCATCTCGATGATCATCATGATGGCAACCGGCTTCCTGGTCGGCTGGCGGGTGAACTCGTCGATGGGCGAGTTCTTCGCCGGACTCGGGCTATTGCTGCTGTTCAGCTATGCGTTCAGCTGGGTCATGGCGCTGCTGGGCATGAGCGTGCGCTCACCCGAGGTGATCAACAACGCCTCGTTCATCATCCTGTTCCCGATCACCTTCATCTCCAACGCGTTCGTGCCGATCGAGACCCTGCCCGACCCGTTGCGGGTCTTCGCGGAACTCAACCCGGTGTCAGCGCTCGTGCAGGCCGCCCGCGAACTCTTCGGCAACGAGGGCAGTGCTCCGGTGCCGGATGTCTGGACGCTGCAGAATCCAGTGCTGACCGTGCTCATCGGGGTTGTTGTGCTGCTCGTGGTGTTTGTGCCATTGTGCATCCGTAAGTTCGCCTCGATCAGCTCCCGCTGACCGGGTTCGGAAACTCAACCAGAGGGAGCTGATCATGACAACATCAGAACTGACCTACCTGCGTGGCTTCAGCGGGTTCGCCGTGCCGGACCTGGAGGCAGCCCGCGGCTTCTACCGGGATGTGCTCGGACTCGACGTCGTGGACAACCCGATGGGCCTGCTGGAAATCACCCTGCCGGGCGGCGCGATGGTGATCGTCTACCCCAAAGAGGACCACGAACCCGCGGTGTTCACCATCCTCAACCTCGCAGTGGCCGACATCGAGCTGTCGGTGGATGCCCTGGTGGAACGTGGTGTGGAAATGCTGCGCTACGACGGCTTCGAGCAGGACGAGCGGGGAATCGTACGCGGCGGCGGGATGCCAACCGGCGGCTGGTTCGCCGACCCGGCCGGCAACGTCATCGCAGTGATGGAAGCCTGATTTTGGTGACCGAGGTCGCGACCGCGCCGTACGACGTGAAGCGAGAACTGCGCGCAGTGTACGCCCCGAAGAACCGGGACTGGGAGACGCTGGTGGTGCCGCCGCAAAGCTTCCTCGCCGTGGACGGGTCGGGGAATCCGAACACGGCGCCGGCCTACGTCGAGGCCGTCGAGGCGCTCTACGCGGTGTCGTACACGGTGAAGTTCACCAGCAAGCGCGGTGGCGGCCGCGACCTGGTGGTGGGCCCGCTGGAGGGGCTCTGGTACGCCGACGACGCATCCGTGTTCAGTGCCCGCGACAAGGCCGCGTGGAGCTGGACCATGCTGATCAGCCAACCGGACTGGGTGAGCGACGGGGCGATCGAGGAGGCCATCACGGCGGCCCGCGGCAAGAAGAAGACGCTGCCCGCCCTCGACCGGGTGCGCATAGAGCGGCTCGACGAGGGACTCTGCGCGCAGCTGCTGCACGTGGGCTCCTACGACGACGAGGCGCCGGCGCTGGCCCGGCTGCACGGCGAGGTTCTCCCGCAGGCGGGCCTCCGCGAGCGCGGCCGGCACCACGAGGTCTACCTGGGCGACCCGCGCCGCGTCGCGCCGGAGAAGCTGCGCACGGTGGTGCGGCAGCCGGTGTCGCTCGCGTAATTGCGCGACCCACTTCCGCGAGTTGCCCACCTGCGGACGAGTTGCCCCGGTGCGCCGGGGCAACTCGTCCGCAGCGGGGCATCTCGGGGGTGGTGTTCCCCGCGGGGACGTGCGGGAGGCGGGTCAGCGACCGCCGCGGCGCTTGCCGGCCTGCGGGCTGGGGGAGTTGCGGGTGCGGCCGGCGCTCTGCGTCTTGCGCGCGGTGGCCGGTTTGGCCGCCGCAGCCGCGGCGCGCACTGCTTTGGCGGCGGCCTTGGCCTTGGCGGTCTTCTTTTCCTTCTTCACGGGCTCGTCGCCGGCCGCGACCGCGTTGGTGCGTGAGCTGTCCGGGGTGCGGCCGCGCACGATGCCGATGAACTCCTCCACGTCGGGCGTGGTGTCAACCGTGCGCCAGGCCAGTGCGATGCGGCTCTCGGCGGTGTCCTCCACCGGCTTGGAGACGACATCCTTGCGGCTGTGCAGGCGGGCCACCGAGTGCGGCAGGATGACGATGCCCACGCCGGCGGCGACCAGTTCCATGGTCTCGTCCATGTCGCGCATCGGCGGCAGCGGGCGGCGGCTGCCGTCGCGCACCTCAACGGCCGCGTCGCGCCACTCGGGGACGTCGTCGGGATCCTGCAGCAAGTGCTCGTCGACCAGGTCGGCCACGACCACGCTGTCGGCGTCGGCCAGGAAGTGATCCTTCGCCATCACCAGCACGGGGATCTCGTTGTACAGGTTGATCAGGCTCAGGCCGTCTTCATCGATGGGCAGGCGCACCAGGCTCACGTCGGCGCGGCCGTCGCGCAGAACGAGCTCCTGATCGGCGATGCTGGTGCGGAAGACCGAGAGCTCGACCTCCGGGCGCCGCTCGGCCCAGATGCGGGTCCATTTGGTGGGGGTGACCCCGGCGACGAAGGCAATGGAAAAGGTCACCGGCATCCTCTCGTGTGCAAAATCAGTGTGGGTGGTGGCTCCGCGGGCGCGTGCGACGTGCCGGCGGCGGGCCGTTTTGGTGGTGTCCGGGCGCAGGACACCGAAACCATAGTGCTCTCAGGCTATACGCTGGAACCATGAGCGAGAAGAAGCCCCAGACCATGAAGCCGGCCACGGCTGCCCAGAAGCTCGGGATTCTGCTCGAAGCAGCACCCGAGGAGTTCCAGTCCACGCCGGTGTCCCGCACCGAGCTGGCCGCCCTCGAGGCGAACCCGCCGGAGTGGCTCACCCAGCTGCGCGCCAACGGCCCGCACCCCAAGCAGGTCGTCGCCGCCAAGCTCGGCGTGTCGATCTCAGGCCTGGTGCGCGGTGAGGTCACCGAGCCGCTGACCAGCGCCGAGATCCAGGCACTGCTGCAGCAGCCGCCGGCCTGGCTCGTCACAGAGCGCGCCACCCAGTTCGAGGTGCGCGAGGAGCAGATCCGCGTGAAGGACCGCGATGCTGAGAAGGCCCGCAAGAAGGCGCACGCCGAGCGTTTCGCCGCACAGAACGAGAAGGCCGCCCGCAAGAACTCCTAGCTCTCTGGTTTCACCGAGTTGCCCCGCCCCGGACGAGTTGCTCCATTGGGACGGGGCAATTCGTCCGTTCGGGGGCACGTCGGGGCATCCGTGCTGGGGTGCGCCGTCAGGCGGTCGGCACCGCCGGCGTCGCCGGAGCCGCGTACTGCTCGCGCAGGAACGCGACGATCTCGCCGAGTTCGGCCTGCGAGATGGAATGGCCCATTCCCTCGTAGATGCCCTCGGTGAGTGTGGAGTGCGCCGGCAGCCAGGCTTGGGTGCGGGCGACAGCGCCCTCGGGGATCACCGGGTCCAGAGTGCCGCGGCCCCAGAACACCGGCGGCGCGAGCTCTTTGAGCCGTGCGTCGCCCGGATGCGTGCCGCTGCCGATGAACCCGGACAACTGCACCGCGAACGCGAACCGTTCCGGCGCGTGCCGCATCAGCTGCAGCGTCATGGCGCCGCCCTGCGAGAAGCCGAGCAGGCCGATGGACGTGGGCTGCTCGGGGAGGGCGTCGAGCCACTCGATGATGCCGAGCGCTGCCGCGTCGAGAGCGTCACCGACGGGATCGCCGGGCACCCCGATGGGAAACCACGACCAACCCTGACCGGCCGGCAGTGGCGCCCGCAGCGCCGCGATCGTCGGCTGCAGCGGCAGGTGCGGGGCCAGCGCGAACAGGTCGCCCTCGGTCGACCCATAGCCGTGCAGCACCAGCAGCAGCGGGCGCCCCACCCGGTCGGGTGCGGCGGCCGACCACAGCACGGCGGCCGGATCGATCGGCTCGGGGCGGATGCTGGTGGCCATGTGTCGGTTCCTCACGTCGGTGTCGACGCAGGTAAAGCGCCGACTCCCTCAATCCTTCCACGCCCGCCCGAGACCCGCGGGGTCTCGCGAACTAAGACCTAAGGCCCACGAAAGTGCCTTTTCTCACAGCTCGCGGGGTCGGGGCGGGCGGACTCGCGGACCCCGGTGGTGCATCCGCGGCTCTCGTGAGTGAGAATGAACTATGAGCGTGCGCACCCCTGACCCCGATCCGGACTGGACGCCTGGCGGGGATGACGCACCGCCGCCCAACTCGAACCCGGGTTGGCTGAGCGATGTCGAGCTCGCCGAGATCCGCCAGCGGCTGCCGCTGCTGTACGTCGAGGCCGTGCCCGTGCGCGTCGACGGTCTGGGCCAGGTCGTCGAGGTCGGTGTGCTGCTGCGCGCCACCCCCGAGGGCAAAATGACCCGCACCCTGGTCTCCGGCCGGGTGCTCTACGGCGAGACCCTGCGCGACGCCCTGTTCCGGCACCTCGAGAAGGACCTCGGCCCGATGGCGTTCCCGCAGCTGCCGCCGAGCCCGGTGCCGTACTCGGTTGCCGAGTACTTCCCGATGCCCGGCATCACCGCGTTCACGGATGACCGCCAGCACGCCGTGTCGCTGGCCTACGTCGTGCCCGTCACCGGCACCTGCGACCCCCGCCAGGATGCCCTCGAGCTCACCTGGATGACCCCGGAGGAGGCGGCCACCGACGCCGTCTCGGCCGAGATGGAAGGCGGCCGCGGTGGCCTCCTGCGCATGGCCCTGGCCTCGGTCGGCGCCCTGCGCTGACCCCCGCATCCGCGAACTGTGACCTAAGCACCTTCGCGGGCGAGTTTTTGGGCTTTTCTCTCAGTTCGCGAGGGGGGAGAGGCCCAGGGTGTCGAGGAACAGGCGGGCAAAGCGTGGGGCGTCCACGTCCAGGGCGACCTCCACGACCTCCCAGGTGCCCGCGGTGCCGTGCAGGATGTCTTCGCCCACCCGGCGACGCTGGTCCACGATGGTCTGGCCGCGACCGTACCCGGTGAGCTCCACCCGCACGGGCAACAGTCGGGTGGTCAGCGCATCCGGGTCGACGAGCGCGCAAAGCGCCCCGGCGTCACCGATCAGCCCGGTGTACTCGGCCGCGCTGTTCTCGCTGCGGGCGACCCGGTTCGCCAGCAGCGCTCCGACCACCCGCCCGTAGCCGGAGTCGCCGCTCTCCAGCGCGGTGGCCAGGTCGCGGTCAACGCTCACCTGGTTGAAGACGTCCAGCCCGTACATGAAGGTGGGGATGCCCGCGTCGAGTACGATCGCCGCCGCCTCGGGGTCGTGCCACACGTTGAACTCGGCCACGGCAGTGGCGTTGCCCACGCTGGCCGAGCCGCCCATGAACACGATCCGTTCGATGTTCTCGGCCAGGTCGGGGTACTGGCGCAGCAGCAGCGCGAGGTTGGTCTGCGGGGCCAGTGCCACCACGGTCACCGGGCGGGGGCTGTCGGTGATGAGCCGGCGCATCAGCTCGACGGCGTTGACCGGCGCCGGCGTGCGCTCGCCCGGCGGCAGGTGCACGGTGCCCAGACCGCCCTCGCCGTGCACGTGCGACGCGCTGCGGGCCGGCGAGATCAACGGACGGCGGGCGCCGGCCGCGACCGGGATGTCGGGAGCTCCGGCGACATCGAGGATCCGCAGGGTGTTCTCCACGACCCGCTCGAGTGAGGCGTTGCCGGCGACACAGCTGATGCCGAGCACCTCGATGTCGGGGTGGGCGACGGCGAAGAGGATGGCGAGGGCATCATCGACGCCGGTGTCGACGTCGAGGATCACAGGAATCGTAGGCATCCCCTGATTTTACGGTGCCGGGCGTGGCTGGTGGGCGCGCGAAAGCCCGACCCCGCTGGGCGGGATCGGGCTCGGCTCAGGGCCTGGGTGGCCGGCTGCTAACGCTCGAGGCGCACCTCGCGGAATGGTTCGCCCAGCACCTCTTCGGTGCGCTCCTGGCCGTCGGGCAGGTAGCCGTTACGGGCGTAGAAGCGGTGCGCGCGGGGGTTGTCCGCGGCGACCCAGAGGTAGGTGGGGCCGGGATCGACGACGGCGTCGAAGAGGGCCTGGCCGATGCCGGTGCCCTGGTGGGCCTGCAGCAGGTAGACGAAGTAGAGCTCGTGCTCGGTGGGCTTGCCGGCGTCGCGGCCAGGGCCGCTGCCGGCGAAACCGACGATCTCGCCGTCGAGTTCAGCCACGACGTGGCGGTATCCGGGGCCCTGCACCGAGAAGCGGCGCCACATTTGGGCAAGGCGTTCCGGGTGCAGCTGCGACAGTGCAGCCTGGCTGAGGATGTGGTCATAGGATTCGTGCCAGCAAGCCGCGTGGACGCGGCCCAGGCTGTCGGCATCCGTCTCGGTGACGGGCCGAACAACAACGGTGGTGTTCATACTTCGACCCTAACCCCGGCCACCGACCCCGCCGAACCATCCAGCCGCCGGCCCCGCCCTGCCCCTCGCCGGCCCGGCCCGAGCGCTACTCCTGCACTTTCAAGGGATGCGCCGGTGGCACCCCAGAATCACGCGGCGGAACCCCGGCCGGGCAGAGCTCTGCAGGAGTTATGCAGCCAGGGCCGGGGAACGACGAACGGGCCGGCCCCGTGAGGGGCCGGCCCGTTCGGGTCGTACAAGCAGTACGGGCTGACTAGCCCTGCGCGCGGCGCGGAGCCGAGCGACGGGCGCCGCCGCCGGTGGAACCGGAGCCGCGCACCAGTCCGCAGACCTGAAGGCCACCGGAGCGGCCGGAGCCGCCGGTGCCCGAACCTGAACCACCCGTGCGGGGAGCGTGGCTGCGGCCGGAGGAGGCCGGACGCTCGGTGCGGTCGCGACGGGCGCCACCGGCGGCGACGGCATCGCCGCTGCGGCCGCCACGGCCACCGGCGTCGCGTGAACCGCGGCCGCCGTTGTCGCGCTCGTCACGGTTGACGCGCTTGCGCTGGGCGTTGGCGCCCTGCGAGCGGCCGCCCTGCGACTGGCCGTGCGGCTGCTCGACACGCGGCACCGGCTTGACGTACGCGGCCACGTCACCGGTGAGGGCGACAACGGCGGGCGACGACGCGTTCACGCGCTGCGGGGTCACCGTGATGGCGGCCTTGCGCAGCAGCTGGTCGGTGTCGCGCTTCTGCGCGGGCAGCACGATGGTGACGACGTCACCGGCGCTGCCGGCGCGGGCGGTACGGCCCGAGCGGTGCAGGTACGCCTTGTGCTCTGCAGGCGGGTCGACGTGGATGACGAGTTCGATGTCGTCAACGTGCACGCCTCGGGCGGCCACGTCGGTGGCGACGAGAACCTTCACGTCGCCGGCGCTGAACGCGGCGAGGTTGCGGTCACGGGCCACCTGCGACAGGTTGCCGTGCAGGTCGACGGAGGGGATGCCCGCATCCGTCAGCGCCTTGGCCAGCTTCTTGGCGTGGTGCTTGGTGCGCATGAAGAGGATGCGGCGACCGCTGCCCGAAGCGAGCTTCTCGATGAGCTCCTTCTTGCTGTCGGCGCCATCGACCTCGAACACGTGGTGGGTCATCGCGGAGACGTGGCTGGTGGCCTCGTCGACGGAGTGCAGAACCTCGTTGTGCAGGAACCGGCGCACGATCTTGTCCACGCCGTTGTCGAGCGTGGCCGAGAACAGCAGGCGCTGGCCGCTGGACGGGGTCTTGTCCAGGATGCGCGTGACGACGGGCAGGAAGCCCAGGTCGGCCATGTGGTCGGCCTCGTCGAGCACGGTGATCTCAACGGAGTCGAGGTTCACGAAGCCCTGCTTCATGAGGTCCTCGAGGCGGCCGGGGCAGGCCACGACGATGTCGACGCCGGCCTTGAGCGCGGCGACCTGACGGTTCTGCGAGACGCCGCCGAAGATGGTGGTGGTGTTCAGGCCGTAGGCCTCGGCGAGGGGGGTGAGCGCCGCGGTGATCTGGGTGGCCAGCTCGCGGGTCGGCGCGAGGATCAGGCCGAGCGGGCGGCCCGGGCGGCGCTTGCCGCCGGCGAGCTTGCCGCCGAGGCGGGACACCATCGGGATGGAGAAGGCCAGGGTCTTGCCGGAGCCGGTCTTACCGCGGCCGAGGACGTCGCGGCCCTTGAGGGTGTCGGGCAGGGTGTCGACCTGGATCGGGAACGGGCTGTCGATGCCCTGCGAGGTGAGCACGGCAACGAGGGGAGCGGGCACGCCAAGCGCGCCAAAGGAAGTTTCAGACAAAGTGGTGCCTTTCGGGGCATCAGTCTCCTCGCTCGAACCGGTGACGCACAGAGCGACGGCCGGAGCCAGGAGGATTCACATGGCGAAGGTGCCGATGGGCACATCCGTTCGCCGTAAGAAAGTTTCATTCGGAAATCGAGAGGGCCGCCAGCAACGAGTCATACTCGGGCGAGGCGGCCGTCGATAAGAAGAGGGCGTTCTACGACGCAGTGAGCGCAACTACGCACTCACAAGTACCCCTACTCTAGCGGATGCTGTCAAGCGCGCAGCCAGAATCCAGCCGTATCAGGGGCTGGCCGGGACTTTCGACTCTAGTCTCTGGGCAGGTACAGTTCGCCGACCGGCACCTCGGCGGTGACGATGTTGCCGGCCTGCGGCAACGGGCAGGCCCACATCGGGTCGTACGCGCAGGACGGGTTGTACGCGAAGTTGAAGTCCAGGATCAGGCTGTCGTCGCCGGTGCCCGGGCCGAGGTCGGCGCCCTTGATGGTGTCCAGCAGGTAGCGGCCGCCGCCGTAGGTGCCGCCGGACTTACCCGCGAGGGCGTCCTTGAGCGGCAGGAACAGGCCGCCGCCGTAGCTGGCGAGCCGCCAGAGGTCGAGGGAGCCGATGTAGGGCAGCCGCACGGAGCCGACCAGGTCGAACGGCACGACACCGTCGGTGCCGGTCTCCACCGTGATGCGCAGCGGCTCCGCTGCCCGGTGCACCTCCACCTCGAAGCGCCAGTCCGGGTCGTAAGCTGCGACGGTGAGCCCGGTGAACGCGGCCCTGTCGTCCGGCAGCAGCGGCGACGCCGGATGCCCGGCGAAGAGTTCATCGCGCCCGGAGCGCCAGAGTTCGTGGCCGGCGGCCGGCTTGCGCGCGCTCAGCTGCCGCACCCCGCCGTAAAGCCCGAACACGCGGCGGCGCCAGTCGGCGATCTGCAGGGCTCCGATGCTTGTGCTCATACCGTCAGGCTAACCCGTCGTTCCCGTCAGGGCCCTCGGCCGCGCCCGCGGCCACGAATGCGGGATCGTCGGCGCCCAGGTCGTACTGCCAGGTGGGCGCCAGGGCCTTGAGTCGACGCATCCGCAGCTGCCAGAACGCCCAGAGGCCGGGCCACACCGCCAGAGTGGCCGGACCGGCGGAGAAGATCAGCTGGTCGCGGTAGAGGGTCTTGCCGGTGCCGGCCGGGTCGGGGGAGATGGCCATGCGGTGGTCCCAGTGCGTGAGCGTCTTCATCGCGCCGGAGACGCCGTTGCCGGTGTCGTGCACGATGCGCACGCCGTCCGGGGTGGTGCGCATCTCCAGCCGGATCATCTGCTCGCCCAGCGGCACCAGGCCCAGACCGCTCATGGTCACCGGGTGCTCTCCCGGCGTCCAGCGGGTGGGGAAGCCTTCCGTTTCGAGGGAGGCGATGCTCATCAGCGGGCCGCTGACCTCGCGGAACACCGTGGGGCTCGCCAGAGCCCGCCAGGCGGCATCCGGGGTGCAGTCGAGGATCTCTTTCAGCAGTACGCGCATGCTCTCAGTCTGTGCTGTCAGAGCGATGCAGTACAACTGGTACGTGGCGATTCGGTACTGGCTCGGGGTGGTGCAGCAGGAGTATGTGCTGCGGAGCGTCGCCATGGGCCTGGCCCAGATGAACTTCGCCGCCCGCGAGATCCTCGAAAGCATGAACGAATCCGATGGGCTGGTCTACTACTCGCCCAAGACCGAATTCGAGGGGGAGCGACTGCGGCAGTTCACGGCGATCGGCTATGTCAGCGACAACGTGGTGGTGCAGGTGGGTGACTCCGGCAGCGAGTACCGGCCCTGGCGGCGACGGGTGCAGTACGACCCGGCCGCCGAGCCCGCGTCGATCCGGCCGCTGCTGAAGGTGCTCGACCTCACCCGCGACGACCCCGACTGGGGCCGGCAGTTGCGCCGAGGGCTGCTGGAGATCAGCCGGCACGACTTCGAGCTGATCCGGGCGCAGATGCGCCGGCCCAGCGCCGACGACCGCCGCCGCTAGCCGCGCGGCCTCGCCGCCCGCCCGTGCCTCGCGCCCGTGAGGCTTCGTTGCACCTCGTATGGCTGGCCGCGCCCGCTATAGCGGGCGCGCTGGGCCGCAGGAGGTGCAGTGAGCAGCTCGGGGTGGTCTCGGGGCGGTCCCGCGCCCTCCGGGCGCCGTCCGAAACGCGCCCGGGACCGGCCTGCCACCAGCCATTCCACCAGCTTCGCTCAATAGGATGGCCGCATGACTGATGCTTTGTGGTGGCTCCCGTCCGTCATCGTCCTCGGCGTGGTCGTGGGCGTCATCTGGCTGTTCGTGTCGGCGTCCCGGCGCAAGGCCCGCGGCATCCGTGCGGCCGAGATCGCCGAGATCGCCGAACGAGAGCGCGCCGCGGCGATCAGCCTGGTGCGGGCGGATGACCTCATCGAGGCCGCCACCGATGAGCTCGGTTTCGCGATCGCCCAGTTCGGTGAACGAGCCACAGCCGACTTCGCCGACGCCCTCACCGCGTCCAGGCGCCAGCTGCGCGAGGCCTTCGCGCTGAAACACCAGCTCGATGACAGCGACCCGGACACCGACGCGCAGGTCCGCCAGTGGACCGAGAAGATCACCCGTCTCGCCGACGAGGCCACCGCCCGCCTCGACGCGCAGACGCGCAATTTTGATACCAAACGGGTCGTCGAGCAGAACGCTCCGCTGCAACTCGAGCGGCTGCGACGCCGCCTCGACCGCGCGAACGACCGGCTGGCCGGCGGCGCCGCCACCCTCAACCGGCTCGCCACCAGCTACTCCGCGTCGGCGCTCGCCTCGATCAGCGGCAACGTCGAGCGCGCCCGTACCGCCATTGATGTGGGCCTCAGGGCCGCGGATGCCGCCGACGCGCGCCTGGCGGCCGGGGCCACGGAACCGGTCGGCGAGCAGGTCAGCGCCGCCGAGCACGCCCTGTTCACCGCCTCGGCGCTGCTGGACGCCATTGAAACCGGTGAGGACGAGCTGCACGTGGGTTTCGCCAGCCTGGGCACGGCCCTTGCCGTGGCCGAGACCGAACTCGCCGAGGCGCGCGCCCTGCGCGACCGGCACGAGGAGTCCGACGCCAGCGCCGACCTCAACCGGGTGATCGCCGCCGCGGATGCGGTCGTGGCTGAGCTGCGCCGTCCCGGCCGGGTGAGCGACCCGTCCGCCGACCTCGCCCGGCTGCGCGAGGCCCTCGACGGCCTCGACGTCACCCGCTCCGAGGCCCGCAACCGGCAGCTGCGCCGCGACAACGCCCGCGAGGCCTACGTGGGCGCCCGGCTGGCCGCTCGCAGTCAAATCGGCATCACCCGCGACTTCATCACCGCCAACCGCGCCCGGGTCGGCGCCGGCGCCCGCACCCGTCTGGCCGAGGCCGAACGCCAGCTCGCCCTCGCCGAGGCCGAGGCCGACCCGGTGGCCGCGCTCGACGCCGCCCGCCGGGCCATGACCCACGCCACCGACGCCGACGCCCTCGCGCACTACGACGCCCGCTAGCTCGCCGAGTTGCCCACCTGCGGTCGAGATGCCCCAGTGCGCGGGGGCACCTCGTCCGCACCGGGGCAACTCGGGCGGTAGCGGCCGGAACGCGTCGCCCGGTGAGTGCACCCCGCCCGGTATTCTGAACCGGTGAGCGACGCCGAGCCCCAGATCAAGTACCAGGTCCGATTCGACTGGGGCCTCGCCGGCTTCCAGGCCCTCGCGGCCGATGCCGACGTCATAGTGCTCGCCGATGCCCTGCCCACGGTGGATGTCGCGCGCGGCTTCCCCACCCGGCTCGCCGCCCACACCGTGATCGTCGCCGATCTCAGCACCAGCACCCTCGTGGCCGACTGGGCGCTCGCCCGCCAGACCGAGAAGGGTGACCGCTTCTCGGTGGCGGTCGTCGCGGTGGGGGAGCGCCGTGCCGACGGCACCACCCGCTTCGCCATGGAAGACCTGCTCGTGGCCGGCGCCGTGATCGACGCCCTCGCCGAACGGGGCATCGACCACTGCTCACCCGAAGCCGCCGCAGCGGCCGCGAGCTTCGTGGGCCTCAAGCGCGCCGTGAAGCACCTGGTCAAGGCCTCCGAAACCGGCCAGGCCCTCGCCGCCGCCGGCCAGGTACCCATCGCACCGGATGGCCCGGCTCCGGTCGCGGGGGCTGGACCCGAGGGCCTTACGGTCGTCACCGAGTTCATCTTCCCCGCCTGACCGGTCCGTTCGGAGCATTCCGGCGAAGACCGCCGGGAATGCGGATGCGCCGACCGGCGTTTCACCGGTCACGCGTATCTGACTGCGCGGCCCCGCCCATCCGCACCACCCGCTTAAGGAGCCCGCAATGAAGGCAGTACTCAACGGCACGATCGTGGCCGAGGCCGCGCAGGAAGACCTGATCAAGATCGAGGGCAACTGGTACTTCCCGCCGTCGAGCATCACCGCGGGCCTCCTCACCGAAACGGACACCGCGTACACGTGCTCGTGGAAGGGCGAGTGCCAGTACTTCACCGTGAGCGACGGCACGTCCAGCGTCACCGACGGGGCCTTCAGCTACCCCACCCCCACCCCGAGCTCGTTCGACCGGGTCGGCCAGGACTACAGCGGCTACGTCGCGTTCTGGAAGGATCTCAAGGTCGTCGAGTAGCGCCCGCCCGCAGCACGCGGCGTATCCGTGGCGCGCTGTCCACGTCCCGCTCCTAACTGTTACCGGTGCGGACAATCGCGCCCGGTGTGCCGGTAACATTTGTCCGCTTCGGTAACAGTTCGGTTGCTTCGTCGCGCCGTTACGGCGGATGCACTGGGTCGCCGGGCGTTCGGGATGCCGCGGTGCGTGAATGTGCACCGCACGCCAGCGCCCAACACCACATGCCACCGCGTGGCGCCCGGAGCCCGCGCCCCGACCAGCGGGTCAGCGGGCGGCGGCGGCGGCCCGGCGTCGGGTGGCCGGGGTGATCTCGCGCCGGGTCCAGGTGATCACGTGCGCGGCGGTGAAGCCGCGGCCGCACAGCCCGCAGGCCAGCGGACGGGTGGGTTGGCGGTACCGGTAGTGAGTGTGGCCGGCGGAGCAGGTGCCCACCCACGGCGCCAGGTCGTCGGCGATCTCGCCGTCGTGGGTGCGCTTGCCGTCGTAGCCGAACCCGAAGGCCACGCTCCGCCAGACGGGGCCGTGCCCGGCCCGGGCGCCGGCCAGGGCGTGCGCCACCTCGTGCAGCAGGATTTGGTGGATCTCGTCGTCGCCGTACCGGGCGGCCAGGTATCGGGACACGGTGATCTTCTTGGCGGTGAAGTTGCACAGCCCGGCGCGCTTCTTGGCGTTGTCGAAGTCGAAGGACCAGCTGGGGTCAAGGTGCAGGGCTATCAGCGCGTCCGCCCAGTGGCGCACCCGAACCAGGTCGGCCATCAGGGCCCCACCTGCACCTGGTAAAGACGGTCGTCGCCGGGGGAGGGGGCGCCGCGGCCATCCGTATTGTTGCTCACGAACCACAGTGTGCCATCCGGCCCGGACACCACATCGCGCAGGCGCCCGAAGCTGTTGACAAACCACCCGTCGACGGTGCCTGTGGAGGGATCGACGCGCCACAGCCGTTCGCCGCGGAGCGCGGCCAGAAACAGGGTGTCGTTCACCACGGCTAGGCCGCTCGGGCTGGCCTCATCGGTGGACCACTGCTGCACGGGGTCGATGAAGCCGGCGCCGCCGCCTGCACCCTCCGCCTCGGGCCAACCGTAGTTGCCGCCGGCGGTGATCAGGTTGAGCTCGTCCCAGGTGTTCTGACCGAATTCGCTGGCCCAGAGCTGCCCGGACGAGTCCCAGGCGAGGCCCTGCGGGTTACGGTGGCCGTACGAGTAGACCAGGCTGCCGAACGGGTTGTCGGCCGGGGCCTGCCCGGTAGGGGTCATGCGCAGGATCTTGCCGCCCAGCGACCCGAGGTCCTGCGCGTTGCCGGACTCGCCCGCGTCGCCGACGGTGGCGTAGAGCAGGCCGTCCGGGCCGAACCCGATGCGCCCGCCGTTGTGGTTGCTTGCCGCGGGGATGCCGCTGAGCACCGTCTCCGGCTCGCCGAGACCGAGGCCGCCCGCGGTGCCGGTCAGCGGCATCCGCACGATGCGGTTGTCGGATGCGGCGGTGAAGTACGCGTAGACCCAACCGGCATCGGGGGTGGCCGGGTCGGCCGCGCCGTCGCCCGCGGCCAGGAACGCCAGCCCGAGCAGCCCGCCCTCGCCCACCGGTTCGACCCGGGCGACGGTCCCGGCGTCCCGCAGGCCACCGTCCGGCAGCAGCTCGCGCACGAGGGCCGTGTCACGTTCGCTGATCAGGGTGGCGCCGTTGGGCAGGCGCAGGATCGACCACGGAGCGTCCAACCCCTCCGCGATCACGACGGGCTCACCCAGCGGACGCACCGGCACGGGCGTCGCATCCGCCGCCGGGCCGGTCGCCGCCGGAGTGGGCCGCGCCGGCGTGCTGGTGCTGGCGCTGGGCCGGGGAGCGCTCGCCGTGCAGGCGCACAGCAACGTCGCCATGCCCGCGGCGACCACGCCGGCCCAAACCCGTCTGTGATGCATATCTCCTGCAGAATGCCACGAAACTCTTGGAATTGGTCAGATCCGTGCCCGGGCACCGGGAGCGATGCGCGGTGGGACGTCAGCGCAGGGCGCGGCGCTCGCCGATGAAGGACTCCACGACGGCCACGGCGATCAGGGCGCTCTCCAGCTCATCGGGCGAGGCCCCGGACTTGTCGCGCAGGAACACGGCGGCGGTGAAGTCGGCCAGGGCGCCGTCGAGGTCGTCCTGTTCGAAGTGCACCTTGCCGCGAGTCTCCCGGGCGAACGCGGCGGTGAGGTTCCACTCGTGAGTCTCCGACTCGAGCACGCACTGGGTCAGTTCGGACGCGGCCTCCTCGAGCTTGGCCTGAAACTGCATCACCTGGGCACGGCGGATGCGGCACAGCACGAAGTCCTGCCGGTCACCGGTGAACCGGGCCTGGCGCAACGCCTGGTTGGCGATCTCGAACGCCTCGTCGAGGCGATCGAGCAAGCGCAGCAGGGTGACCTTCTCGTTCAGCGCCGAGAGGCTGCGGAGTTGGCCGAGGTCGTCGAGACGTTCTGCGGCGGCAGGAAGGTCGACTTTTTCCCGGAGGGTGACGGCGTCGTAGCCAGTGATGATGGTCAGGATGATGTCCTTGACAGGGCGGCCGTGGGGTGCCGCGGGGAGGTCGGGTTCCCCTCCAGAGTAACCCCGGTGGCGAGGCGCTGACGCCCGATCGGGGGTATGTCCCGAGCTTTCATCTGCGCAAGAGGCATGAGAGATCCTCAGGTTAGGCGTATGGTGTGCCACCAGACGGGCATCGTCGTCAACGCCGACGCCGACTCGCTATCCGGCTTATGTCCCCGTGTTGAGGGGACCACACGAAAGGCCTCTCCAATGCAGATACAGTCTCGCGAGGGCCTAGCCCTGCGAGCGTTGGTCGTCATCATGACCGCCGCCCTCACCATCACCCTCGTCAATGTCGGTGACCCGACACACGCCACCGCAGCACCACAGACACCGAACCTGCCTACCCTGAACATCACCCTCAGCGACCCAGACGCCTCGCGCAACACGCTGAGCTACGTGCACGCATCCAAAGACAATAAGGTCGCGACAACGATGACTGTCGAGGACCCTGCCGGGGTGAACAGCATCTCGGTGCCGGCTCTCGGCGAGATCAAGGGCCGTGGCAACTACACCTGGAACCTGGCCACAAAGCCGTACCAGATCAAGTTCGAGCAGAACACCGCTGTTCTGGGCATGGCCCCGTCGAAGACGTGGATTCTTCTCGCGAACGCCGCCGATGCGTCGCTGATGCGCAACAAGGCCGCCTTCGAGCTGGCCACGTCAATCGGGCTGGCCTACTCGCCCGAGTCCAGATGGGTCGACCTCCGGGTCAACGGCGCCTACCTCGGCAACTATTTGATCAGCGAGAAGACCGAGGTCAAGACGAACCGCGTGGACCTCACTGACCCGACGGGCGTGATGGTCGAGTTGGACAACAACTATGGCCTGGCCGAGCCCTACAACTTCCGAACCGCGACCAGTAGGTCACTGTTCGTCCTGAAGGACTCGAAGGCCGGCGTTCCGGACGGGGGTCCGCTTCCAGCCGAGACCCAGGCCGGCTGGAACGACATCCAGAACACCCTGAACAGGGTGGACGCGATCCTGGCGGCGCCGCAGGTCGACTGGGTGGCGCTGAGCGCCCTGATCGACGTTGACTCGTTCGTCAAGTTCTATTACGTGTTCGAACAGACAGCCAATCCTGAGATCACGCAGTCAAGCGTCTACTTCTACAAAAACGGACCTGCCAGCAAGCTGTTCGCCGGACCGGTGTGGGACTTCGATAGCGCGTTGGGCAACTACGACCGCGCGCTGCATCTCGGCTCGGATCCGCAGGCCGACTACGCGAAGAATGCGCAGATTCTGCGGCAGCAGGGCAACGGCTTCTACTTCGACCTGTTCCGTTCCAAGGAATTCGTCCAGCGCGCCAACGAGCTGTGGCAAGCGGGTATCTCCCACGAGGTCGGTCTGATGCCTGCCAAGATCACCCGCTGGGAGAGCGAAATCGCGGCCTCCGCCGCTGCGAACTTCGCCGTGTGGCCCATTCTGGGCACGCCGACGCTACTGATCGCCGGTTTCGGCAAGAACTACCACAGCACCTACGCCGGCGAGGTCGGCTACCTCCGCGACTGGCTCGCCACGCGCGCCACGATGCTGATCAAGGAACAGGGCGCCACACCGATGCTCCGGTACAAGGCCCACCTGCAGGATGTCGGCTGGCAGCGCAAAGTGAACACCGGCCAGGTAGGGGGCACCCTTGGCCAGTTCAGGCAGATGGAATCGCTCGTCGTCGAGACGCCGGGATCCCCTGCGGTCGCGAACATCGAGGCCAACGCCCACGTTCAGAACATCGGCTGGATGGGTTGGCGTCCTACCTCCAACATCGGGACGACCGGGCGAGCCCTGCAGATGGAGGGAATCCAGTTCCGCCTGACCGGGGAGCTGGCCTCCCAGTACGACATCTCGTACCGCACCCACGTGCAGGACATCGGCTGGCAGCCGTGGGTGAGCAATGGTGCCTCTGCGGGCACGACCGGTCAGTCCAAGCAAATCGAGGCGATCCAGGTGCGCCTGCTGGCCAAGGCAACGCCCACCCTTCCGGCGCTGCCCTAGGGAGCGACGAAGTGTTGAGCCGAATTGGGGTCTGTCACACGTGAGGACTCGGAAGACGAGAGCAGTGGATGGCCGAAGCGCCCGCCGCACAGTGGCGGGCGTGGTCGCCTCCGCGGCTGCTGTTCTCGTCCTGGCCGGATGCGTATTCGTTCCCCCGGCCAATTCCGACCCGAGACCCTCCGAAAGCATCGAACCGTCTCCGCCACCGCCGACCCGGTTGGCGCTGATCTCCGACTTCGGGACGTGCGACGCCGGAGAACAATGGACGGCGGATCAGGTCGCCTCCTGGGGCGTTGACGCCATCGTGACCGCCGGAGACAACACCCAGAACGAAGTCGACTGCACTCCGTATGCCGAATCGGTCTGGGGCTACTTCGAGCAAGGCGAGGGCGGGCGGGGCGCGCCACCTCTGTGGCCCACGCTCGGCAACCACGACTACTCCGATGTGGGTGCCGGCCTCGACGCCTATCGTGCGGCCTTCCCGTACCTCAGCACGGCCGCCGACGAGCAGCAGCGCTGGTACACACAGGATATCGGCGACGTCACCCTGATCGTGCTGGACAGCGAGACCACCCCAGAGGAGTTGGAGATCCAGCGGGGCTGGTTGAAGGAAACACTCACTGACCAGCGTGCCGAGCGACCGGATGCCTGGAACGTGGTGCTGTTCCACCGCCCCGCCTACACCTCCGGCGTCCACGAAGACAACCGGGAGATGCGGCCCACCGCTGGCTGGGACTACGCCGGGTGGGGGGCCGATATTGTCATCGCGGGCCATCAGCACATCTATGAGGACGTCGTGGTCGATGGTCTGCACTACCTCACAGCCGGCATCGGGGGTACGGCCAACACCCGGGTGTGTCCCGTCGAACTGCGAGAGGGAAGTCGGCTCTGCCTGGAGGGGACCGGGGCGAGCGTGATCGAGGCGACGGCCGATGAGTTCGTGCTCCAGTACTACCGGCCCGATGCGGAGGGCACGGCAACGCTGGGGGACACCATCCGGCTCAGCCGCTAGCGCGCTGGCCTGGTCCTGAGAACCGTGAGCGAGGGCGCTCAGTTGCCGATCTGGAACACGGTGCGGCCGGGCAGCGGCGACGGCGTGGCGGTAGCATCCGTGGACACCGACGCGGCCGACATGAACTGGGCCAGCTCGGCGCCCTCGACGACCTTGGCCGGATGCGGGCCGCCGGCCAGCAGCCGCGGCACCCAGTGCAGGTCGAGCGGGGTGTGCGCGGCCACGAAGACGATGTTGCCGAACCGGCGCCCCTTGAGCACCTGCGTCTCGGCGAGGCCGATGACGTGCCCGAACACGGCCGACAGCGTGGCGGCCTGGCTGCGGGCGAACGCGAGGCCCGGCCCATCCGCCACGTTCACCGCGAGCACACCGCGCGGCGACAGCAGCGGAGCGGCCAGCTCGTAGAACTCCCTGCTGGTCACGTGCGCCGGGGTGCGGGCGCCCGAGAAGATGTCGACGACCACGAGGTCCACCGAGCCGTGCAGCCCAGCGGGCAACTTGCCCAGCACCTCGCGGGCGTCACCGTGCCGCACCCGCAGGTTGGCGCGCTTGTCCCAGGGCAGTTCGGCGCGTACGAAGTCGATGAGGTCGCTCTCGATCTCCACCACCTGCTGGCGGGAGCCGGGCCGGGTCGCCTCCACATAGCGGGGCAGGGTGAGCGCGCCGGCGCCGAGGTGCACGGCCGTGATGGCCTCGCCAGGGTCGCCGATCAGGTCGATGACGTGCCCGATGCGCTGGATGTACTCGAAGAACAACTCGTCGGGGTTGTCGATGTTCACGTGCGACTGCGGGGTGCCGTCCACCACCAGCTGGTAGCTGCCCGGCGTGAACCGGTCCGGCTCGATGACGGCCTGGTGCCCGCTCAGTTTCAGTGTGATCGTCGGATGTTCGTGCTCGCCCCTGCTCATCCCCCCAGTCTGACAGCCCCGCGCATCCGTGCGCCGACTTGTGCCACAAGCACCCGTAGCGGGCCCGGAAGGGGCGCTTTGCGGCAAATCGCGCAGAACCCGCCCCCCGACTTGCGCCGCATGCACCCTTAGCGGGCGCTGAAGGGGTACTTTGCGGCAAATCGGGAGCCACGATGCGGCCGTCGCTGAGCTGAGTTGCCAGTTGACGCCCCCACAGAGGCGGCAAAGTCAAGTGGTGGATGCAACGGGTCGGGTTTCTAGGCTGCGGTGAGCAGTTCGGCGAGGCGTTGGGTTGGGGTAGCCATGTTGAGCGTG
>NZ_JAXCHV010000027.1:0-44972 GCF_035984795.1 Cryobacterium sp. MP_3.1 | reverse complement strand
TCCGTGAACCTCCGACGGGGACCGGACTTCCTGACTGCTCCCATGATTTCATCCAATCAAATAGGAACACTGTCCGGAAGCACCGGGTCACCCCACCCGATTCCGTCCTAATGAAGTCACTGTTTCCTCTTTTCGAGGTGCCGGCCGGCTCAGGATTTATTGACGTTGATCAGCACCTCGTTGCGCCGCAGGAACGCGGGCTTGAACGGTGGATCGTAGCGGGCGAATCGCGGCTGACCGACCGGGGTGAGCCCGGCGGCCGAGATGGCCTGCCGCAGTTCGTCGAGGTGCCGCGTGTAGCTATCCTGGGTCCAGCGTCCGCGGTAACGGATGACGGCCACGAGTGCCTCAGGCACGGCACGCAGGTGCACCTCGGGGTTGGTCGGGCGCGGGGCGCTGTCGATGGTGAGGCTCGCCGGCAGAACGAACGCCACCCGGTAGTCGCCGTCCGCGGCATCCTCGTTTGCGACAGGCTGCTGCACCACCGGGGCTGTCATAGCAATCCGCGATCCGGCGGCATCCTGCACCACCGGCGCCGTCATCGCCACCTTGGTGCGGGAGACGTTCTCTCCGCTGATGTAGGCGAACAGAGAACGGAAGGCCCGGTTGCCGGCCTCGTCGAACGGCCCACCGACCACGATCTCGGCCAGCACATGGCCGGGACAGCGGCGCACCTCGAAGTCGTCGTAACTCTGCACACTCTCGTACGGCTGCTTTTCGGTCACACCCCCACGCTACAACGCACCCCGCCCGCGACCATGATCGGTCGGGGCGGGGTGCGAACGAAAGCAGTGCCGAGAACTAGACGGCGGCCGGAGCATCTTCCGGCTTCGTGTAGTTGTGGTGGGCCTGCGCCACGGCTTCGTCGAACTCCGCCTCAATCTCCATCGACGGCTTGTAGGTGGCCAGCGAGACCACCACGGTCACCAGCAGGCTCGCAAGGAAGCCCGGCACGATCTCATACATCGTGGCGCTCAGCTCGGAGTTGCCCCAGACGAACACAACCACGGCACCGGTGACCATGCCCACCAGGGCACCCCAGGTGGAGAGCTTCTTCCAGTACAGCGAGAGCAGCACCACGGGGCCGAACGCCGCACCGAAACCGGCCCAGGCGAAGCCGACCAGTTCCAGGATGGTCGAATCCCGGTTCAGTGCGATCAGCCCGGCGACGAGGGCCACCAGCAGCACACCCAGACGGCCGAGCATGACCAGCTGCTTGGGCGTCGCATCCTTCTTGCCCACGATCTTGTACAGGTCCTCGACCAGGGCCGAGGAGCAGACGATCAGCTGCGACGAGATGGTGCTCATGATCGCGGCCAGTACCGCCGCGAGCACCAGACCGGCGACGAACGGGTGGAACAGGATCTGCGAGAGCAGCAGGAACACGGTTTCCGGGTTGTCCAGGGTCACGTCGGGGTTCTGCTGGAAGTAGGCGATGCCGATCAGCGCCGTGGCCAGGGCGCCGAGGGCGGTGAGGATCATCCAGCCGATGCCGATCCGGCGGCCGGCCTTGGCGTCCTGCGGGCTGCGCAGCGCCATGAACCGCACGAGGATGTGCGGTTGGCCGACGTAGCCCAGGCCCCACGCGGCGGCGGAGATGACGCCGAGCACGGATCCGCCGGCGGTGAGCGAGAGCAGGTCGGGGTTGACCTCGCGAATGGAGTCGATGGTGGCACCGATTCCGCCGGTGGCGGAGAGGGCCACCACGGGCACCACGATCAGTGCGGCGAGCATCAGCAGGCCCTGCGCGACGTCGGTGAGGGTGGCGCCGAGGAAGCCGCCGAAGAGGGTGTAGAGCAGGGTGACGCCGGCGACGATGAGCATCCCGGCCAGGAAGGTGGAGCCGAACGAGTTCTCGAAGAACACCCCGCCGGCGACCATGCCGGAGGACACGTAGAACGTGAAGAACACCAGGATGATCACACCGGAGACCACGCGCAGCAGCCGCGAGGTGTCCTTGAGCCGGTTCTCGAAGAAGCTCGGGATGGTGATGGAGTTGTTGGACACGTGGGTGTACGAGCGCAGCCGCGGGGCCACGAACTTCCAGTTCAGCCAGGCGCCGATGGTGAGGCCGATCGCGATCCACGCCTCCACCAGACCGGACACGTAAATGGCGCCGGGCAGGCCGAGCAGCAGCCAACCGGACATGTCGGATGCGCCGGCGCTGAGCGCCGCGGTGCCGGGCTTCAGGCCGCGGCCGGCGAGCATGTAGTCGTCCAGATCCTTCGTTTGCCGAAAGGCAAACCAGCCGATTGCGAGCATCCCGGCGAAGTACAGCACAATCGCCGCCAACTGAAAAGTTTGATCCGTCATTGGAGTTCCTTTTGTTCGGATGCCCGGCCTGCGGGCACTCGGATGCCGCAAGCGGGCACGAGAAGTCGTCAAGTTTCACACACAAACGAGTTTCTGTGAAGTCGCACAGCCCGAACGGCGTCGCCTCGGGGTCGTTCACCGGCTCGGTTACGGCGTGGAGGGATTGGTCCGTCCGGTCGCCGGGATCAGGGTCTCGAGCTCGTCGATCAGGGCAGTGCCGGCGGCGTCGTGTCGGATCGCCTGGCCCAGCGCTTCGGCGGCCTGTCGGTAGTCGTCGGTGCCCAGCACCGTGCTCACGCCCCGGGCGATGCGCGGTGCCGGTGCGCGCCGCGACACCGCCACGCCGGCGCCGCGGGCCGTGACCCGGGCGGCGTTGTCGGCCTGGTCGCGGCCGTGGTGCAGGATCACCAGGGGCAGTCCCGCCGCGAGCGCCTTGATGACGGTGCCGTGGCCACCGTGGGTGACGACGAGGCTGGCCTGGCGCATCACCTCGCGGTGCGGCGCCGAATCCACCACCGTGACATTCGCCGGTGCCCGGAGCGCGTCGGCGGGAACCGTGGGCCCCGTGGTCACCAGGCCCCGCACGGGCAGGCTGCCGAGCGCGTCGACGACCCGTTGCAGGCAGTCCACCTGGTTCTGGAATGTGGAGGACATCGCGACCAGGACCAGCGGGTTGCCACCGGCCGGCGCGACCCATTCCTCCTCGGTCGCCCAGGCCGGATCGTCCAGGATCGGCCCCACATAGCGGGCGTTGTGCGGCAGCGTCGCCGGAAAGTCGAACGCCCGGGAGGTGAGCACGAGCTGACGTCGGGCGTGATGGATCTGGTCCCACATGTGCGCGGCCGGGCCGAGACCGTGGTCGGCCCGTACCGCGTTGATCTTCGCCAGCGCGTACCGGTCGATCATCCGGGCGCCCAGGGCGGTCATGGTCTCATCCCGCAGTCGCCCGAGCGGTCCGTGCACGGGTGACAGCCCGGACCCGAACGGCGGCATGCCCGCGGCCGGCAACGGGTAGGAGTTGGGGAGCAGCACGTCGAACGGGCATCCGTGGGCCTCGGCGGCGATCATGGCGCCGAGCGCAAAGGAGGAAGTGACCAGCAGATCCGGCCGCACGGCGTCCAAAGCGGCCGTCGTGTCCCTGGCCTGGGCCGGCGCCGGACCGGTGAACATGTAGTCGGCGATCCCCCGCGCGAGGCTCGTCGGGGTGCGCAGCTCGTAGTCGCGGAACGCCTCGGCCGGGCTCCACCGGCAGGGCACGAACATCGCGCCGGTGCTGCGCACCTGGTCCGCCAGCGACTCGTCCGCGAGCACAATGACCCGGTGCCCCCGGTCGACCAGCCGGCGGGCGACACCGAGCTCCGGAGGAACGGTGCCACCGCCGTCGGTGAGGGCGAACAGGTAGGTGCGCGGTGTGACGGTGCTCTCGGAGGTCGACGCGTCGCCGGTCATGCCGGTGATAGTACGCCGATTGCCGGTTCCGGCGACGACCGCGCCGGTTTCTAGACGACCGCCAGCTCGGCGCCGAGCACGGCGTGGGTGATGAGGCGGTCCAGCGCTCGCACGTCGACGGCCTTGCCCACCTTGATCTTGATGTGACCGGCGCGCGTCCACAACTCGATTTCCCCGTTCATGTCGAGCGAGCCGGCGTTCTCCGACGACCACATGTTCACGCTGGAGTACGGCAGCGAGTACATCTCGATCTTCTTGCCGGTGATCCCCTGAGCATCCCGCACGATAAGACGCTTGGTCGTGAACACCGCGCTGTCCCGGAACGTCTTGTACGCGGCGACCGCCTTCTCCCCCGGAACAAGCATGGGTTCAACGTCGGCCGGGATCGGAACCTCGGAGACAAAAGTCCAGGCGGTGATTGCAGCGGTATCCATGGGAGTCCTTTGGGTCAGGTTCACCGCGTCTAAAGAGATGCGGCACGGCCAATCTATTGCTCGTCGGCCACGCGCTCGGGCAGCGGCAGACCCCCATAGCGGGGCTTCCGAAGGCGTGATCAGCCAGTCACGAAAGGGGTGGATCGCACTGAACGCTAGGGTGTGAGCCAGTTCATCAATACTTGGGGGATGCCATGGACAGCAGGACACATCGGCGGAACGTGGCAGTTTTCATCGACTTGGAAAACATGTTTGGTGGCTACAACAACGGCGTCTCTGGAGTGCCTTTGTCGCGCATGCTCCGAGAGATTCGCCAGTTCGTTGAGGGTCTTGAAATTGGCTCGAGCGCGGCTACAACTAAGGCGTATGCCAACTGGATGGTGGCGGGCATGTCAACCTACCGCCGAGAAATGCTTGAGAACGCCGTCGAGCCCGTTCAGATTTTCTCCTACACCGGGACGGGGAAGAATGCAGACGAAGGCCGCAGGAAGAACGCAGCCGACGTTCAAATCGTGGTCGATGCTCTCAGCGTTGCGGTAGAGGCTCCGTGGGTCGACGTATTCGTGATCGTGAGCGGAGACGGTGATTTCATCCCTTTGGTCCGTCGCCTTCAGTATCTCGGCAAGTACGTTATTGGAGTTACGCTCACCGGTGCCGGTGCGGGCGGGGTGAGCGCGCTGTTGCGATCAAACGCGGACCACTATTTCGAGGTGGCGGCCGGTGTGCCAAGGGCATCCGCAGAAACCGCTTCGAGCGCCACCAAATCACCTGTTGAGAGCAACAGCGAATCCAGCTTTGCCCGGCTTCCGTCCGACAGGATTCCCACGCTCAACGAGTACGTGCAGTCCGTGAAAGAGATCGTTCTGCAGAACCCCAAGATGATGAGGGGTGACGAAGTTAGCGGCGCGCTGCTGGGGAACAGCCTCCGCACGCTGTGGCCCCGCGTGTCCTTCAGCACCTTCGGATTCAAAACACTCGGTGATTTCGTCGACAACGAATGCGGACTCAAAATCTACCGCCCAATTAGCGTGAAGAATCCGGTGTCCAAGTCGGCTCCGACAGCAACTGAGCCAGTATCTACGCCAACTGCCCCGGTCGCTGCTCTTGATTTGGAGGCGCTGCGCCTGTCATTTGAAGCCGTCGAGCCGGCCGTCATCTATCCGGGGCTCACACCGCTAGTCAACGTGCTCGAAGAATTGACGGTTGTATTTTCCCCCATGGAACCCGACGCCCTCCTCGATGCGCTTGGGGACGATTTACCGGATGTACCGGCGGAACAGATCAGGCTCGCACTCGGACTTCTGTTCGCAGTGGGAGCGTTCCGAGTGGAGGATGACTCCGCTCTGCTGCTCACATCCGACGTGACTGGCGTGGAGGACGGAATCGCTCTGGTTCTGGGTGACGCCAGGAGGCGGGCCGAGACAATAGAAATGGCCCCGACCGACGAGGAAATCAGGGTGGCGTTGTTTGGGCAGAATGTCTGACGTGAGCGGTGACGCGGCGGTGCCGCCAAAGCGGATGCGACTTCGATACGCCGGGCAATGCCGAACATGCACGTCCGAAATCCCCGCCGGCACGATGGCGGTGTACGAGCGACAGACCAAGACAGTGACGTGTGTGGAGTGCCCGACCCGACCGCCACACGCTGCACCGGAGGTCGCGAGTCCGTCGCACGCGCTACCGCCGGAGGGTTCTCACGCCACCGGTCCGGAATTACAAGCAGAGTCAGTTGAGGTCTTCACAGGCACAGCCGGCGCCTCCGCCAAACGAGAATACGAGCGTCGTAGAGATAGGCGCGACAGCCGGATCCGGGACGAACACCCATACCTGGGGAAACTCATACTCGCGGTGACCGACGAGCCGCAGAGCACTCGGGCGTGGGCCACCGGAGCGCGAGGAGAGGAAGCCCTGGGCCAACGACTCGACAAACTTAGGCTCAGCCACCCTGGCATTTACGTTCTTCACGACCGTCGCATCCCTCGCACGACAGCAAACATCGATCACATCGCGGTGAGTGCCGCGGGAGTCTTTGTCATTGACGCCAAGAAGTATCAGGGACGTCCGAGTTTGCGCGTCGAGGGAGGCCTTTTTCGTCCCAGGACGGAGAACCTGATGGTCGGATCCCGGGACTGCACCAAGCAGGTCAACGGCGTACACAAGCAGGTCGACCTGGTCAGATCCGCACTCAAAAGCGCCGGCCTCGAGCAGATTCACGTGCATGGAGTGCTTTGTTTCGTTGACGCTGACTGGCCTCTGATCGGTGGCGCCTTCATCGTCGATGGTGTCCATGTCTTGTGGCCGAGGAAGGCCGTCGACAACCTCCTGAAGCCCGGAGAATTGAATGATCAGGGCGCGCAGCACATCCATCGCACGCTCGCGTCGTCTTTTCCCCCCGCCTAGTGAGGTAGCGGACGGCCCCGTTGGAGGGCCGTGACAATCAGCGCAGCTCGCTACTCTGCAGCCACACACCCGTAGTGGCCGTGTCGGTCGAGCCTCACCGCGGTCGCCGCAACCGGATCGGCCCCTTCGCGGTCGACGGATCCACCACGGAACCACCCTGCGTGATCTGCAGTGCTCCGCGGGCGACCATCCGCCGGGCGGCTCGTCGGGCCGGCTCCATGAGGTCGCGCCACTCCTCGCCACCGATGGCGCGCGCCGCGTCCGACGGACAGATCGTGGCATCCTGCGCCCGCGCATCCAGCAACGTCACGATGGCCTCCTCCAGCCGGAGGTCGGTCGAGTTGACGCCGTGTGAGCGGCACGCGGCCGAGCAGTACTTCACTGCATCCCAGTTGTCAGCCCACTTGGCGCGCCACTCGATGCGCCGTCCACACGAGGCGCAGGTCTTGTCTGCCCGATCATCGGGAGAGGCGGGGGTGCGTTGACGGTGGGCCATGCCTTCTATCCTGCGGGATTCCTGCCCTGAGCGCTCGCCTACTGGCCGGCCGCCACGTCGATCAGCACCTTCCCCACCACGCCGCTCTCCACCAGCGCATGGGCATCCGCGGTGTGCGCGAGGTCGGTGCGGTGCAGCGGCAGCCCCGCCTCCTCCCCCACGGTCAGGGCGCCGTCGATGAGGGCGGCGGTGATGTCCTCGGCCGCGGCCAGAATCGCGTCCATCCCCACCGTGTAGAGCAGCACGAACTGGTAGCGCACATTGAGGCTGAAGTGCTGGCGCACATCGAGGGTCATCTGGTCGCCGCCGTTGTTGGCGTAGACCGCGATCGACCCGCGGTTTCGGATGACGGCCAGGTCGAGCTTCGCATTCTGGGCGGGTGCGACCTCCACGATCAGGTCCACCCCCTCCGGTGCGATCGCCCGGATCTGGGCGACGATGTCCGGGTCGGTGTAGGTGAGCACGTGCTGAGCGTCGGCGGCGGCGGCCAGTGCCGCCTTCTCCGGCGAGCTCACGGTCGTGATGACGGATGCCCCGGCCCACCGGGCCAGCTGGATCGCGGCATGCCCGACCGCCCCGGCCCCGCCGGCCACGAGTACGACTGTGCCGGCCAGCGCCCCCGGCTGCAGCCGGCGCGGACCGTCTTCGGCCACCGTCAACGCGCGATGCGCCGTGATCGCCGGCACCCCGAGGCTTGCGCCCTGGTCGAAGCTCGCGTTCGCCGGCAGCCCGAAGACACGTTCTGCGGGCAGCACGGCGTACTCCTGGGCCGAGCCGCTGTTCGCCCGCTGGTACGCGGCGAGCGCCAGCCAGACCCGATCACCCACCGCAACATGCTGCACGTCGGCGCCGACCGCATCCACGATGCCCGCCCCGTCCTGGCCGGGCACCACGTCGTCGAAGGTCAGTTTCTCGCCCGGTGCCGAGCCGCGGCGGGACTTCCAGTCGGTGGGGTTCACCCCGCTGACCACGATGCGCACCCGCACCTCGCCCGCACCGGGTTCGGTCACCGGCCGCTCCACGAGCTGAAGCACGGACGGATCACCGGTCTGGCTGTACACAATGGCTTTCATATCAGGGGTAACGCAGCCACCGCTGGAATGGTTCCCATCGCAGCACAACGGCCCCGCAGCGATGGTCGCTGCGGGGCCGTTCACGTGCGCGTGTGGGTTAGCCCTGCGCGATGGTCCAGGGGCCGCTGGCGCCGACGGTGATGACGGACGGGCCGGCGGTGATCGGTACGGTGCCCGTGTAGGGTCCGGCCTCGTTGACCAGTAGGCCCATGCTGAAGGCGCCGTTGGAGTACTCGACGTCGTTGTACTCGAGCACGGTGAAGCCGGAGGTGCCGTCGTAGCCGAGCGCCATGTTGGTCGCGTCGCCGTTGTAGAGGAACACGTCGTCGCCGGAGCCGGTGCTCGGGAGCTCCGTGGCGAACGAGATGGGACCGACATCGATGGTCCAGGGGCCGTCTGCGGTGATCTTGAGCGCGGCGGCAGGCTCTTCGTATTCGACTCCGGCAAGGCCGTAGGCGACGATGCCGGTGTACGCACCGATGGTGTTCAGGCGCATGCCCGACATGGTGGGCTGGTTCTGTGCGTCGAGCACCTGAACGGAGAAGTTCGATGTTCCCTGATGGGTTGCCCGCACCAGGGCCGCTACGGCATCCGCCGGCAGCGCGACGACGGAGTCACCGGAACCGGACTGGCTGATCGTCTCGAACGTGCCGTACTTCTCGTCCGCCCACGCAGCCATGTCCGTCGGCTTGGCCGCGGTCGTGTCCTCGGCCGGTACTGCGGCCGGATCGTCCAGTTCCTGGCCGAGCTGCGAGAACGCTGCCACCGACGCTGCGGTGGTTGCGGCCACCACACCCCCGCCGATGCCACCAACCACAACGAAGATGCCCGTGATGATCCAGGCCAGAACCTTCTTCTGGTCATACCCGGTGAGCGGCTGGCCCTGCTTGTCCTTCGTCTTACCGATGAGCACGATGATCAGGTCGATCAGCGACCAGATACCGAGGCCGCCGGCGGTCACGAGCTTGAGTACGCCGGTGCCGATCTTGCCGAGGTAGAACCGGTCGGCGCCGAAGCCGCCCAGGAGCCAGGCGAACAGCCAGGTGGCGACAAAGCTCCGCTGCGGGTGAACCGGCGTGCTGACCACGATTGGATCCTTGGTGACGGTGGGGGTAGACATGTGACTCCTTGGTGAGCGTGACAACTCTGGGAGCCGACAGCCGCATGGACCGACGTCGCGTGTGTCCCCCCAGAACACGTGTCTAAAGGATAGGGCCTTTGGTCCTGGTCACCGGACAAAACAGGCTCATGCTTTCGCGCTGGAACCCGTCTTTGTCCCAGTCCGCTTGAGCCGACCGCCGGTCAGACTCTCCAAGACCCTGCCCATTTGGTCGACGTCCAGCGAACCAACCAGATCTGGTCAGCAGAGGGTCTCGTCGAACGCCGCTATTGCAGCGGCTAGGGAGGCCGCTTAGTAGTCCTCGATCAATGCAGACGCCGTCATGCCCCGCAGGTTTGTCACTTCAGGGGTGGGATGCGTGACGGCGGAGGTAAGTCGCAACAGCTGCTCCGCGGCAGCAGAGCCGCCTCCCACGATGACTTCGGCGCGGGGCCGCCTGGCCGATGGTAGACGGATGCTGTCATGTGTCATGTCGATCCCTCTTCAGATGCGATTCATGCTCCTGGCTTGTCCGGCGGCGCCGGTGCTCGCTCTGTGGCCAGGCCGTCCACAACGGCTCCGGACCCCGGGTCTTCGACGCTGGCTCTTGCTCCGGCGATCGGCTCCAGTTTCGTCTTCAGTTCCTGCTTCTCTCGTTCGATCTTCGAGCGAGTCAGCTCGGCGTTGGCCTGTAGGTCTTGGACCGCCTGAACCCCCGAGGTAGCGGCCCGCTGCCCGAAGTAGAAGCCGACGATTGCGATGACGACCGTCGACAGCGTGGCGAATATCGTCTCCGCGAAGTCAGTACTTGCGCCCGAAGCCGGCGCCAGCACCACATCGTAGGTGCGCCCGGTCCCGTCGGCGGCGCCAGCCTCGGCTACATTGACGCTGATGACACGTTCAGAGGGAAAGCCCGCAAGTGTGCTTTCCGAAACTCCAGTGGATTCCGCGCCCCTTGATTCGCTCTTGCTGAGCTGGCTGAACAGGTAAATCGACGAAAACGCGAAGAGGAGAAGAAGCAGGAGAGCAATCACCGCGCTGATGCTGCCGTTCGGAAGATTGAGGGCACCACGGTTCGCCGTGCCGTCCATAACTCGCGAAATCCAAGCCACCAGCGTCAGCAGGACGAGGAGCGCTGATAGTTCTTCACAGCTCCCATCCGAATCGTTGCACGCAACATACACCTGGGACTCAGCTAGCGCTCATCTGACGATAAGCTCAGCGCATATCTAGGTTCTGGGGGGACTGATGTCGGCAGGCGGATCGGCGTGGACCGAAGCGACGCGCCAGCTGGCGCTCTCAGACGCCCATGCGCTCGCCGCCGAGTCCTCACGGGCCAAAGCTGCCAATTACTTCGCCGCGGCCGACAGTGAAAAACGCATTGCCCACGTTCTCGCTCCCTTGGCTGCAGCCGGATATCACTTCCTGCCCGATCGTCAGTGGCCGGGCAGCCGTCGTGCTCAGGTCGACATGGTCGTCGTCGGGCCGGGCGGCCTGTTCATCGTGGATACGAAAGCCTGGAAAGATCCGGTCATCGCCGCCGGTCGGGTGTTTCGTGGCCAAGCCGATGTCACCGACGAGTTCGACGGTCTGGCCGACCTCGCCTGGAAGACTGAGGCGGCGCTGGCCGAGATCGGCCTGGCTCCCGGCGAAGTGCGGCCCGTGGTCGTCTTCGCCGGGCACAAGGGCGTCAACGCTTCGGTCGGCGGAGTCGAGATCGTCGGCGAGGGCGATATCGTGCGTCACATCGCCCGCCGCGGGCAGCGTCTCACCGCGTCTGCCGTTGAGCAGGTGTTGGCCGCCGCCATCAAGCATTTTCCCCTGATCGGCGCACCAGCCCCCATCGACGTAACCCTGCCCGAACCGATCGTCGGCCCGGAACCCGCCCTCGATCTGGACCATCTGCCCACCGAAAGCGACATCGAAGCCGCCATCCTCGAGGGACTCCTCGCCCCGCCGATCGAGGAGTGGATGACCTTCCTGCACCCCGACCAGGCCAAGTTGGTGCGCCGCAGCTTCAACGGCCCCTCCCGCATCCGTGGGGCGGCCGGCACCGGCAAGACGGTCGTGGGCCTGCACCGCGCGGCCTATCTGGCACGGTCGCAAGCGGATGCCCGCGTGCTGGTGACCACCTTCGTGCGCACGCTGCCCGACGTGCTTAGCAATCTGCTTGGGCGCATGGCGCCGGATGTCGCGGACCGGGTGGAGTTCACCGGTGTGCACCAGTTCGCCCGCAAGGTTCTCGACGAGCGCGGCATCGACGTGCACGTGAAGCCCAAGCTGGCCGATCAGGCCTTCGAGGAGGCCTGGAAGGCGACCTCAGGCCCGCTCGTCACCATCGATACGAACTCCCGCTACTGGCGGGAGGAGCTCGACCACGTGATCAAGGGCCGCGGGCTCACCACCTTCGACGAGTACGCCGACTGCGCCCGCATCGGCCGACGCCGCCGCCTCACCATCGAACAACGCCGTTCGATGTGGGCGCTCTACCAGCGTTACGAATCGTTCCTGCGCACCCGTGAGGTGCACGACTTCGCCGACCTGATCCTGCTCGCCGAGGCGGCGCTGCGCGCCACCCCGATGGCCGGCTACACCGCGGTCATCGTCGACGAAGCCCAGGATTTGTCCTGCGCGATGATCCGCATGCTCGCCTCCGTTGCGGGTGACGGTGCGGATGCGTTCACCCTGATCGGCGACGGCCAACAGACCATCTACCCCGGCGGCTACACCCTCGCCGAGGCTGGTCTCTCTGTCGCGGGCCGTGGCGTGATCATGGACGTCAATTACCGCAACACCGCGGAGATTCTCGCCCTGGCCTCCCACGTGGTCGGCGACGCCAGTTACGTCGACATCGAAGGCGCCAGCGCAAAGGCCTCCGCGATCACGTCCCCACGCCACGGCGAGCGCCCCCTCTTCACCCGGGCGCGCACCCGAACCGAGCACGACGGCAAGCTCATCCAGCAGATTCGCCGGGCCACGCAAAGCGTCAGCGTGGGCTGGGGCGACGTGGGCGTACTCTGCTCCACCACCTGGCAGGTGCGGGACGCGGTGATGTTGCTCCGCACGGCTGGCATTCCTGTAATCGAACTCACCGATTACAACGGCTCCACCACGGATGCCGTGAAGGTTGGCACCATCAAGCGAGCCAAAGGCCTGGAGTTCAAGCAGGTGCTGCTGCCATGGGTCGCCGAGCGCCTGATGTCCCCGGGCATCACCGGCGCGGAGTGGACCGATTCCCAGATTGAACGTGACGAGCGCGACCGGCGTGAGCTGTTCGTCGGGGTGACTCGTGCCCGCGACGGGGTGTGGGTCGGTTGCATCGCGGCGCAGGGGTCATCTGCGTGAAACGTCCGGCGAACCCATGAAGAGGTGCCTGGCTTCGGTCGGGGCCAGCAGATGCCCGTGATTCCGGGCATCCGCTAGCCACAACGGTGAATATTGCAGGAGCAATGCCCTCGGCGCACCCGATAAATGATCTGTGCGCTGGCCGTGAGCTAGCGAAGGATGCCGTGCTGGCGGGCCGTTGACACGGCGGCCGTGCGGGAGGTCACGTTCAGTTTTGAAAAGATGTGCGCGAGGTGAGATTTGACGGTTGTCTCGGTCACGAAGAGTTGGCGAGCGACCTCCGTGTTGGACCGACCAGCGGCCACGGCTTCGAGGACTTCCATTTCTCGAGCGCTCAGGCTCACCTGGGGCGCGCGCATCCTACTCAGCAGTCGTGAGGCGATCACCGGCGCCAGAGCGCTTTCACCGGCCGCGGCCGCTCGAACGGCCGCGATGAGTTCGTGCGGTGGTGCGTCCTTCAACAGGTAGCCGCTGGCTCCCGCTTCGACTGCTCCGAGAATATCGGCGTCGGAATCGTAGTTGGTCAGCACGAGAACATACGGGGGTGCCGGCAGCTCTCGGATTCGTCTGGTCGCGTCGGCACCGGTGCTGTTCGCTGTGGAGCCGAATTGCAAATCCATCAGCACGACGTCGGGGTTTTCGCGCTCCGCTGCCGCGACGGCTTCGTCGGGCGTGGCGGCCTCGGCGACGACGGTGACGCCGTCTTCGGAGCTGAAGAGTGCCCGCAGGCCCGCCCGAACGATGGGGTGGTCGTCGGCGATCACGAGGCGGATCATGCGCTGTCCTTCAGGGTCAGGTCCACGGTGACGACGCTCCCGCGGCCGGGTGCCGAATCGACGGTGAGAACGCCTCCGAGTTGATCCACGCGTTCTCGGGTGGCTTGAAGCCCGAAGGAGTCGGTTCTTCTTCCGGGTTGATCGGATGAGGAGTCGCTGGGGTCGAAGCCCCGACCGTCATCGGCGATAGTGAAACGCACCGTATCGTGCTCAACGGCCAGGGTGATGGTGGCGCTTGTGGCCTGGGCGTGCTGGATGACATTCGCGATGGCGCCCTGGGCGATCCGCAGGAGCGCCGTCTGGAGGTACATCGGCAGCGTGAGCGCGTCGGAGATTCTCACGGTGACGGCCAGGCCCTGTGGCACCCACTGGGTGTCGGCCAGTCGACGTAGAGTGCCACCGAGCCCGGCCTCATCGAGGTTGGGCGGGGTGAGTTCGCTGATGAAGCGGCGAGTATCGGCGAGGTTGGAGGCGGCGGTTTCGCGGGCGAGGCGGATGTGTTCCACGCCGGGGCGCTCCGGGTCGGCCCGTTCCGCCGCGTGAAGCAGCATCTGGATGCTCGAGAGCCCCTGTGCGACGGTGTCGTGAATCTCCCGCGCTAAGCGCGCGCGTTCGGCCAACACTCCGGATTCGTGATCGATCAGGGCAAGCCGATCGCGGGTAGCGAGCAGTTCGCTCATCAGCCGCTCCCGCTCCGCGGCTTCCCGGGCCAGTGCTTGGTAGCCCAGCCCAATCATCACGGCGACCGCCGCGCCAACGAGGGGGCCGATCACCCCGCCGACGCTCCAGCCGCCCTCCACGCCCAGGGCGACGATCGCCACCCCGGTGGTGATCAGAACCATGACCGTGCCAAACCCGCGCCCGAGGATATGCAGGTAGAGGAAGAACAGCACGAAGACTAGGTAGGCGGCAAGAGAGCTCAGCGAGAGTAAAACCAGCCATTCCACGCTCACCAGCGTGAGCCACAGAAAGCCAGGAAGCCGCCCCCGTGTGCGCGCGGCGCGCACGAACAGGCCGCCGGTTGCGTACGTGGCCAGAAGAATCAGCGCCACCACGACGACGGCAACACTGTTCGACGACGGAATCAGAAGTGCACGCACGACGACCAGTCCCACGAGGGTGATGAAGAGGCCGTGCAATCCCGTGCGCAGCCCCACAAAGATCGGAGTGAGCGCAGTGTGAGCCATGGCAACCAACAGTACGCTCCGGGCATCTTGTCCTCATCGTTCGAAAGTACGACTGGGGTCTCCATCTTTTCGCCGCGGAACGCTGTGCTGGTGACGGATGACCCGAACGGTGAACGACGTGAAAGTTGATTGTGTCGCCAGTTCGGCGGCACGAAAGGAACACGCCATGTTCGTCGCCCTACGCGACCTGCGCTTCGCCCGCGGTCGATTCATCCTCATCGGCTCCGTCGTCGCCCTCATCACCGTTCTCGTCGGATTCCTCAGCGGTCTCACCGGAGGCCTCGCTGCGCAGAATATTTCGGCCGTGCTCTCCATCCCCGGCGACCGGCTGGTGTTCTCCGCGCCGTCCAGCGGGAGTACCGCAGTGAGTTTCTCCGACTCCGCGGTCACCGAAATACAAGCCAAGGCCTGGGAAGCCACCAGCGACGTGAGCGACGTGCAGCCGATCGGGATCAGCCAGACACGAGCCGATAACGGGGATACCCGAGTGGCGATCGCCGCCTTCGGCGTGCAGCGGGGCTTCGATAGTTCCTCTCCGACCACGAACGGTTCGCTCGGCCTCTCCACTGCCGCCGCGACAGACCTGGGCGTCTCAACCGGTGACACCGTCACCATCGCCGGCACCGCCTATGAGGTCGAATCCATCGCCGGCGACTGGTGGTACAGCCACACTCCGGTCGTCAAAATGACCCTGCACGACTGGCAGGCCTACTCAGCAGCCACCGGAAACCCCGACGTCTATGCCACCGTTCTCGCGGTCTCGGGCAGCCCGGACTGGGAAAACGTATCCAGCGACACCGGCACCGTGGCAGAGAGCACCCTCGGTTCGCTCACCGCGCTCAGCGCCTTTAAGTCCGAGATCGGGTCGCTCCTGATGATCGTGGCCATGCTGTTTGGTATTTCCGCCCTCGTGATCGGGGCGTTCTTCACGGTGTGGACCATGCAACGCTCGGGCGACATCGCGGTGCTGAAGGCCCTGGGCGCGAGCACCCGTTCGCTCGTGTATGACGCGCTGGGGCAGGCACTGATTGTGCTCGTGCTCGGGATCGGACTCGGTATCGGCCTGGTGGCCATCCTCGGTGCTCTGGCCGGCAACGCCCTGCCGTTCATGCTCAACCCGCTCACCACGCTCCTGCCGGGGGCCATCATGATCGTCCTCGGACTCGCGGGAGCCGCCTTCGCTCTTCGCTCCGTCACCTCCGCCGACCCACTCACCGCCCTCGGGAGCAACCGATGATCCGCCTGAACAACATCACCCTCACCTTCGAAGACGGCGACACCCGCGTCACCGCCGTCGACCACGTCTCCCTCACCGCCCGCCCGGGCACGGTGACCGGCATCACCGGCCCTAGCGGTTCGGGGAAGTCCAGCCTCCTCGCCGTCGCCGCGACCCTGATCGGTCCTGACTCCGGCCAGGTACACATCGACGACGTCGACGTCACGCGGCTGAGTGCCGCGGACGCGAGCGACTTCCGCCGCGACAAGATCGGGATCGTTTTTCAGCAGCCCAACCTGATTCCCTCGCTCACCGCACTCGAACAGCTCGAAGTGATGAACGAACTCGGCGCCCGTCACGGCCGCCGTCAGCGAGCCAGTATGGCCATCCGCGCGGGCGAGTTGCTCGACGCGGTCGGCCTCACCGATCACGGCAACAAACGACCACATCAGCTCTCCGGCGGTCAACGTCAGCGCGTCAACATTGCGCGTGCGTTGATGAACAACCCCAGCGTGCTTCTCGTCGACGAACCCACCAGCGCTCTCGACCAGGAACGAGGCGCGAGCATCATCGACCTCATCCTTCACCTCACCGACCAACTCGACACCTCCACACTGCTCGTCACCCACGACCTCGTGCACCTGCCGCGGATGCACGCGGTCGTGCACATGGTCGACGGGCACCTGGTCGACCAGGTCCGGGCCGCCGTCTGACTAGCGCGCATGCGTGTGTCCGTGGCCGAGGCGCCGCGCAGGCGATCTCAGCAGATGGCCTCATCGAAGGTCACCATGGCCGCGGCCAGCGTCGCAGACTCGGAACCCTGAATGTGGGGAGGGTGGTGGTAACGCTGTCCTGCAGGTCCAGCACTTCGGCGGATCCATCGGCGATACCCGAGGTGCGTTGACGCAATGTTCCATGGTCGCTCTGGTTGTTGGGCGTCCCCGTGCCCGACATCGCCAAAACGGCCTTCCACGATGCCCGCAGGTTGCTGTGGGTTCGGGTTCTCCGAACCAGAGGCTACCGTCCCCGTTCAAGACCGACCTGGCGGATGAGGAGGGGCAATGCGCTCACATTGAGTATTAGTGCTTCTGGGGGCCACTGATATTGGCTCTGGGGGCCACCGAGCGGTTTGGCCAGTAGCGCGAGCGGGAGCCACCGAATATTTGCATTGGGGGCCATCTGCCAACGTCCTTCCATCCAGAGCTCGGAGGGCCTGGCAGCTAACCCGCAGCAAACCCTCTGGGGCCACGAAGCTCTTGACCGAGAACGCCGCGTTGTCGCTGTTGGTGATCGACGAGTTGCTCCTGAACGAGCCCGACGAAAGCAACAGGGGCTTGCTGCTGGAATCCTCAACCCGCGTCACGGCCGACCATCAACGGTGTTTTGAGCTCAATACGCACGACGGGATACGCGCCGGCGCCGCAGCGCCGAGGTCCACGTCAAAGCGATCATCGACCGAATCGTCGCCTGCGCCATCTGGGTCGAAACCGACGGCCACAATATGAGCGAACACACCGCCTCCAGGGCGCGGCACAGGCAATCTCGCGGTTGGGCGGCGCTGGCCCCCGACCGCGCGACTGTGTGGCGCCCACAGGCAATACCGGTGACCCCGAAGGCAATATTCGCTGGCCCCCAAACCCGCGAATACTCACACATGACAGAAGCGGGCATGCATACCGTAACCCCAGGACGTGGCTATATGTTTTTGGTGACACCAAACGCGCTGAGGTCCGTGTTTTTTGAGGGGGAGATTCGTTCCAAAGGCCAGTCCACGTCCGCACGCTCGGTCTTGAGCGCGAGGACGGCTATGAGACTCTTATCTGGGCGGAATACGATTTTCTCGGCCAAGTCTCAGCAGTGCAGTTCGGATTTCCGTTCGAGGACATGAATTTTACCGCCATGTAGGAAGACCGGGAGGCATCTAACCTCCTGTCCGAAACACGTATGATCCACAACCTTGCTGTTCGTAAAGACGCCAGAGGCGCGGTGCGAGGTCGTGCTCGGATTGAGCGGGCTGTATCCAAAAGCCGCGAAGAGGAGGTCAACTTGCTCTTTGGAATCGCTTCAGGCCCGGAATATCTCGATGCTGTCTATAGGTCTCTTGGCTTCGTAGTTCACCGTTGGGGCACTCTTCTGGCCTTGAACCTTGGTCCTAGAACGATCTACTTACCGCTTGAAGCCGCGGGTCTGCGCGGCTTCACTATGGCCATCAACGCCTGACCTTCCTTCCGAGGCCATCAAGCTCGGCCCCTATTCGGTCTGCGTTCCCCCCCTATCCCGCCGCTAACCATCCCCGCTGGCGCCGACCGCGGGGTCGCCGTCGTTTGCGGCTTCCTCAGCGGCAAGCTCGACCGCAGCAACCACGCGCTGGATTACGCCGTTGCGCTCGAGCCGTCGCAGTGACTCGGTGAGCGCCCTCTGGCCGCATCACTGTGCGCGGCCATGACGGCATCCTGCTCGTGCGTGCCACTAAATTGCGCGTAAGACGCTGGAGAAAGAGTATACGGCCGCCACATGGACGGCGACCTTCACGTTCCCAACTGTGAACGGTGCCTCGTGCGCATGGAACCCTGTTGCGCGCGAGACACCGTCTATTGGAGATGCCCGGTTTGCGGTGTATCTCATTATGACGCCGTGCCGGCCTTCAGGATGCGCGTCGATTTCCCCAGTTAGGATTTGGTCTCGGGGCTTCCGCAAGTTTCTCCTCTGCCTCGGCCGCCTCTTGCGTCGTGAGATTAATGACCTCGAAAAAGAGGGAACTCAGCCTCACAAACTTCAGAATGGCGAGCAATAGGGCGAACTCGAATACCCAGCGAACCAGAACGAATCCCCAGCCGGCCGACGGAACCGACGGGTCTATGAGCAGCGCCATCAATGCGACCAACGCGGCAAGCATCGCCGTGCGGAATATGCTCTGCCAATTCCTCGCGAGTATCTGTCCTCCCTGTTTCTTCAGTGCTGTTGTTCTTGCACCTTTGGCACTTCCCAATTGCCCAATTGCGACACCGCTGAAAGAGCCGAGAAGGGAGACAACGATTGCCGCAGATGAGTAGACGGCGCGACGATCAGCGGGCTGTGCGTTGCCGAAAACGTCGGTAACTGGATAGAAAGTCACCAACGCGGCGTGCAGAGCAACGAGACCGAGAGCAACTGCAGAATCAACCCACAGGTGATCAATCCAGAAGTCGCGAACTACACCGGAAAAGGCTTTTGCTTTCTTCATTTCCCCTCCCAACGATTTCTGAATCGCGCGTGCTCACAGTATGCGCCACACCGGCGACATTATGACGGTTGAGCGGCGATCTTCCTGAGTTCATCGTCGTGCTTAGCTGCAACGTCGAGAATTGCGCGGACGGCTGATTCGTTTCTGATGGGACTGCCGTCTTCGCTGGTGGTCGGAATGCTGCGTTTCGCCGTAATTCTCTGCTTAGCAAAGTCAATCTCTGTTGTCTTGGACGTGTCGTCGGCCGCGATGTAGACCAACTTGGCCTTAGCTTTCGCAACCTCATGGGCGCCGGAAGCCTCAGCGATGGTGTGTGCCTCCTTCAAGATGGCCTTCCGACCCTCGGTCTGGTCCTTCGCCTTCGAAGCCTGAAGAATGATCGTGACCGTCATGGGTCCGTAGTCCGCGCTGACGCTTCGGAGGAGCCCAGACAGGTGTGAGCCTCTGGCTTCAAGTGCATCGGCCTTATTCGTATGAGCTTTAACGGTGATTTGGGATGCTTCTGACGACTCACGGAGTCGCTGGAGAACCTCGTGCGCGACCATGACCTGCGTATCGATGATGACTCCACTGCCCAGGAGTTCAAGACCGTTGATCCAGTTCTCAAGAGCGCTCGGAGTCGGCGCGGTGGTTGAGCCCTGGATCAAGCCGATGACGTTGCCGAAATCGAGAAACGCAACAATTGTGGTCTCAACGAGGTGACCGTTCGCCCCCAGGTTGAGGTTCTCGACAGAGTCTTGCTGCTCGTCGTAAACCTCCAGCCAGGATTCCTCATCTCGCACCAACATGAGTTTCAGGTGAAGACGCCCGTCGACCTCTAGTGCTTCGCCGATGAGAGTCTTGCTGCCTACAAAAACTCGTTCCTTGAGCGGAACGCCTTGTACGAGCTTGAGAACGCCCTGCCAATCGATGTGGTCCATCCGGTCATTGACCGTTGGGCTCTTGTACTTAACGATCTCGAAGAAGTTGATTGACCTCTCTCGTTCTTTTATGCCCTTTGCTGCACCAAACTGCGCCACTGTAATCTCCCTCAATGGCCCCCAACTGAGGCCTTACTAACAGTGCGAAATCTATCGGCCAGGGCAGGGGCGCGGCACCGACACGCCAACGTGGCCCCAGTACTAGGGGGCAATTGGATCGCCCAGCCCTTGAGCCCATTCGGGCGACCGTTTATTGAGCGTGTGGACGCAGGCGACGACGGCGGCGGTCAGGGGCGAGGCAGTCTCTTTACCGAACAAGCCCGAGGGCACCTATTGCTCCCCGAGGCGAGGTTCTTCTGGCATTGAATTGCCGCCGGCACCGGTCGAGACCTTTAGGAGGTCGCGAAACTTGCTTTGTATCGGCGGGGCGAGAGCAGGTCCAGCACTGGTCTTCACTGCCGCGATCAAGCTGCTAAACATGAGCCATGTACTCCCACGAGGAACAGCAGGTCATCCGCGAAGACGTGTTTCGTTGGCTCGACAACATGGTCGGGAAGGGAGCCTACGAGCTCACTCGAGACGAGCTAATCGGGTATCACTTCGGCGACATCCCCATCCCGCTACTTGACCGTGGCCGTGGCATCCGGAATCCCCGCGACTTTGATGCCACCCTGACGATCATGACTGGCGTCAAAGGGGTCTATGACGACGTCACCAGCGCCGATGGATTCGTGCACTACGCCTACCAAGCGCGAGATGGCGGAGACAACGTCAAGCTCAAGCGGGCGCTCGAGCAGAGGGTCCCGCTTGTTTACTTCGAGGGAGTTCGCCCCGGTGTGTTTGTCGCGCATTATCCGGCCTACGTCGTCGCTGACGATGAGGTGAATCGGACATTCCTCATCGCGTTGGAAGAGTCCATGCGCTTTTTTGGTGACCCTCTACATATGACCGGCGACGAGCGACGCTACGCCGAACGTGCGGTGCGTCAACGCCTGCACCAGCCAGCCTTCCGCGCACGAATTATGCACGCCTACGCGAGCACCTGCGCAGTGTGCCAGCTCAAACACGCAGAACTTCTCGACGCGGCCCACATCGTTGAGGACTCGAATCTCGCGGGACTCGCAGTCGTGACCAATGGGATGGCGCTCTGCAAGATTCACCACGCTGCATACGACCGCAACTTGATGGGCATCACCCCCGACTACGAGGTACGAATCAACGGCGCCCTGCTAGATGAGGTCGACGGCCCAATGCTGCGACACGGGCTGCAGGACATGCACGGTAAATCGCTCGTGCTGCCAGCCAGGGTGAGGGACCGGCCATCCCGCGACGGACTGGCGCTGCGCTGGGAGAAGTTCGCGGCCTAACCCGGTCATCCCGCCCGAGCTGCACTGCGCCGTTCTGCAAGAGGGTCTTGGTGGGCATGCGCTCGCAGAACTTCAGGCGGCGGGAGTGGCTGGACGGCCGTTGCCTTCCGAGCTGTTCGGCGGGATGAACTTCTGAAGGTGTTCCCGCAGACCGGGATCGCACACGTAAACGAAGGTGCCTCGGATGCCGCGCGTCAGAAGGACCGCGTAAATATTGGTGATGAAACGCAGTAGGTCGTCATCGGTGTAGATCTTGCCAAGAACCTTGTTGTTCTCTTTGCCCTTCACATCGAAATACTGTGCCCGGTCGACCAAGAGTCGGCCCTCGATGGCGTCGTATCGGAGGTCAGGTCCGATGATGACGCCGGCGTAGTTGAGGTCGTACCCCTGCACAGTGTGGATAGACCCGACCTCTTCAAGCGATGTATCGGAGGCAATCCAGTCGGTCTGAGTGCCGTTCCAACGAAGCTGAACGCCAGGAATTTCGATGTCATAGGCGTTCTTGTCGGTCTTAGTCGTCCAAGCCCAAGCAAATCCGGCCAACAGCCGCGAGAGGCCGACCTCGGCATCCAGGCGACGAATTTCAGCGTGCATATCGGCAACATTGTCGAACATGCGAAGGTCGTATCCTTCAAAAGTCTCAGGGCGCATTGGTAGCGAGACTCGCCCGGCGCTAGGGCTGAGTATCCGTCGGATGTACCCGACGTAGTCCGCGCCGGCGCGCACCCGCATTTGGGTCGCGAGGGGGTAGTTGCGGTTGGCCGCGCGCGCACGTTCTACAAGCTGCGAGAGGACTTCGGGAGGAAGGTCCGCGGGCCGAACGCTCTGTGCGGCGTCAAGCAGGAGAATCTGGTGTGTGCTCTTGGCCCGGATCCAATCCAATTGGGTCTTCGTAGTGTCATCGGCGCCGAACAGCTTCTCGGTGATCACCTGGAACTTCTTGTTCTGCACGCCTGACGGTTGATTGGCTCGCTGGTTTAGCCGATGCGATTCGTCGACGATCAGCAGGTCAAAGTGCTCCTCCGACTCCCCCACCTCGAACGCCGTCATCACCATGTCGGGTTTCAATCCCGGCGTCTTTTTGAACACCTTCTTGATCGAGTTCCGCAACGACTGTTGCGGAACCACAAGACCGATTCGGATTCCGGAAAGGCGATTCTTGTATTCGCCAGCGAAGAACTCGGAGAAGAGGGAATCGCTATCAAGATCTTCAGTCGGAACAGAATTCGCGATGTCCATGAGCAGCTTCAGCATGTAAATGGCGACAACCGTCTTGCCAGTGCCGGGTTCACCCTGCACGACTGTTGTGCTCGCGGCACCCGAACCCAGGTCCTCGAATAGACCCTCGAGGATGCCCTCAACCGCGACTGCCTGGTCCAAGGTCAGCGCCTTGAAGGGCGACAGCTTGAAAAGATCGCTGTTCTCGATCTCCGGGATGCTCCGCGTGAAGACCCCATCTCGCCTGAGCTGATCAAACACTTCCAAAAACGAGGCCTGATAGCGATCTCGATCGAAGTAATCCGATTCGGTGATTCCATCGTTCCGGTTCAGGACGCGGTACGAACCATCCCCGGCAAGCATCCGAATTAGGTAGGACTCGAGGTCGAGGCAAACCGATTTATTGAAGGACTCGTCAACAATGACCCTGACGGTACTGAGGTGCCTCTTGTCCAGGGCGACCAGATGCTGGCGCATCCGCGCGACGGCATTTCTGGACTCGCCCACATACACATCGTTGAGTCGACCGCCTCGCATGGCCGGGCGACTGGCAGTGGCATCGTCCAGGACGTAAACCACAGGCCAGTTCGTGTTGCGGTGGTCGCCGGGGGCCCAAGTGGAGATTGATTCGCTAGTGAATTTCAGATGCTCGATCTTAAAGGGCGTCATATTTGGTGCTGCGCCCCCGCGCTTTGTCGGCAGGGTATTTCGCTCTCGTGGTCACAAGCTTGTCCCGAACGATCTGATCCGGATCAGCCCCGATGCGGTCGGCGAGCATGATGCAGTAAGTGAGGACATCGGCGAGTTCTTCGCGCACTCGATCCATGTCGGCATCGGCATTCCACTGAAAGCACTCGAGAAGCTCGCTTGCCTCGATAGAGATGCTCTTTGCGAGGTTCTCTGGGGTGTGAAACTGTGCCCAGTCGCGCTCCGCCACGAAAGCTGCGATCTCCTGCCTGACTGTCTGATCGACCATTCGGCGAACCTAGCAGTTGGGGCATCAATGGATTCCGTTGCCCCACAAGAAGGACCACCAACGCACCTCGGCGGGAGTCCGTGAGACACGTTTCTGTGCCACCCAACAAAACGATGCACCCGGTTGTCACCCGAGTCCGCCAGACTGAGCCCATGCCCCTGTACCGCTATTCAACTTCCAAGATCGAACCTCTAGTACGCACGACCCTGGCGGCTGAGCACATTCGAGAGCGCGACGACCTGCAGCGGCTTCTGATTGAGCGGATGAGCATCATCAGCGGTGACCTTCTCGTCATCGCCGAGGAGTACAACTTATTCAAAGACTCCCGCCGTCGGATTGATATTCTCGCCATTGATCGCACTGGCACTTTGGTCGTCATTGAGTTGAAGCGAACGGAAGATGGAGGGCATATGGAGCTCCAAGCGCTGCGATATGCAGCCATGGTCTCCACTGTGACCCTGGACCACCTCGTAGAGACACTTGCTGATTTCCGCAGCCTCCCGGTAGCCGAGGCCAGAAATACGATTCTCAATTGGCTTGATGAACCAGTCGAAGAGCTGCCCAACCATGTTCGAATTATCCTGGTTGCTGCGGACTTCAGCACCGAGGTCACTAGTACCGTCCTGTGGCTAAACGAGAACTACAGCACTGATATCTCCTGCTTCCGCCTGGTCGCATATCGACTGGAGAAAGACGTTCTGCTCGATGTGCAGCAAATCATCCCCCTCCCAGAAGCAAAGGACTTCCAGATTCAGCAGCGTCAGAAGGGTGCCGCGGTAACGGCCGGAATCTCCGCCGGCCGAGATTTCACGCGATATAGCCTTCAGCTGGCGGGAACGAGCTTCCCCAATTTGAGCAAGCAAGCCGCAGTCAAGCTCGCCTTGCAGAAGCTTCACGGCGCTGGAGTAGACCTTCAAGAACTTCAGTCGGTCACTCAACCTGGGCGCTGGCTTCCTGTCCAGCCTGAACCGCACGAATCAGTCGAGGCGGCATTCATCCGTAAGTACCCGTCCCGCACCCCGGCTCATCTCTGGTTCGACCTCGACATCATCGAGGATGGAATCACCTGGGTTACCCCCCGATTTGGCGGGACCAGCACGGAACCGATGTTGGACGGCCTCGCGAAAGTGGCCGGATCCCATGCGTCACTTACGTGGAGCCGGTTCGAGTCGGGAACTGCGGTTCCCAACTAGAGACCGCGCAAGCTCGCGCGCGCTCATCGTCGAGGTAGGGCGGAGCCGCACAACCTTCTCGTCCTCCGTGTTCGGCCGACGAACCTGTTGCTCTCCCCGAGGTTGCATATCTGGCAGTGGGTTTGGCGGTTCTCCGGCACTGTCAGTCCATGGCCTCCGCGGGTGGGGTGGAGTGTGGGGCGGGCACGGGTTCGCCGAATCAGATTGCGATGATCTGCAGTCCGGACGGTTTCACGAAGCCCACGGCGGTGTCGACGGTTCCCGGGCGCGAGGCCTCCTAGGCTCAAACGCATGGCCTTCGAGAGCACAACCGCGTATTCCCGGCGTGCCGGGGAGTACGCCGAGCAGCTGGGGTCGATGGCGTCGGTGCATCCGCTGGATCGGCAGTTGCTCACCGGGTGGGCCGGTCGGCAGGGCGGCCCGGTGATCGATGCCGGCTGCGGGCCGGGGCACTGGACCGGGTATCTCGCCGAGCGTGGAGTGAGCATTCGGGGTGTCGACCTGGTTTCGGGTTTCATCGAGCACGCCCGACGCACGTATCCCAACGTGTCTTTCGCGGTCGGCGACGTCGGCGCACTGCCGGAGCCGGCCGGCACGGTTGCGGGGATTCTTGCCTGGTACTCGCTCATTCACCATGAGCCGGGCGCCCTCCGCCACGCTCTTGCAGAGTTCGCCCGGGTGCTGCGGCCAGGCGGCGAACTGTTGCTCGGTTTCTTCGAGGGGCCGGTGCTCGAACCGTTTGAGCATGCCATCGCGACCGCCTTTCGCTGGCCCGTTGATGCGCTGAGCGCCGAGCTGCGGGCCGCTCACTTCGACGTCATCGAGACCCACACCCGCACGGGGCCGGGGCACCGGCCGCACGGCGCGATCCTGGCCCGGGTTTCCGCCTGAGCAGATGACTGCGGCGGCTTCGCCGGTTGAGCCTGTCGAAACCCGGTGAGTCAAAACACGAACCGGGCCGCTTCGCTACTTGAGCCTGTCGAAACCTGGTGAGACCGATGACCGTGCGCGGTCGGGAGTACCGTTGGGCCGTGCCCCCTCGCCGCAAGTTCTCCGCCGCTTCACCGGCCGCGCGTGCGCGGTATGCGAAGCGCCGGAAAGGGCGACTCGCCCGCGTCGACAACGACCTCACCGCAGCACAGTGGGCCGACCTCGTCACGGCCTGGGGCGGATGCGCGTACTGCCAAGCACCGAGCGCGGCTCTCCAGCGGGACTGCATCCTGCCGATCTCGCGCGGCGGCCGGTACACCCTCGAGAATGTGGTTCCCGCCTGCCCGTCGTGCAACGCGAGCAAACACAACAACGAAGTCACGGGGTGGCTGCGCCGCAAGCAGCTCGACGAGCGCGCGTTCCTGTTCCGCTACGCGACAATCCTGCCGACTCTCTTGCCGGCCGAGTAGGCGTTGCGAACAGGTGGGCCTGGCGCAGAACGAGGAGGTGAAGAAAATATCGTTGTGGGCGGCAATCCTGCAGGGCTGAGACCTCGGCCCACCGCGGCGAGAGACGACAGGTGAGTGCGGGATCGCGATGCGCTCGGATAAATCTGCCCGCAATCATCGCGCCGGCCTCTGCCTCGCCGCCACCCTCCACTGGCTCACCAGCGGCTTTAGCAACACGTCCTCGAGGACCGACCCCCACCGATTCAAGGCCAGCAGCCACAACCCTGGTCAACAAAAGTTGACACTTCTCGGCGCATCAACTAACGTCGACAAACGGAGGCGTCAATATGTGTTGACGTAGCCCGTGGCCGAGAGCGGATCTGCCCCTCATCGCGGTTGTCAGGTACTGGAGAGGAAGATTCATCGTGATGGCAAATTGGACCGGAGACTCTGAGCTTGTGCGCGCGGTGGGCCACGCGTTTCGCTCAACATCGCCATGTGCAGTGGCTGTGATCACCCCTCATCTTGAGATGACAGCGATGAGGGGCGCTGACCCTCAGTCTTCTTTCGAGATCGGGTCAATCTCGAAAGCGCTCACCGGCATGCTGTATCGAGACGTATCAGAGCGAGGTCTCGTGTCGCAGACAACGATCCTCAGCGACCTGCTTCCGCTTGAGGATCATGGAGATGTCGGCTCGGTGACGCTCAGTTCCTTAGCCATTCACTGCTCCGGTCTTCCCAGTTTGCCTCCCGGAATGCATCCGCTTCGGCGATACCTCGCGTTTCTGACCCGCGGCCATAACCCGTACGGTGATTCGCTAGCCGACCTACTCGAGCAAACGCGCAATATTCGCTTGGGCGCTCCCCGGCCCAGGTACTCGAACCTGGGTTTTCAGTTGCTCGGCCACGCCGTGGCGGAAGCAGCGGGAAGTAGCTACGAACAACTTCTTCTCGAGGTCCTCGGCACCGGGTTCACCACTCCCGCAAGAGCGGAGGATCTTGGGCGAAATGATCTGGAGGGATCCAGTCGATTCGGGCGCCCGATGCGGGCCTGGGTGGGTGAGGCGGTCGCGCCGGCGGGAGGTATCCGTGCCAGCATCACGTCGATGCGGGGTTTTCTTCGGTCGGTCCTAGACGGGACAGCTCGGGGTCTCTCCGCGCTTGACCCGGTCGCGCAGTTCACTCCCCGCGTCGGTATCGGCGCGGGATGGATCAGACTCAAATACAAGGGCCGCGACATCACGTGGCATAACGGCAGCACCGGTGGCTTTAGCAGCTGGATAGGTCTCGACCGAGACGCCGGCACGGGAGTCGTTGTGCTCTCAGCTACCCACGGCCCTGTCGACAGACAGGGCTTTCGGCTCGTCACGGAGTTCGGACCCGGAACAGTGTCTCCCTCGCGCGTTGCCATTGGCGGGCCCGGTACCTGATCGGGAGCATTCGCGTAACCTCCCCCGCGCGGTCAACTAGCATTGACGAATGGAAACCGAGCGGATGAAAACCCTCGTTGGATCGATGGATGGCAAGGGGCCCGCCGACGCCCTGCAAGTCGTTGCTGAGCTTCGTCAAGAGTTAGCTCGCACAGAAGCAGGCCTCGTACGCAGTGCTCGCAGCGCCGGACTGTCCTGGGAAGCTATCGCCCAAGGGCTCGGCGTGAGCAAGCAGGCAGTCCACCGGAAGTACGGCAAGCGATAGCGCGAAGCACCGATTCGCTCGGAGAGGCTCATCTCCCCGCACAACCGCGACATCCCCCGAGATTCTCTGCCGCGACTCTCGCCGAGTTCGCCCGGCTACTGCGGCCGGACGGTGAACTGTTGCTCAGTTTCTTCGAAGGCCCTGCCGACTCTCTTGCCGGCCGATTAAGCGTTGCCAACAGGTGGGTCTGGCGCAGAACGAGGAGGTGAAGAAAATCTCGTGGTGGGCGGCGATCCTGTTTGCGCCGACCCTGATGGGCACGATCTACGGGACGAAACTCGACACCGTTTCGGAACCGCACTGACGGGTCAGGTACCCGGTGGCGGTAGCGGCGATGAGCGTAACGGGGCTGGGGCTGTAGGGGATTTTCAAGCGGCGGAACGGTTGGGGCCTGGGACCTCGGGCCACCGCGCCGGTGGACGACAGGTGAGTGCGTTCCGCTCGGCCGCCCTTGCGAGTACTATTCCGGGCATCGCTCAACCGTGACCGGCTCGCCCTGACTGCCAGCACGGGAGCGACCCCAGAGGAGCGCACCGTGCGTGCATCCAGCGAAGACAACGACAGGACCGGGTCGGCGGAGATCCCGGCCACGACCACCAATCGGGCAGCGTTGCGTGCCGGTGGAATCGCGGTGGTCATTGCCGGGCTGGGCGGCATTGCCTGGTTCACCCTCGAGCTGCTGCCACCGGTTCTCGGTTTCGATGACACCGACAACCCCGCAGTGAGCCTCGACTATCTGCGCCGGTATCCGCAGTTTTACGCCCTTGCCGGGGTCGTGCTTGTCGCCATGGCTCTCGCGTTCGTGGTGGCGAGTGTCGCCGTCTCGGATGCGCTGGCACCCCGCGCCAGCAGCATCACTCGCCGCAGCCTGAGCGCGCTCGGAGTCCTGTCGGCGGCGTTTCTCTTCATGCACGGGGTCTTGCGCTTGTCGGTGGGGCCGCTGCTCTACATCGACGGAATGAACAGCAGCTGGGGTGAGTCCGCCTACCTCACCATTCAGACGTTAGGAATCCACGGCTTCGCCCAAGCGAGCCTCCTCTCGCTGGGTGTCTGGACCGTGGGTATCAGTGTCGCCGGGGCACGCTCTCGTGCCCTGCCTATCTGGCTGTGCGTCCTGGGGATCGTCACCGGCCTCCGACTGGTGGTGGTCCTCGCTGGTCCAATCCTGATGGCGGCAAGTATCGACTTGCCTGAGGTCTTTTGGTTTGGCTCGGTGGCATTGATTCCGCTGGCGATGCTGTGGTGGCTCGGGCTCGGGGTGGTGCTGCTGGTCACCTCCCGCCCCATCCGCGCGCAGAAGCCTGACGATTCGGTGCGGTGAGCTGCGTCGAGGGGGTGCGTCGTTCAGCCCGGGCCGGAAGCAGCTCAGGGTTGTCCTCGCCACCCGGCTCGGCCAGTTTCTTTTCACCCGCAGGGACTTAGGCTTGGGTGCCATCGCTCCCCACCGAGGAAGTCCCGGTGCGGTACCGTCAAGGTGAGATCCGGACAACGGCGCGTGGGGAATGGGGCAACGGTGAGAGGCAACGGTTCTCCCGCGACCATGCAAGACGTCGCCCGCCTCGCTGGGGTCTCGGTCAAGACCGTCTCCAACGTTCTCTCGGGCTACGAGCACGTCAGCACGCGGATGCACGACAGGGTCATGAGCGCCGTGACCGAGCTGGACTACGAGATCAACATCTCGGCCCGCAACCTTCGGTCGGGGCGCACTAAGGTGATCGGGCTTGCCGTTCCCGAACTCAGCCAGGCTTACTTCGCCGAACTTGCGGATGCCGTCATCCGGGCCGCGAAGGCTCACGACTACACCGTGCTGATCGAGCAGACCAGCACCGACAATGACGAGATCGCCACGGTCGCCGCCATGCGCCGCCACGCCATCGACGGCCTTATCTTTAGCCCCATCGCGCTGGGCCCCGGCGACGTCAGCGGCCTGTCCGTGGACTTCCCCGTGGTCGTCTTGGGCGACTGGGTCGAGGGCAGCCCTGCCGACCACATCACCCTGCCGAACACGGCCGCGATCCGCACCGCCACCGAACACCTGCTCGATCTGGGGCGCCGCCGCATCGCCGTCGTCGGCGCGCATCCGGAAGGGCCGGTCGGCACCAGCGCCCTCCGGTTCAACGGCTATGCGGAGGCACTCACCGCTCGGGGCATCGAGATCTCGCCCGAGCTGGTCGCCGATGTGCCGCTTTGGCACCGCGCTGATGGCGCGGCCGCTGTCACGCAGTTGCTGGCCGCCGGTACGGAGTTCGACGGGGTCGTCTGTTTCAACGACGCCCTCGCCCTCGGCGCCCTGAGCGCATTGCAGCTTGCCGGCCTGCGCGTTCCCGAGGACGTCGCCGTAGTGGGCTTCGACGACATCGAAGACGCGCGTTTTTCCAGCCCGGCACTCACCACCATCTCCCCCGGCCGCGAGGAACTGGCCCGCCTGGCCGTCGACCGGGTGCTCGCGCGCATCGAAGCCGGCGGCGACGCCGCGGAATCGGTGCACGTGGAGGTCGGCTACTCGCTCGAGGTGCGCGCGTCTACGGTTAGCCCCTCCGCATAGCCCGTCCCCGCCGCCATGGAGCCCCTGCTCCACGACTAAGCCGGCCGATGCGCCCGTTTCCACCGCGGTGTTGACAGCGCTCAAATCATGCCGTACCTTCAAATTTACATCGATGTAAATTACGTCGAAACCCATTTCTAGTGACTTCCCGACAGCGTTGTGGGAAGCAGATTGCAGGTACCCAGTGAAGAAGCTGTTGGCCGCCTTTGCGGCTTCCGCCGTCGTCGTTTCCGGTCTGTCCGGCTGCGCCGCCGCCACCCCCGCCGCTAGCGAGGGGCCCGTCGCCCTGACCTTCTGGCACGGCTACACCGAGGCCGACGGCGATGTGCTCAACGGCATCGTGGAGGACTTCAACGCGTCGCAGGACGACGTGGTGGTCACCCCCCAGACCAAGACCTGGGCGGTCATCGACGACACCCTCCTGACGGCCCTGTCGTCGGGCGAAGGCCCGCAGATCGTCGCAATGCCCGCCGAGCGCCTCCCGGTCTACGCATCCAAGAAGGCCCTGGTCAACCTCGATGACTTCTACGCGGATGACACGAGCAACACGGCGGAGCTGAACGAGGAGGCCGTGGCGATGGAGACCGTCGAGGGTTCCAAGTACGGCGTGCCGACCGGTTTCGTGCCGCTGTCGGTCTTCTACGACAAAGACAAGCTGGCCGCCGCCGGGGTCACGACCTTCCCGGCCACCTGGGACGACTGGGTCGCCGCCGCGAAGGCCACCACCATCGACGCGGATGGCGACGGCACGCCCGAACAGTACGGCATGGCGCTGCCCGACCACGGCACCGTCGGCAACGGCGTCTGGGCGAGCCTCTTCGAGGGCGGCGGCGGCTCGATCACGAACGACGACGGCACCAAGGCCACCGTGGACTCGGCCGCCAACATCGACACCCTCACCTACTGGGCCGACGCCGTGCAGCAGGATTTGATCTCCCCCACCGGTCTGGACGGCATCGACGCCGACGCCCTCTTCACCTCGGGCAAGGCTGTCATGCACATCGGCGGCCCCTGGATGACGGGTCTCGCCACCGACGCCGGCATCAACTACGGCATCGCGGCCATTCCGGCCGGCCCCGACGCCCAGGCCGCGTCGGCGATCGGCGTCTCGATGGCCGTCACCGCTCAGGCGACGGATGCCGAACAAGCCGCCGCGCAGGACTTCCTGGCTTACTTCAACAAGAAGGATGTGGCCACAGCATGGTCACTCGGTTCCGGTTGGCCGGCGCTGCGCACCGACGTGACCGCGGAAGACGTCAGCGCGAACGCCACCGTCGCCGCCCTCACCGAAATCTCCGACACCAGCCGGGCGCTCCTGCCCGGCGTCGTGAACAGCACCGATGTGCTGACCGCCGTGGACGAGGCCACCCAGAAGGCACTTGCCGGCGGTGACCCCGCCGAGCTGCTCGCCGCCGCACAGGCGTCCGTGCAGCAGGCGCTGGACAACTGAGCCGGAATCCGATGACGACCTCATCTCTCCAACGACGCCGACCGTGGCGCCCGCCCGGTCAGCTCGGCGGCAGACGACCGCTGAACGACGGCTTCCGCCGGCGGGCCGTCGTCGTCGGGTTCCTGGCCCCGGCCCTGATCATCCTCACGGCCTTCGTGGGCTGGCCGATGTGCTCGGCCCTCCGTCTCTCCTTCACCGACGCCAGCGGATTCGGGCAGGAAACTTGGGTGGGCCTGGAGAATTATGCGCGGGTCTTCACCGATCCGAGCATCCTGCAGTCGATCGGGAACACCGCGTTGTACGCCGTGTTGTTCACGCCCGTCGCCCTGATCGTGGCGCTGGTGCTCGCCCTCGCAGTCAACAGTCCCCAGCTGCCGTTCCGCGGATTCTTCCGCACCACCCTGTTCCTTCCGTTCATCGTGTCGCTGGCCGTCGCGGCGTTCGCCTGGTCGTACCTGCTCGACCCGCAGATCGGGCTGTTGAACTATTGGTTGCAGGCCGTCGGTATTCGGATCGGCAACGTGCTGGAGGACCCGGCGCTGGCCATGCCGACCGTGGTGCTCGTGGCCGTGTGGAAGAGTTTCGGCTTCTACATGGTGATCTTCCTGGCGGGCCTGCAAGACATCCCTAAGAGCCTGTACGAGGCGGCATCGCTCGACGGCGCGAACGGGTGGCGCCGGTTCACGAACGTGACCTTCCCGATGCTCAGCAACACGATGGCGTTCGTGGTGGTGATCGCGCTGATCGCCGCGCTGCAGGCATTCGACCAGATCTATGTACTCACCGGAGGCGGCCCGTACCGGAGCACCCAGACGATCGTGATGGAGATCTACCAGTCCGGGTTCAAGGACCTCGAACTCGGCTTCGCCTCCGCGCTGTCCTACGTCCTGCTGGTGGCAACTCTGCTCCTCAGCCTCGTGCAGTTCCTGTTCTTCGGTCGGCGTGGAGAGGACACCAGCTCATGACCAGCACCCTCAGCCGGGCGGCGCTGCCGACCCCGGCATCCACCCGAACCGTTCGCCGACGCCCACCACGGATTAGTCTGACCCGGGCGCTCTACTTCGTCGGCTTCCTGGTCGTGACTGCGGCGATCATGCTGCCCGTCATCATCATTGTGTTGACCGCGTTCAAGCCGGCCTCCGAAGTCAACGCCTTCCCACCCACGCTCACCCCGACCCAGTGGACGCTCGACAACTTTCGGGCGATCTTCTCCGAGCTGCCATTCGCGCGGCTGATCGGCAACAGCTTCGTCTTCGCCGGCGGGGTCACCCTGTTCGCCCTGGTGTTCGACTCGCTAGCCGCCTACGCGTTGGCCCGGCTGGATTTTCGGGGCAGCAAGGTGCTGTTGATCGTCATCATCGCCAGCCTGATGATCCCGTTTCAGGCGACGCTGATCCCGATCTACCAGCTGGTCTCCGACCTGGGCTGGGTGAACACCTTTGCTGGGCTGATCCTGCCGCGGGCGGCCGACGCGTTTGGCATCTTCTTCCTCCGGCAGTTCTTCCTGTCCCTCCCGCGGGACCTCGACAATGCCGCCCGGATCGACGGCGCCTCCGAGTTTCGGGTGTTCTGGAGCGTGGTGCTCCCCAACGCCATCCCGGCGCTGCTCACGCTAGGCATCTTCACCTTCGTCAACAACTGGAACGACCTGCTCTGGCCGTTGGTGTTCACCACCGAATCGGACCACGGCACCATCACCTCGGGCCTGACCCTATTGACCGGCCCCGGCGGCATCATCCCCCAGGGCGTGATGATGGCCGGCGCCCTCATCGCCGTGCTGCCCCTCGCAATCCTCTTCCTGCTGGTTCAGCGGCGCTTCATTGAGAGCGTCGCGAGCAGCGGCCTGAAATAGCCCGCCGCCATCCACTGACCACCATCACCACCGAATCGAGCAACATGACCTGGTTTGACGACGGCCGACTGCACTTCGCGGTCGGCATCGAGGACACCTTCGTGCCGCAGGCCCGCCCGGGCGAGCGCGCCATCGATGAATACGAGCTCACCGAGCACTACGCGCAGTACGCCGGCGACCTGCAGCTGGCCAGCGATGTGGGCGCTGAGTTGGTGCGCTGGGGGGTGCCGTGGCATCGGGTGGCCGCCGAAAAGGGCCGATGGGACTGGTCGTGGGTGGACGGCGTGATGGCACGGTATGCCGAGCTGGGCTTACGCCCGGTGATCGATCTGCTGCACTACGGCACTCCCCTCTGGCTCGAGGGCCAGTTCTCCAACCCGGACTATCCCGACCACGTCACCGAATACGCCCAGCGGTTCGCCGAACGGTACGGCGACGTCGCCACCGATTACACGCCGGTCAACGAGCCCGTCATCCACGCCCTGTTCTCCGGCGAGTACGCGTACTGGCCGCCCTATCTCTCGGGCCCGACCGGCATGGTGAGCATCGCCACCGCCCTCGCTGAGGGGTTCGTGAAGACTCAGCACGCGATTGCGTCGGTGCTCGGTGACCGGGCCACCTTTGTGCACGTTGATGCGGGCATCCGGTACTCGGGCGCCCTGGATGCCCCCGAGCACGCGGACACCGTCACGCGGCTTCGGCACCAGGGATTCCTCGTCGAGGATCTCGTCACCGGCGCCGTCGGACCGGACCACCCGCTGCTGGGCCAGCTGGAACGGGGCGGCGCCGACGACTCTCTCCTCGACTGGTTCCGGGCGCATCCGGTTCGGCCCGATGTCATGGGCGTCAATTACTACCCGCTGCACTCCACCGAGGTGTTCGAGGCGGGCATCCATCACGGCGGCGGATTCGCCGATCCTCGCCCCTATGAAGACACCGGTACGGAGGGCCTGAAAGACGTACTCACCACCTGGGCCGACCGGTATGGCGCACCCGTGATGCTCACGGAGACGAGCGTGACCGGCACGGTCGATGAACGGCGTCGATGGCTCGATGCCTCGGTCGGCGCGCTCCACGAGCTCAAGGCCGACGGCGTCAACGTTGTGGGGTACACCTGGTGGCCGCTGTTCGATATGTACGAATGGACATGGCGCCACACCGAGGCACCCCGGGCAGACCACTTGCTGACGATGGGTCTGCATGACTTGGTGGAAACACCGTCGGGGAGCCTGGCCCGGCGGCGCAATCCCGTGGCTGATACCTTTCAGCGGCACGCGACCCAGGCTCGGCTGGCGCCCGATGCGATGGTTGAGGATTCGGCTGACGTCGTCGCCTGACACCGGCAGCAGATACCTCACCTCGACCAGGGCCGTGGGCACCCACACTGGGGGTTAGCGGATGCGCCCCGTGCGCTCATACGCTTCAATTTGCGTCGTGTTGGCGCGCCCACACGACGGGAATCCCTTTGACTCTGCCTTTAGCCGGTTGGTACCGAGACCCTGAAGATGGCGCGCTGCTGCGCTGGTGGACAGGCGCAGAGTGGTCAGATCAGCGGCGCACCGCCGAACCCATGCCGGTACCGCCGCCTGCCTACGTGTACGGAACCACAGTCGGGCCCGCAACCGCAAAGCCGGCATACGTACCAATGGCGAGTCACAGCACAGCGGTGTCGTATGCACAGAAGCCAACGCGCAAGGAGAAGGACCGAGAGATTCGTCGGAACAACTCGATGGCGTACACCGGGCTGGTCTTGGCCCTCGTCTCGTGCCTCATCAATCCGGTGGCGATCCCGAGCGTGCTGGGAATCGTCTTTTCGGCGATTGGCATCGCGAAGTCCGCTGAACTCGAAGGCGCCGGGCGGCAGCTGACCGGCCGAGGAACGGCTATCGCCGGACTCGTGGTGAGCATCGCGTCCACGGCGTGGTTTCTGTGGCGGATCTCGACGCTGGTCTAGGCGAGGCTCGATCTCACCCTCCACACTCGTGCTGGATCAGTCGAGCCCCGCTCGCGGCGTTTATGCGTCGCAGGCGATTCCGTCGCCGTCACGGTCGAGGTCGTAGACATCCGATCCAACGATGCGGAGAGGACCGTCGACGTACGCCGGACCGTTACCGCTGCCGCCGGCGCAGTCCACATCTGACGCGATCGGCACGCAGACGTCGGCGTAGTTGGAGTCGCAGCCGTTACTTTCCGGCACCGGCTCCGCTGCGACCACCGGCTCGGGCACTCGGGTGCCGACTGAGGTAACTCCGTCGACCGGCTGAACGGTGGTCTCTTCGCGTGCGATTGATCGCGAGACCTCCACACCGTCGATGTACTTGACGAGGTAGGTGGTCACCTTCTCGCCGTTGCCGCCGCCGACGGTTACGGCGGAGGTGCCCACATCGATGGTGTCGTCGTCCACGGTGACGGCAGCAAAGGGTATTGCTGTCGCTTCCTGGACCTCAGCCTCAGTGGCGATAGCCGTGGGGGTGGGGGTCGGAGTTGCGGTGCGTTTAGGCTTCGGTGTGGGGTTCGCGGTCGCCGGAGTCACATTGGACGTGTCCGAGATGAGACTGGCTTGCGGCGACACACCCTACCCACGTGCACTGTCCACTCCCCAGTGCTGGTGGCAACGATTGGTAGGTGCAGTCGCTCCACTTGATGCATCCCGGTCACAGCTGACTCGACCGCCGCTCGGCTCCTCGAGCGGCGGCGGATCGGCGGCTAGAGTTCTAGCAAAACGGCACCGACGGCTCGGAAGGGAAGAGCAATGTCATACCAGGCCTACCTCGACGCGATCGAAACGAAGACGGGCAGGACGCCCCAGGAGTTGCTCGACGAAGCCAGCGCCCGCGGCTTCGATTCGACAACGAAGGCCGGCGAGGTGGTCGCCTGGCTCCGTGATGACTACGGCGTAGGACGCGGGCACGCCATGGCGCTCTACGGCGTCCTGAAGAACGGCGCAGACGGCGCGGTCCCCGACAAGCATGTGGGCTCGGACGGCAGCCACCGGGACGAGTCCTCAACGCTGCGACTCGACGGCCTCCCCAAGCGCGAGAGCTGAATCACGCCGAGCCGCCGCACTGCCGGCGGCCGACACTGACCGACGTCTCGCTGATCTCGGCCTGCTGGGCGGTCAGTCGAGGCCGTTCGCCCAGCCACAAGCTGGGCACTCTCTCTCGATAGGATCGACTCTGGCGGCCGTTCCGGGTGGAGCGGCGGATCGCCACGGGGGATACAAGGGGGAACGCGTCCGGCATCCGGGCGCGGGTATACATGCAGACATTGAACAAGACATCCATGCTGGCCGCCACCACGTTGGCGGCAGCGACAGCTCTGCTGCTTGCGGGGTGCTCCACCGCATCGACCGGCGATGGCGTCGACAACAATGCAAGTTCTGACGGAGCCCCCAAGGCCGGGGTGTTCGAGTTTCAGACCCCCGCCTACGGCTCCGAAGGCGAGCTGGTCATCCGCATTCCTGAGTCCCTCGTCGAGGCCGCGGGATCCGATGCCGACGGGCTGCTGGTGGGCGAGGTGACGGCGAAAGCCCGCGAACTGGACTCGTCCAAGTCGTGCGCTGTCGACCTGGCAATCGACTATCGCGGAGATGGCCTCGACGCGCTGAGCCGACCGTCGATGACGAAAGAGGAATACGCCGCCGAGGGCGAAGCCGAACTCGAAAGTGTGTTGATGCGGCAGTTCGGCGTCGAGACCGTGGAGGAAGCCGAGGCGAGCGCCCCAGGCGGCGCCGCGGAGGTGGAAGAGATCGTTGCCAACCTGGAGCAGGCGCCGTATTCCGCTAAGCCGGCGTGGTCGGCGCTGGACGCGACTCCCATCGATGATCTCGACGCCGCCGACCCCGAGCCGGGCACGTACGTCTCTGAGGATTCCAAGACCCTGACGTTCGTGCAGTCTTGCGCCTCCGATCCGCTCGACGACGGCAGCTCAGATCAGTTCGACTTCCCCATCGAGACCGACGGCACAATCGACGCATTCGCCTCTGTGGAGATGACCGTCATGAAGAGCGGCACCCTCACCATCATCGAGGCGAGCGTTGCCGACTACGAGCTGGACTCGAACGGCGACTGGATCGGCTTCTAATCCTGTAAGAGCCGGGATGCTTCGGCTTGGTCGAGCCCCGGGCGCACGCCCTGTGCTGAGTGAAGAGGGCGCGGAGCATCCTAGGCTCGGAGGTATGCCACCCGAGATCAGAGCCGCGTATGCCCGCCGTGCGGCGGAGTATGCGGAGCACCTGGGCTCAATCACGTCGGTGCATCCATCGGACCTGCAGCTTGTCACCGGGTGGGCCGAGCGGCTCGACGGCTCACTGATCGATGCCGGCTGCGGCCCCGGGCAGTGGACCGGGCATCTCGCCGAGCGTGGGGTGAGGATTCGAGGTGTCGACCTGGTGCCGGGCTTCATCGACCACGCCCGACAGGCCTATCCGGAGGTGTCTTTCGCGATCGGCGACATCGGTGCGCTGCCGGAACCACCCGGCACGGTTGCGGGCGTCCTCGCCTGGTACTCCCTCATTCACCACGAGCCGAAATCACTCCGGGATGCGCTTTCCGAGTTCGCGCGTGTGCTGCGCCCGGGCGGCGAGCTTCTGCTCGGCTTCTTCGAGGGCCCGGTGGTCGAACCGTTCGAGCACGCGATCACGACGGCGTATCGATGGCCCGTAGCCGCCCTGAGCGACGAACTCCGCGCCGCTCACTACGACATCATCGAGACCCACACCCGCACCGGTCCCGGGCACCGGCCTCACGGCGCAATCCGCGCCTGCCTCTCGGCCAGAGCGGATGGCGCCCTGGTAGAGATCGTTGCCAGACACCAGTCAGTTGGAGAGTGGGCGGTAGGGGCCATGGAAGCCCCTACCGCCCGGTAGCAGTCGGTGTGCCACCCCACGGAGCCCCCACCGCGGCACCGCGGCAGATGGTTCCAAGCGGCACGGGCACTACCTACCCCGTTCAATCGTGCTGCTTGATGCGAATGACCCCAAGCTCGGGGCTCATCGCCATGTCTGCCGGCGGTGCGGTGCGGGGCCAGGTCCAGGCGGAGCGCAGGATGAAGGCCAGGATCAGCACCTCGACTCCGATGGTGAAGCCGTAGTAGAAGGCCCAGTCCCAGGACGCCCCGGCCGCGTTGAACACGCAGATGGGGATGAAAAGCACGGCAACGACGAGGTTCGTGGCACGGTTCACCCGGGCGGGCAGCGTCATGGAGAGCAGCACCATCAGGGTCGGGATCGCTATGAGCGCGAAGAAAATTGAAATCAATGTCCCGCTGATCTCGAACGCAAAGATGTCGCCGCCCCGGATTTCGTCGATTTCGCCGGGCTGGTAGAGGTGGAAGTAGTCGATGTATATGACGAGGAACATGAAGCTGGTCCAGGCTGCTGCGAGCTTGGCCTGCACTGGGATCCGCTGGTCTTCCAGCGTGGTGGTGGTTTGTTGACGTGTTTTCATCAGGTACTCCGTTGTTGTGGTGAGGATGGGTTGGTCCACGATCGCTGACAACGACCGCGGGCACTTTCTGTCCTTACGGTTGTAAGGATGAGAGCCATGCTAGCCTTACGTCCGTAAGTGCACAAGAATGGATCTATGGCATCGCGCACACCGCTCAGCAGGGATCGGATCATCACCGCCGCCGCCACCGTCGCTGATGGCGCGGGGGTCGCCGCCGTGAGTATGCGCAGTGTCGCGAAGGTTCTCGGCGTTGAGGCGATGTCGCTTTACCATCACGTGCCGAGCAAGGAGGCGCTGCTCGACGACCTGGCCGACTGGGTGTTCGCGAGGATCGAACTGCCCGAGGTCGGCGATAGCTGGCGGGAGGCGATCACCGCCCGGGCACGATCGGCACGGTCGGTGCTCACCGCTCATCCGTGGGCGCTGGGGATGATGGAATCGCGCCCCAATCCCGGCCCGGCGCTGCTGCAGCACCACGACCGGCTACTCGGCGTGCTCATGACCGAGGGCTTCAGCGCCGCGCTCGCGACACATGCGTTCTCCGCGATCGACGCCTACGTGTATGGGTTCGCGCTGACCGAGACGAGCCTGCCCTTCGAACCGGGGGACGGCGCCGAGGAGGCGTTCGCTGTCAAGGTCGCGGCGCCGGCGGAGCTGTATCCGCACATTGCGCGCTCGCGCGCCGAGCTGTTCGGCGGGGGCGGTTATGCGTTCGCGGACGAGTTTGACTATGGGTTGGAGCTGCTGCTGGAAGGCCTGGGGCGTCGGGTCGCCGACGCGAGCCCCGCGCTACCTGGGCGGGTAACGCATCCCTGATGGGGCTGAGTCAGCGCTACCCATAAGCGCTCCTCACAAGTCAGATTTCCAATCTCGATGCCCTGGGGTGCTACGGTATCCGAGGCCCACGCAGGGCCACGACAATCTTCGATCGAAGGCAGGTGAGCGGCCATGGCTGGTGATAGTCCGCGCTCCACTCCCTCGGCGATCGTCGTTTTCGCTCTGACCTTCTAGGCCGGGCGTCGCGCTGGGAGTGGCGCGCAACTGAACCTCCATTGCGAGGTGACCTCTGGTACACCGTCGAATCCCGACGTCTGCCTAGTCACCTCCGGCTTGCTCACGTGCTCTCGTCGACCGAACGACGGAGTAGGACCATGGCACTCATCGACAACGGCATCTACGTGACCGGGCAGCGCACCTCAAGCCCCCACAGCCTCGACGAGACGTACCGCCAGTTGCGCGAGTGCGAGGGAATGGCCTGGATCGGCTTGTACCGGCCCGATGCGGACGAGATCCGCAGCGTTGCCGACGAGTTCTCGCTGCATCCGCTGGCCGTGGAAGACGCGCTCAAGGGCCACCAGCGGGCCAAGCTGGAGCGGTTCGGCGACACCCTCTTCGTGGTGCTGCGGCCCGCCTGGTACCTCGACGCCGAGGAGCGAGTGGAGTTCGGCGAGGTGAACGTGTTCATCGGGCCGGGCTTCGTGGTGACGGTGCGGCACGCCGAAAACCCCGACCTGGCCAACGTGCGCCGGCGGATGGAGCAGAACCCGGCCCTGCTCGCGCTCGGGCCCGAAGCGGTACTGCACGCCGTGCTCGACGAGGTCGTCGACGCCTACTCCCCCGTCGTCGCCGGGCTGGAGAACGACATCGACGAGATCGAGAACCAGCTCTTCGGCGGCGACCCGTCGGTGTCCCGGCGCATCTACGAACTGCTCAGCGAGGTCATCGACTTCCAGCGCGCCACCGGGCCGCTGCGCGGCATGCTCGAGGCGCTGCTTCGCGGCTCGGAGAAGTACCAGGTGGACGTGGAGCTGCAGCGCTCGTTCCGGGACGTGCTCGACCACGTGCTGCGGGTCACCGAGCACGCCGCCTCATTCCGGGCGCTGCTGGAGAACGCGCTCACCGTGCACGCCACCCTGGTGACGCAGCAGCAGAACGACGAGATGCGCCGCCTCTCGGAGGCCGGCCTGGCGCAGAATGAGGAGACCCGGCGGTTGTCGGAGGTGGGCCTGGCACAGAACGAGGAAGTGAAGAAGATCTCCTCGTGGGCGGCGATCCTGTTCGCGCCGACGCTGGTAGGCACGATCTACGGGATGAACTTCGACAACATGCCGGAGCTGCACTGGCAGTTCGGGTACCCGGTGGCCGTGGCGGCGATGGGGGTGATGGGGCTGGGGCTGTGGGGGATCTTCAAGCGGCGGAAGTGGTTGTAAGGCTGGCTCCGAAACCGTACGGGGCGCCGAAGAAGGCTTGGCTGGTTCGTCGCGCACCCTTCCGAAGCGAACGAGCGAACGGATGACCGCGCGCGGCCGGAGTACCGTTTAGTCGTGCCCCCTCGCCGCAAGTTCTCAGCCGTTTCCCCCGCAGCGCGTGCGCGCTACGCGAAGCGCCGGCAACGACGGCTCGCCCGCGTCGACAACGACCTCACCGCGTCACAGTGGGCTGACCTCCTCGCCGCTTGGGGAGGGTGTGCATATTGCCAAGCAGAGAGCCCGGCCCTGCAGCGTGACTGCATCATGCCGATTTCTCGGGGCGGCCGGTACACCCTCGAGAACGTGGTTCCCGCCTGCCCGTCCTGCAACGCGAGCAAACACAACAACGAAGTCACCGGGTGGCTCCGGCGCAAGCATCTCGACGAGCGCGCGTTCCTGCTCCGTTACGCGACGATACTGCCGACGCTCCTCCCTGCAGGTTAGGGCTGCCAACGCTCCTGGGCGCATGGCCCCGGGCGGGCGCTCTCTGCCATAGGTTGCCTCTTCGGGGGTTCGTGGGGCCACGATCGGCGGACGCTCTCTGCCGGCTATGGCTTGCACCTTAGACCTGCTGAATGGAGCTGGGCGGGGGCCGGCCCGCTGCGGCCGGGCAGGTACCGAAGCCGCCGTCGGGGAGCCTGGCCCGGCGACGCAACCCCGTGGCTGATACCTTTCAGCGGCACGCGACCCAGGCTCGGCTGGTGCCCGATGCGAAGCTGTCGTCGCCGTCGATGACACTGCCGTGAATATTGGTCGGGGATTGATTTGATAAGCACCTGAACACGAGTAGCTTTGAGGAGTGGCTGAACGGTTCGGCTGCGTGCCCGGGGGAGGACGTTGCAATGGGTCCGGTCGCTGCAGACGGCGCAAAAGAGACTCTCGAAACGGTCGATGGAATTCTCCATCTGCGCTGGCAGCCCGGGGCTCACATTCAGATCGAAGATGCCCACCTCGCGATGGCGAAAGTTAACGACGCGTGCGGGAACGAACGTCGGGGCATGCTCGTCGATATGGCAGCGGTCGGGTCGGTGAGCCGAGAGGCCAGGTCCGTGTGGTCTATTCCCTGCAGCGCCTCGCGCATTGCTCTTCTGGGCAAATCACCTGTTGACCGAGTCTTGGCGAATTTCTTTCTCGGTGTGCACATTCCGCCGTGTCCGACCAAATTCTTTACCTCGCGCAGCGAAGCCATGCAATGGCTTACTGCCGGTGTCTAAGCGTGCAGAAGCGCTGCGCAGAGTGCGTCTTGGGGTGATATGAGCTCGGGAGACGACGCCGATGACCCTCGTTTGCAGCAGTTGGTGGAGGGTGTTGTCCGGTTGGCTGCCGGCGACCTGGACGCGCGGATAGAGCCGTCTGACTTGAGGGATGACATCGACGCTGTGATCACCGGCGTCAACCTCCTCGCCGAGGAACTCAGTTACATCTACTCGAATCTGGAACAGCAGGTTTCTGACCGTACCGCCATGCTGCGGCAAACTCAGGCCGAGCTGGAACAGATGGCAAAGACTGACGACTTGACGGGCCTTGCGAATAGGACCCTGCTCAACGAGCGAATCAACGAGGCAATCCTGGCCAGCACGGACAGTGGAAAACTCCCGGCTGTGCTGGTGCTGGACGTGGATTCCTTCAAAGCCGTCAATGACGCTCTGGGCCATGGGGCCGGTGACGCAGTACTGATCGAGGTTGCCCGGCGCCTCAAGTGCGCCGTACGGGCCGTAGATACCGTGGCACGTCTGGGTGGGGATGAGTTCGCCATCCTCATCATCGAAGCGACGGAAGAGGAAGTCCTGAATATTGCGCACCGGGCGTCGGCGCAGCTTCAGGACAGCGTGCAGGTTGGAACCGAAACCGTCTGGGCGATGGCCAGCATCGGGGTGCGTATCGGCACGCCGGGCCATCCAGCTGAGTCGCTGATTCGGGATGCTGACATCGCCATGTACCAGGCGAAGGCGCATGGCCGCAACAACATCCAGCTGTTCCACCCCGACATGCTCGACTCTGTCCGTGAACGCTCACGCATCACAGCCGAGCTTCGTAACGCCGTCGCCGGCGGCGAGCTGGCGCTGCGTTACCAGCCGGTGGTTGAATTGGCCTCAGGAACAGTCATAGGTTTCGAAGCCCTCCTTCGGTGGCACCATCCGGTGCGCGGACTCATCATGCCGGATAGCTTCATTCCCATCGCGGAAGAAACCGGCCTGATCCTGGAATTAGGACGTTGGGTGCTTCACGAAGGAGTCGCCCAGTTGCGACGCTGGAGCGAAACCGAGCCTGAGCTCACAGACTTCTGCCTACACATCAATCTTTCCGCCGCCGAACTGCTGCGCGGTGACCTGCTGGAAGATGTCAGGGAGACGCTCGCTAGGAATCATGTGGCTCCGCCGCGATTGGTTCTGGAGATCACCGAGACCGTCTTGATGTCGAAGGGAACGGCGGAAGAACAGGTCTTGGGCGAGCTGCGAGATCTCGGTGTGGGGCTGCAAATTGATGACTTCGGCACCGGCTATTCGTCCATCAGCTATCTCCGAACGCTTCCAGCAGACACGGTCAAAGTCGACCGTTCCCTGATTCAGGACATGGCATCGGACCCACAGCAGCAGAAATTCGTTGCTGCCATTCTCCAACTGATTTACTCGGCGGGCCTGAAAGCGATCGTCGAAGGCATTGAGACCGCCGAACAGGCGATTCTGCTGCAGACGATGGGTTGCCTATACGGACAAGGCTATTTCTATGACCGCCCGCTACCGCCCGAGATGGTTCTGGGGAGGCTCAGGAGTCTCGCGCAGCGTCAGTAGAGTGAGAGCATGTCAAAGCTTTGGGAGCAAATGCTACTTGTTCCATCGGTAGTGCGCCTCACCTCCCGGGCACCGAAGGACCCGTCAGCGGCGTGGGACGGGTACTGGCGCGGAATCCGCACCACCGGCCGTTCGGGAGACGTACTGTGGGACTCCGGATCCCAGACTGAGCTCGAGCAGTACACCGACGCCGTCCTGGGACATTTCAATCCGGCTCTTCCCGTCATCGACATTGGATGTGGCAACGGAACCAATACCCGCTGGCTTGCTGGTCTTTTCCCGAGGGCTTTCGGCATTGATGTATCGGTCGGAGCCATCGCGCTAGCGAGGCGGGAAGCCGCAGGCCTCCACAACGTTGAGTTCCTGGCTATGGATGCAACGGAACCTGGTGCTGGAAAGCACCTGCTGGAGTCAGTGGGGCCTGCCAACGTTTTTGTTCGCGGAGTTTTTCATGTGCTAAAACCAGACCAGCAAGCCAGCCTGGCTACCAACCTACGCACCGTTGTCGGGAACAACGGCCGGGTATTCCTAGCCGAAACCAACTTTCCCGGAAGCAGTCTCGCCTACCTGCAAGAGCTGGGCGCCACCCGGCGAAGCATGCCACGGCAGTTGCAAAGGGCACTGGAAAACCTGCCCCGCCCCGGACATTTTGGCACGCAGGAACGGCACAACACCTTCCCGGACTCGGACTGGCACTTGATCGCCGACGGGCCGGCACACATCGAAGTGACTCCGATGAACGCCAACGGCCATTCGCAGCATGTTCCGGGATATTTCGCTCTATTAGCCTAAATCCACCGATCGGGATCGGAATCTAGCGGCGCGTTAAACAGAGAATGCCCGTCTTATCAGGGAAAATTGTACTTACCACAGTAACA
>NZ_JAXCHV010000026.1:0-47924 GCF_035984795.1 Cryobacterium sp. MP_3.1 | reverse complement strand
ACTGTTCTGGTCTCCCAGGTACAGACGGTCCTTCTCCTGGGAGAACGCCGACCCGGCCGGAAGCTTGGCGTTGGTCTTGTTCACCGAGTCCAGGCCACCGACGACCGTGTAGTCCACTGCTCCGACGGGCTCTTCGGGTTCTTCAGGGTCGGTGCCGGGGTCGGGGTTCGGGTTGCAGCCGAGGCACGGCTGACCGGTGCCGGGGTCGATGACCTGCGGTGCGGTGTCGTCGGTGACGGCCTTGCCCGCGTCGTTCTTCACGATGGTGAGGCCGTCGTAGTACTCGCCGTCGGCGGTGCGGGACTCGTAGCGCAGCTCGTCGCCGGACACGTCGATCAGCTGGTACAGCTCGATGCCGCCGCCCAGCTTGCGGAGGTGGGCGCCGTTCTCGGTCCAGAGGCGCGGGCCGGCGCCGGAGTACATCTTGGAGCCCACCACGGACACGGCGTAGACCGGGCCGTCGTAGTTTTGCGCGGCATTCCAGTCGGCCGGGTTGCCTTCCTCGGCGGCCGTGGTGTTGCCGCGCCCGTAGTTGTGGTCGTGGCCCTGCAGCACCAGGTCCACGTTGTTCGCCTCGAACAACGGCACCCAGGCCTCGCGGATGGCCCGGTTGTTGCGGCCCTCGTCGAGGGAGAAAACCGGGTGGTGGAAGAAGACCACGGTCCACTTGTTCGGGTTGTTCTCGAGGGTCTGCTTCAACCACTCGGTCTGCACGGCCAGGGCGGAGGCCTCGGTGACGTTGCTGTTCAGCGAGATGAACCGCACACCCTGGTAGTCGCTGTAGTAGACGGTGCCGTCCAGGAGCGACGCCACCTCTTCGGCCGCCGGTCCGTTGTCGGGGTATTCGAACTGGGCCTGCCACTGGCGCGAGAGCTCTTCGCCGTCGTACTCGTGGTTGCCCGCCGCCGCGAGGAAGTTCTGGGTGCCGAAGTTGTAGCCGGCCGCGTCGAACACCTCGCCCCACTGGGCGTCGTTGTTGGCGTCGTCGATGAGGTCGCCGGCCTGCAGCACGATGCTGGCGTCCGGGCGGTCACGGAAGGCGTTGCGGATGACGCGGGACGCGTCGGACTTGATGCCGTTCTGCACATCGCCGAGGTAAATGAAGGAGAAGTCCTCCGCCGTGGCTGCTGCGGTGGTGAAGTGCTGCCACTCGCTGAAGTTCGTGCCGTCGCCGATGCGGTACTGATACTGCGTCGCGGGCGTGAGCCCGGTGAAGTTCACCGTGTGGAAGGACTCCTCCCAGCCCTCCTCGGTCGTGACGGTCTCGGAGTCCGTGGCCGCGACGACCGTGTAGTCGGTGCGGTACGGCTCGGCCGTGGCCACCCGGATCTGGCCCTGCGCGGACGTGACGCCGGTGCTCGTGCGCCAGGTCACCGCCTGCGAGGTGGCCAGGTCGGCGGCGGGCGTGAGCACGATCCGGTCGGGGATGCGGGACGGGCCGTGCTGCACGATCGGGGTGACCGTGGCGGCGGATGCCGGCGCCACGACGCCGGCGAGGGGCGCGAGCAGGGCACCCGCCACGGTCGCCACCGTGAGGGTGGCGATCAGGCCAGACCTCCGGGTGCGCCGGGAGGACGAATTCGCCATGGGATGACGGCCTTTCCTGAAACGAGTGGTCGGTGGCTGCGGTGACGCGGATGCGCCGGGGCCGGTCATGCGAGGCCGCCGGGGGAGGTTCCCTCTGCGCGGCGGAAGCGACGGCCGAGGACCATGCCGGCGATGCCCAGCAGCAGGGCGATTCCGGCGGCGGCCAGCCACAGGCCCAGCGACACGACGCCGGTGTTGGCGAGGTCCTTCACGCCGGTGCTGGGGGCACCGAGCGGCAGGATGGTGATCTTCGATTCGGCCGTGACCCCCGACTCGAGTCCGCGCACCACCAGGGTGTGCGTGCCGGCCGGGATGCCGGCGGGGATGCGTCCGGTGAAGCTGAAGTTGCCCGAGGCATCCGCGGTGGGGTAGCCGAGCGTGACCGGGTCGGAGTGCAGCTGCACCTCGAGGTCTTCGTTGGGCTTGAATCCGGAGCCCTTCAGGGTGATCTGTCCACCCGCTGCCACGCCGGTGGCGGAGAGCTCGAGGTCGCCGGGGGTGTAGCTCGGTTCGGGTTGCGGGGCCGAGGTGGGTGCCGTCGTCGGTGCGGTTGTGGGCGCGGCGGTCGGCTCGGTCGTGGGCTGGGTCGTGGGCTGGGTGGTCGGCTCCGTCGTGGGCTCGGCCGTCGGAACCGGGGTCGGCTCAGCGGTCGGCTCCGTGGTCGGAACCGGGGTCGGCTCGGCCGTCGGAACCGGGGTCGGCTCCGTGGTCGGAACCGGGGTCGGCTCGGCCGTCGGCTCAGTCGTCGGAACCGGGGTCGGCTCGGCGGTCGGAACCGGGGTCGGCTCCGGCGTCGGCGGCGTGGTCGGCTCCGGGGTGGGAACCGCGCTGGGCACCACCGGGGTGGGCCGCACCGGGGCGTTGACCGTGGTCCGGGCCGAACCCGGACCGGAGTCGCGGCCCTCGGCGACATCGGTGACCAGCTTGACGCCGTCATCCGTCTTGCTGATCGAAAAGGCGTCGAACAGTTCACCGGTGACCGTGCGGCTCTCCACATAGATCTCATCGTTGGTGACATCGACGGTCTGGTACATCTGGGTGTCGCGGTTCATGCTGCGCAGGTTGGCGCCGTTGGTGATCCAGTTGTTCGTGGCCAGGTCGTCGGGCACGTACATCTTGGGTCCGGCGACGGTGACCATGTAGACCGGGCCGGTCTGGCTGGTTTCCGCGCTGGCACCGGCGGGCAGGTTCTGCTCGTTGGCGAACAGGTTGCCGCGGCCGTAGGCGTGGTCGTGGCCCTGCAGCACGAGGTCCACATTGTGCTTCTCGAAGATCGGTAGCCAGGCTTCGCGGATGATCTTGTTGTCTCGGCCGGAGGTGACCGAGAACACCGGCTGGTGGAACGAGACGACGCTCCACTTGCCCGGGTTCTGTTCGAGCGCTTGGTCGAGCCACTCGGTCTGGGCGGCCAGGTCGGCGGTGTTGATCTGCGACCCGTTCAGCGAGATGAAGCGCACACCCTGGTAGTCGGTGAAATAGGTGTTCTCGCTGAAGGTGGCCTGGATCTCCGGGGTCTGCGCCGGACCGTTCTCGGGGAACTCGAACTGCGCCTTCCAGTACTTGGTCAGCAGCGGGCCGGGGTAGTACTCGTGGTTGCCGGGGGTGGCCATCACGTTGAGGTAGGCGTTTTCGTACCCGGCGGCGGAGAACCACTCACCCCACTCGGCGTCGGCGACGTCGGTGTCGATGAGGTCACCCAGGTGCACAACGGCCTTGGCGTACGGCCGGGCCTCGAAAGCGGCACGGAAGGTGCGGGAGGCGTAGGACTTGACGTCGTTCTGGGCGTCGCCCTGCACGATGAACGAGAAGGGCGCCGGCGTCGACGACGCGGTGGCGAACTCGAACCATTCGCTCCAGGTGTCGCCGTCGCCGACCCGGTACAGGTAACTGGTGGCCTCGGCCAGACCGGTCAGGGTGGCCGTGTGGTACTTGATCGTGTAGCCGAGGTCGGTGGCGAACTCGGTGGTGCTCACGGCCGAGATCGTGGTCCACGTGGCAACGGGACCGTCGGTCATGGTGGCCAACTGCACCTGCGGAGCCGTCACATCCGTCGAGGTGCGCCAGGACACGTTCTGGCTGGTGGCCGGGGTCACCGTCGGCGTGAGGATCACCCGGTCGGGAACGGCTGTCGCGGTGTAGATGGTGGCCGGCTTCACCGCCGGCGGGGCCAGGCCGCCGGCGGCGTATGCGATGCCGGTTCCAAATGTGGTGAGTGCCAGCGCGGCGATGAGGCCGCCCGCCAGCACGGTGTTGCGCCGTTTCGGTGAGTTCACCAAGCGCGTCAAAACGCCATTCATCCCTGTGAATGCCCCTTAGGTCAGGTGACGCTGCGCGTCAGGTCGTGGAAACATGCCGCAGGGCGTATGAGCCCGCGGCGACGCCAACATTAGGACGCTGAGGGAACTCACAGGGAGCGCCAGGAGATGAGTTCAAGTCCTGTTCATGTGGTCACCGGAAGTTCCTCGAGCAGACACCGGCCGGCGTCGTTCAGGCCTCCGCTCGGCAACCGAGAGGCAACCATCCGTTCATCGCTGTTCGTTCGGGATGCCCAGTAAGAGCGGAACCACGCACCTCTGAACGCACTCTCAGGCGGCCGCCCCTCCCGGACAGCTTCTGGTTGTTTCCCTTTCACCTTCGATTCGTACACTCCCCAGTGATCGGCTTCACCAGGTCTGACTGTGGAAAGTGACGTGTGCGATGTCGTATTTTGTGGAATTGGTCGATCACCGGCTGGCCAGGCTACTCACCCCGGCCAGGCGGGACTGGCTGCGGAGCCCCCGCACCCTGCTGCTCGGCTTCCTCGGGCTGCACCTGCTCTTCCTGTTCGCGCTGCTGCCCACCATCCTCACCGGCCGGGTGCTGGGCGACCTGCCGCTCTATCGGGTCTGGGCCGAGCAGGCCCTGGCCAACGGCGTGTGGCAGGGCATCGACGTCGAGTGGGTGTATCCCATCGGCGCGATCGTGCCGATCGTGCTGGCGGATGCGGCCGGCCCACTGCTGTACCAACTGCTCTGGTTCGTGATGACCGGGGCCCTCAACGCCGCGGCCATCGGCATCCTCACCGACTGGGGTCGCGATCGGGCCGGCTACCGGGCGGCCTGGTTCTGGCTGGCCTTCAGCCTGCTGCTCAGCCCCGTCGGACTGCTGCGCCTCGAGGGGCTCAGCGCCCCACTGGTGATCATGGGCCTGGTGCTGGTGGCCCGCCGCCCCGTGCTGGCCGCCGCCTTGCTCACCGCGGCGACCTGGATCAAGGTCTGGCCGGCCGCGGTGCTGCTGGCCGTCGTGGCGGCGAGCCGGCGCCGGGTGAGCGTACTCGTCACCGGCGCTCTGATCACGGCCGGTATCGCCGGCACCGTCTGGGCGGCCGGGGGCCTGCGGTTTCTGACCGGCTTCGTCACCATGCAATCCGACCGGGCCCTGCAGCTCGAGGCGCCGGTGACGACCCCGTGGGTGTGGCTGGCCGCGATGGGCCAGCACGGCACCACGATCTACCAGAACCACGCCATCGCTACCCGCGAAGTGAGCGGCCCCGGTGCCGGCTTCGTGGCGGCCGCGATGACCCCGCTGATGTTCCTGGTCATCGCGGGCATCTTCGTGCTGCTCCTGCTGGCCCTGCGTCGCAGCCGCGACAACGCCCAACTGGTGCTGCTGGGCGCATTGGCCCTGGTGACCACGTTCGTGGTGCTCAACAAGGTGGGTTCGCCGCAATACATGCTGTGGATCGCCCCGGTTGTGGCCGTCGGGGTGGCCCACGACTGGGTGCTCTGGCGGGTGCCGGCCTATCTCTCGATCGTGATCGGCGGGTTGACCACCCTGATCTTCCCGATCTTCTACCTGCCCCTGGTGCACGGGGATGCCGGTGCGATCCTGCTGCTCACCGTGCGCAACGCTCTGCTCGTGGTGCTGCTCGGCTGGTCGGTGCTGGCCCTGTGGCGCACGGCCTTTGCGAGCTCGCCGGCATCCGTGTCTGGTGTCAGCACGCCGGAGCGGGTGGCCTGGCCACCCGCTGACGCCTCCACTTTGCGGGGCGACCCGGCCACACGAGGCAGAATAGGGAGGTGACTGCTACAACGACCTTCGCCCTCGTCCGCCACGGCCAGACCGATTGGAACGCCATCGGGCGCATCCAGGGGGCCACCGATGTTCCCCTGAACGACGTGGGCCGGGGCCAGGCCACGGAGGCCGTCGCGCCGCTCGCGCAGTACGAATGGGACTTCGTCGTGGCATCGCCGCTGTCCCGTGCGGCCGAGACGGCCGACATCATCGCCGCGGACCTCGGCCTCGAGGTGACCCGCCACCTGCCCGGCCTCGTCGAGCGCAACTACGGACCGGCCGAGGGACTCTCCGCCGGACCCGCACTCGACGCCCTGCGGGTCGACGGCGACTCCGGCAGCTTCCGTGGTGCCGAGGCGGCGCTCAGCGTGTCCAACCGCGGCCTGGGTGCGCTGCGCCAGCTCGCCGAGGACTACCCGGGCGCCCGCATCATCGTCGTCTGCCACGGCACCCTGATTCGCCTCAGCCTGATGGCCGCCCTCGAGCGGGACATCCCGCCGATCCTGAACGCCGCCATGTCGGTTGTGCAGTTCAGCCCCGAGGCCGGCTGGACCGCTTCCGTCATCAACAACGAGCCGCTCGAGGCCGACGCCGTGGCCCTCGCCGGCTGACTGTTCCCGCTGCGGACACATGGTCCCGGCACACCGGGCGCACATGTCCGCATGGGCAACAGGTGCGGCTGCCTGACCCGTCAGCGACGGGTGGACACCGTCACGGTGAACTTGGTGTTGCGGCCGACCTGATGGGTCGGGCCCACGATGCGGGTGAGGGCGGGGCGATAGCCGAGGTGGGTGTTCCACACTGTCCACAGTTCGCCCCCGGGGCGGAGGACTCTGGCCGCATCCTCGAAGAGCTTCAGGGCGATGCCGGCGTGCACCGACGACCCGATGTGGAACGGCGGGTTCAGCAGGATCAGCTCGGCGGATGCGTCGGGTTGCGCGCTCAGCGCGTCGTCGCGGAGGACCCGCACCCGCTCCATTACGCCGTTGGCGGTCATGGTGGCCAGGGCGGAGGCGACGGCCGCGGCGGACTGGTCGCTCGCCACCAGCTGCAGGCCGGGCCGACGCTGGGCGAGGGCGGCCGCGAGCACCCCGGTACCGCAGCCCAGGTCGATGGCGGTGATGGCATCCGGCTTCATCCGGTCGAGGAATTCGAGCAGGTAGCGGGTGCCGATGTCGATGGTGGTGCCGGCGAAGGCGGCGCCGTGAGCGCAGACGGTGAGACCCAGGTCGGGATGCTCGACCGTACGCGGCCACGCCGGGCCGGCCTGGTCAGTGCGGTCCGAGACCGTCGGCTGCGTGATGATCAGGACACGCGACTTCTGCCGCGCCGGAGTGACGTTCAGCTCGCCGAAGTGCCGACGCAGCACCTCGTTCATGGCCACGGTCATGTGCTTGATGCGGCCACCGGCGACCACGGTCACGTCGGGGGCGGCGAAGCGGGCGATGGTGCCGGCCAGCTCGTCGAGGGCGGCCAGGCTGCGCGGCAGCTGCAGCAGCACCAGGCGGGCCCCGGTGAACAGCTCGGCGCCCAGCGGCACATGCCGGTACGCCCCGGTGAGACCGGCCAGGTCGGGCACGCTGCCCGCCAGATCGGCCGCATTGTGATCGAGGGCGTGTTCGCCGGAGAGCGCGTCCTGGTAGACGCGCACCTCAGGCTGCACTCCCAGCCGCGCGGTCAGCTGCGCCGCCGCCGCGAGCGTCAGGGCACCGTAGTGGTCCTCGAGCACCACGACCTCGCCGACGCCGGCCGTGGCCAGTCCCGCCGCGGCCTCGTCCAGGATCAACCGGTCGCTCGCGTCGACGGCAAAAAGATTGGTCGCCTCGACATCGGGCCAGCGGCGCAGGCGCTCGAAAGGAAAGTCAGGCATCCGCTCAGAATAGCCGCCAGGGACTCGAACGGCTCGGCGAGGCCGGTGCGGCGTGGGACAATAAGAGACCCCTTCACCCAACCGTCACGGACACCGCACCTTATGGCCCACAACCTCAGCGATCTGCAGATCGCGCGCCTCGTCGGGCCACAGGCATATTCGCGTGGGGTGCGTTACGCCAAGGAGGGCCGGGTCGAAGACCAGGTCTGGCAGCTGGGCGGCAGCCGCCTGCTCGGCACCGTCGGCGGCACCCAGGCCCGACCCTACGACGTCACCGTGACGTTTCAGCAGGATTCCAACGGCACCGTGGTGCGCGCATCCGGCACCTGCAGCTGCCCGATGGGCCTGAACTGCAAGCACGTCGTCGCGCTGCTGCTGGCCAGCCGGTCCACGGCCGCCGACCTCGCCCGCGCACGCTCGGCAGATTCCCAGCGACCCCACACCAGTGCCCCCGCCACCTGGCAGAGCGCCCTGGCGCCGCTCACCCGAGCGCCGGAGGCCGAGCCACCGACGGGCACCGCCCTCGCCCTGCAGTTCGAGTTGCTGCCGCCGCCGCGCGCCGCCCGCCTGCCCGCCCCGAGCGTGTCGCTCGCCCGGCTGGGCGTACGCCCGATGGTGCGCGGCAAGAAGGGCAAGTGGATCCGCGGCAACCTCACCTGGGACAACCTCTCTTACTCCCGCGGCATGCTCAACCGCGCCCAGCTGCGGGTGCTCTCCGCCATTTTCGAGCTCTACTCCTCGGGCCAGCGTTACCACGTGACCACCGACCCGTGGCTGCACCTGGACGGGTTCGCGAACCGCGCCCTCTGGGGACTGCTCGGCGAGGCCCGCGAGGCCAGCATCCCCTTCATCGGCACCACACCCGGACAGGAGCCGGTGACGGTCTCGGACGAACCCGCCGAACTCTCGCTCGACATCCGCCGCGACCACGGCGGCCTCACGCTCTCCCCCACCGTCTCCCTCGGCGGCCGGCTGCTCGACCGCAGCGCCCTGGGCTACATCGGCGACCCGGCGCACGGCCTGTTCACCTGGACGACCACCAGCACCGACGTGCGCCTCACCATCGCCCCCCTGGCGCGCCAGCTCGGCCGCGACCTGCGGGTTCTCGCCTCGGCGCACACCCCCATCACGATTCCGCCCGACGAGGAGAACGTCTTCCTCGCCGACTTCTACCCGTTCCTGCGCGGCCAGCTGTCGCTGATCAGCACCGACGAGTCGTTCGACCTGCCCGACACCGCCCGCCCGGTGCTGGCCCTGTCGATCATCGCCCACGCGGATGCCCGCATCGGTTTGCACTGGGAGTGGCAGTACACCGGCGGTGCCGGCGCCTCGGGCACCCCGGCCATCGCGCCCCTGCACGGCCCGGCCACCGACGACGCCCCGGCCGGCTACCGGGACACGGCCGACGAAGCCCGCATCCTGCATACCGTCAGCGGCATATTCGCGGGATTCCCCGCCCACCAGCCGGCCTTGTTCGCCGCGGAGCTGACCGGTTCCGCCGGCGCTGCCGATTCCCCGGGCATCCTGCGCGCCGACGCCACCCTCGACGGCGCCCGCATGATCGAGTTCCTCGAGGCCGTGCTGCCGGTGCTCGAGGCCACGGACGACCTGCTAGTGCAGTTCGTCGGCGACGCCCCGGAGTACCGCGAGGCCGCCGAGCCGCCCACCCTCACCTTCGCCACCTCGGCGCGGGCCGAGAGCCGGGACTGGTTCGACCTCTCGGTGCGGGTCACCGTCGACGGGGAGGACGTGCCCTTCGACGAGGTCTTCAGGGCCCTGGCCACCGGCCAGGAACTGATGATCCTGCCGGACGGCACCTACTTCAGCCTGGACCGGCCCGAACTGCAACAGCTGCGCCACCTCATCGAAGAGGCCCGCGGTCTGCAGGACTCCCCGAACGACTCGCTGCGCATCAACCGGGCCCAGTCCGACCTCTGGGAGGAGCTGCAGGACCTCGGCAGCGCCGAAGCCGAGGCCGCAGCCTGGCGTGACACCCTCGCCGGCCTCGCCGACGGCGCCACGATCGCGCACCGGGAGCTGCCCACCGCCGTGCAGGCATCGCTCCGGCCCTACCAGCAGACCGGGTTCGACTGGCTCGGTTTCCTCTACGACACCGGCCTCGGCGGTGTCCTCGCCGACGACATGGGCCTGGGCAAGACCCTGCAGGCCATCGCTCTCATCGTCGACGCCCGCGAACGGCAGAGCGAACGCCGCCCGTTCCTGGTCGTCGCGCCCACCAGCGTGGTGCACAACTGGGCCACCGAGTGCGCCAGGTTCGCCCCCGGCCTCTCGGTCGCCGCGATCACCGAGACCACCGCCAAGCGGGGTGCGTCTCTGGCCGAGGCCGTGACCACGGCGGATGTCGTGATCACCTCGTACACCCTGTTCAGGCTCGATTTCGACGAGTACGACGCCGTCAGCTGGGCGGGTCTGCTGCTCGACGAGGCCCAGTTCGTGAAGAACCACAAGTCCAGGGCGCACCAGTGTGCCAAGCGACTGCAGGCCCCGTTCAAGCTCGCCATCACCGGTACGCCGCTGGAGAACAACCTGATGGAACTGTGGTCGCTGCTCTCGATCACCGCCCCGGGCCTGTTCCCCAGCGCCGCCCGCTTCTCCGACTACTACCAGCGGCCCATCGAGACGCAGGCCGACGGTGACAGGCTCGACCAGCTGCGCCGGCGCATCCGCCCGTTCATGCTGCGCCGCACCAAGGACCAGGTGGCCAGCGACCTGCCCGCCAAGCAGGAGCAGGTGCTCGAACTCGAGCTGCACCCGCGCCACCGCCGGGTGTATCAGATGCACCTGCAGCGCGAACGGCAGAAGGTGCTCGGACTGCTCGGCGACCTCAACCAGAACCGGTTCGAGATCTTCCGGTCGATCACCATGCTGCGTCAGCTCAGCCTGGATGCGAGCCTGTACGACGACAAGTACGCCGATATTCCCTCGAGCAAGCTGGATGTGCTCATGGAGCTGCTCGAAGACGTCGTCGCCGAGGGGCACCGCACCCTGATCTTCAGCCAGTTCACCGGCTATCTCGCCAAGGTGCGCACCCGCCTCGACGCCGCCGGCGTGACCTACTCCTACCTGGACGGGCGTACCCGCAACCGGGCCGCGGCGATCGACGGGTTCAAGAACGGCGACACCTCGGTGTTCCTGATCAGCCTCAAGGCCGGTGGCTTCGGCCTCAACCTCACCGAGGCCGACTACTGCATCCTGCTCGACCCCTGGTGGAACCCCGCCGCCGAGGCGCAGGCCGTTGACCGGGCACACCGCATCGGCCAGACCAAGAACGTAATGGTCTACCGCCTGGTGGCCACCGACACCATCGAGGAGAAGGTGATGGCGCTCAAGGCCGTCAAGGCCAAACTCTTCGACAGCGTCATGACCGATGGCGGCGCCCAGGGAACCGGCCAGGGACTCACCGCCTCCGACATCCGCGAACTGCTCGAGTAGCGCCGGTCGTGACCGATATTCCCGCCGGCCGGGCGGCCGACCCGGCTGTCGATCACGCGGTCGATCACGCCGTCGACCAGGCCGTCGAGGCCCGCGAGCGGCTCAAGCAGGCCGCTCGGCGCGCCCACCGCAGCCGGTCGGTGCGGGCCTCCGCCCGGCTCGGGCTGCTCGCCAACGGCCTGGTGCACGCCCTGATCGGAGGAATCGGCCTGCGCATCGCGAACGGCCAGCCCGGCGAGGCCGACCAGCTCGGCGCCCTGAGCGCCATCGCCAACGGCCCCGGTGGCATTGCCGTGCTCTGGCTGTCGACGGTGTCGCTGTGGGGCCTGGCGCTCTGGCAGGGCACCAACTCCGCGTTCAGCGTGGCGCCCAATCGACGGGTCCTCGTGTTCCGCCGCTGCCTCAACGTCGGCAAGGCCCTCGGCTTCGCACTGCTGGGCACCGTCACGTTCGCGGTCGCGCTCGGTGCCAGGGCCGGCGGCGCGGAGACGGTGCGCCGCGCCGACGACGCCATCGTGGAGAGCCCGGTGGGTCTGTTCCTGCTGCTGGTCGTGGGCAGCACCGTGGCCATCATCGGTGGCGGCCTCGTCTGGCGTGGTCTGCGACGCAACTTCCGTGAGGAGTTGCGCTACCTCTGGGGGCCCACCAAGCTCATCGTGCTCGGCCTGGGAGTGTTCGGCCACGTCGCCAAGGGGGTCGCGTTCCTGGTCACCGGCGGGCTGCTGCTCGCCGCCGCCGTGTTCGCCGATGTGCGCTGGGTGGGCGGTCTGGACGCCGGGCTGCGCTACCTGCTCACCCTGCAATCGGGCCCGATCCTGCTCAACGTCGTCGCTGCGGGCCTGATCGCGTTCGGACTGTACCTGGTGGCCCGGGCGGCGTTCCTGCGGCACTGACAACCGCACAGCGCAGTCAGGCTGGGAGTTGGATGAGGGCCCGACGATCTGCTTTAATTTCGAAGTACTCTGTGGGCATGGACATTCGCGAGATCCCCCTCACCGCCGCCGACGGCTCCACAACCTCGCTGGCCGAGTACGCCGACAAGGTTGTGCTCGTGGTCAACGTCGCCTCCCGCTGCGGCCTGACACCGCAGTACGAGACCCTCGAACAGCTGCAGCGCACGTACGCCGACCAGGGCTTCACAGTGCTCGGCTTCCCCTGCAACCAGTTCGCCCTCGGCGAGACCGGCTCGAGCGAGAAGATCGCCGAATTCTGCTCCACCACCTACGGCGTCACCTTCCCGCTGATGGAGAAGACGAAGGTGAACGGTGGCTCCCAGCATCCGCTCTACGCCGAGCTCACCCAAACCCCGGATGGCGCGGGCAAGGCCGGCAAGGTCAAGTGGAACTTCGAGAAGTTCGTTATTTCGCCCTCCGGTGCGGTCCAGCGGTTCCGCCCGACCACCCTCCCCGACTCCCCCGAGGTCATCGCGGCTATCGAGTCCGGCCTGGCGGAGCTGAAGCCCGCCGCCTAACCGTTCTCGGAGGTCGGCACCCCGTAGGACGCCGCACTGTGCATCTCGATGGCCACATACGGTTCGTCGCCGACCACCCAGGCGTTGTGCCCGGACGGAATCAGGTAGGAATCGCCGACGGTGATGGTGGCCGTGGCGCCGTCGTCGAGCATGACCTCCAGGGTGCCCGACAGGCAGTAGCCCACGTGCAGGAGCCGGCAGGAATCGGTGTTGACCGTCGGCTTGATGTTGTCGGCCCACGTCCAGCCCGGCTGCATCGTCATGCGGCCGACCGAGAACTCGGCCAGGTGGTTCAGTTCCAGCAGCGTCTTCTCCGGCGCGCGACGCTCGTCGGGCGTGCTGTGCGACTTGACCTGCAGGGTGTGCGCAGCGGTGGCCATGGTGTCATCCCAACTCTGGCGGGCCCATCAACAAGGTCGGACACGCGGCCCACCCTGACGTGCCTGGCCGTGACCGAGCCAGACTAAACCCACCTGGCGAGCCCTGAAAGCCCGGGCTCGGATTTTCCGTGCGCGAGCATCAACTGTTCCCCGTGCGGACAATTGCACCCGGTACGCCGGGCGCAATTGTCCGAATGGGGAACAGTTGTGGTTGAGGTGGCCGGCTAGGAACCGAAGGCCAGGCGGGCGTCGGCATACGTGGCGGCGACCGTCGTGATGCCGGCGCCGGCGCCAGCGCCAGGGGCGTCGGCGTTGATGTCGACGGGGACGGCGTCGAAGCGGCGCACCGGTTGTGCGTCCAGGTCGCCGGGCAGCGTCGTCCACACGCGCGGGGTCGTCCATTCGGGCCAGCCGGGGTCGCCGTCGCTGATGAAGGACGCTGCGGCCCCGTGCACCTCGTCGGCCAGCCGCTGGGACGGGGCGGTGCCGGCCAGCGCCGCCACCCGCGGGGCGTCCAGCGCGTCGAAGAAGAACGGCAGATCGAGGCAGTGTAGCGCCCCGCCGAAGGTGGGTGAGCGCCACGCGAACGCCCAGAGCCAGGTGGGTGCCGCATCCGCTGTGGCGGCCTCCGCCCGCGCTTCGGCGACCCGCAGCATGACGCCGCGGATGGCGCGGTCGGAGGCGAACTGGCCCAGCAGTTCGGCGGTACCGAGCCTGTCGTGTGCCGCGGCGTACGCCCGCGCCGACGGCGCGGCGACGCCGAGACGGCCGAGCACTTCCGCGGCATCGTCACCGGCCAGCTCGTCGGTGAGGTCGGCTATGGCGAAGTTGAACTCGTGGTCGGTGCTGCCCAGCATGAGCGGCTTGGCGGCGCCGATGCCCGCCCGCACGGCGTCGACCGTGGCCAACGGGACCAGGTCGCCGTCGACGACCGGCCCGAACGGGAGACCGGCGACGAGGGCGTTCGCGATCTCGCCGAGCGGCCCGGCGGGGGTGCCGGCGGCGAAGGCCGTCGCCCGCGGCTGCTCGGCGAGGATCTGGTTTTCGGTGAGCGACCCGAGTCCCGCCCGGGTGGGCGCGACGCCGGCCAGGGCGGCCAGGCGCCGACCGGTGCGCTCCGCCTGGTCGGGCGCGAGATAGGTGGCCACCCCGGAGATGACGATGGCCCGTGCGAACAGCGGTTGTGCCCGCGGCATCGTCAGCAGGGTGAGCACGGCGCCGCCGCCCGCGGATTGCCCGGCGATCGTGACCCGGGCCGGGTCGCCGCCGAAGACCTGGATGTTGTCGCGTACCCACGCCAGCGCCAGCAGCCAGTCGAGCACGCCGCGGTTCAGCGGCGCATCCTCGATCCACCCGAAGCCGTCGAAGCCGAGCCGGTACGACACGTTCACGGTGACCACACCGTGCCGGTTGAAGCTCGCGCCGTCGTACCACGGGCTCGCCGCCGACCCGGAGGTGTAGCCGCCGCCGTGGATGTAGACCAGCACGGGCAGGCCGGCGCCGGCGGGCGCCGGGGCTGGGGCGGGGGTGAACACGCTCAGGTTCAGCGTCGACTCGCCCGGGAAGCTGGGCTCGGGCACCAGAGTGCTGTCGCCACCGTCGATGCGTTGCGGGGTGGCGCCGGGGCTGCCGGCATCCCGCACGCCGGACCAGGCCGGGTGCGGGACCGGGGCCGCGAAGCGCAGCTCCCCGACCGGCGGGGCGGCGTAGGGAATGCCGAGGAACGCTGTCGACCCGGGGCGCCGGACGCCGCGGACGATCCCCGCCGTTGTCGTGACCTCGACGGTGTTCATGGGGCGCCCTTTCACTGAGACGGTGGTGGTGCACCGCGATTGAGGTTATCGCGCAGAGCGTCGCCGGGTCTGGCCCCGACGGCGTCCGGCGCGCAGAATGGATGCGCCACACCGCGGTGAGCATTCGCCGTGGACCGTTCACCGCGCGAGGAGCACACCATGGCCAAGCTGATCTGCACCTTCATCACCTCCCTGGACGGCTATGTGGCCGACACCGAGGGCAACTTCGACTGGAGTACCCCGAGCGATGAGGTGCACACCTTCGTCAATGACCTGGAACGTTCGGTGGGCACCTACCTGTACGGCCGGCGGTTGTATGAGGTGATGGTGGCCTGGGAAACCATGCACCTGAACGACGACGCCCAGCCCGCCGTGATGCGCGACTACACCGCGATCTGGCAGGCGGCAGAGAAGATCGTCTACTCCAGGACCCTGGCCGAACCACTCAGCCGGCGCACCCGCATCGAGCGCAGCTTCGACCCGGAGGCGGTGCGGGCGCTCAAGGCTTCGGCCACCGCCAACCTGTCGATCGGCGGTCCGCACCTGGCGGCGCAGGCCTTCGCGGCCGGGCTGGTCGACGAGGTGCAGCTGTTCATCTCCCCCGTCGTACTGGGCGGCGGCCTGAAGGCCGTGCCCGACGGCCTGCGCCTCGGTCTCGAGCTGACCGACGAGTACGCGTTCAGGAACGGCGTGGTGTACCTGGGCTATCGCGTACAGCACTGACCGCACACGATAATCTGGGGCTGCGCCGGCACCCCCGGCCCCACCAGATTGGACCAGACGATGACGCCTGACCGTGCTCCCGACCGTTCGATCGCCGCATCCACCCGCGCCCTCGTCATCGGCGAGGCCCTCATCGACATCGTGCGGCGCCCGGGCGCCGAGCCGGTGAGCCACGCGGGCGGCAGCCCGATGAACGTGGCGTACGGACTCGGCCGGCTCGGTGTGCCGACCACCCTGGTCACCCAGATCGGGGCAGACCCGTTCGGCGAGATCATCGCGGGGCACCTGCGCGCGGCCGGCGTCGACCTGCTGCCGGGGTCGGTCACGACCGGCGCCACCTCGAGCGCCACCGCCATCCTGGATGCGGCCGGCGCCGCCAGCTATGACTTCGACCTGCGCTGGGAGCTGCCGCCGGTGGCGCTGCCCGCCCCGTGCACCCTGATCCACACGGGCTCGATCGCCGCGATCCTGCAGCCCGGCGGCCGGGCCGTGCTGACCGCGTTCACCGGCGCCCCGGCCGGCACCCTGCTCAGCTACGACCCCAATGTGCGGCCCGGAATCATGGGCAGCCGTGACGACGTGGTGCGGGCCGTCGAAGAGCTCTCCCGGGCCGCGCACGTGGTGAAGATGAGCGACGAGGATGCCGCGTGGCTCTATCCGGGGCGGAGCCTGGACCAGATCGCCCGGGAATACGTGGCGGCCGGGGTGGCCCTGTTCGCCATCACCCGCGGCGGCGACGGCGCCCTGCTGCGCTCCGGCGGGGCCACGGCCGAGCTGGCCGCGCATCCGGTGACGGTGGTCGACACCATCGGCGCCGGTGACTCGTTCATGTCGGGGCTGCTCTACGCGATCCTCGTGAACGATGCCACCGAGGCCATCCTGCAGAACACCCTCGGCGCCGCCGACCTCGGTCGCCTGGGCCAGACCGCCCTGGCGAGCGCGGCGATCACGGTGTCGCGTGCGGGCGCCAACCCGCCCACGGTGGCGGAGCTGTTCGCGCGCTGACCCGCCCCATCCACCGCGCCGATGCAGACAGCGTGGGGCAAGTCAATCCCCTTGAACGCTGCAGCGACCCTGGCTTTACTGTGCCTACGTTGTCCCCATTGAGTGGGTCTCTGGCAACGGGTAACAGGAAGTTTGGTGCGACATGGCGGTCACAACAACCGATACGGCAGTGCAAGTCTCGGTAGAACTCACTCCAACGGATGGAGTGGTGATCGAGGGTAATTCGCTGGGGGTCACCATACGCATCACCGCGCTCCGGCCGGCGTTGATCGAGCACGCCGAGCTGACGCTGATCCGCAAGGTCAACTACACCTACGGCCGCGGCAACATCTACGGCGGCGTGTTCCCCGCCCGCGAACGCACCACCGAGCTGCTGACCACGGTCACGGTGCCGGCGCCGGGTGCCATCCCGGCCGGCCAGACCCGGGTGTTGTCGGGCAGCCTGAGCATTCCCACCGACGGACCGGCCTCGGTGCGCGGAGACCTGATCGACGTGGGCTGGTCGGTGCGCTGCGTCCTGCATGCCGCCGGCGGTCAGATCATCAAGCGGGAACGACTGATCGACGTGCAGTCCTGGGGCCAGACCAGCGCCACCGACATCGGCCATCCGCCGGTCGGCGAACACCTCGGACAGGTCGCGCTGGAGTTCATCGCATTGTCCTCCCGGGTGCTGGAACCCGGCACCCCGCTCACGGGCATCCTGCGGGTGCGTCCCCGCGACGAGATCTCGACCCGGGGCGTGCGCGTGCAGCTGGTGCGCTGCGAGGAGGTCTGGGGCGGGCCCGGCCAGGTCGCCGACCCCGACGCCAGCGAGTCCGAGGGCTACCGGCACGCCGAAGCCGTGACGGCCGCCGTCGTGGTGGGCCCCGCCGGGATGCTCACCCCCGGCACGGTGGTGGATCTGCCGTTCACGGTCGAAACACCCGCGGGCCTGCCGGCACCATCGTTGTCCATCGGCAACCTGCACGTGCGCTGGGAAATCCGGGCCGTCGTCGACCTGCCCCTGCGCCTGGACCCGCGGCTCTCGCTCGACCTGCTCGCCGTCACGGCCAGCCGGCAGCCGAGTGATTCCGGCCTCCCCGGGGCCCTCGACACCGACTGAGCACCGGTCTCACCGGGATTGAGAAGACGGACTGCTGGATCGCATCCGGTTCTCCTGTTGGACAGTGGGCTCCGAGCGGAGCAGCCTGAGGGTATGGAATACACACACCTCGGTCGTTCCGGCCTGTCCGTTTCGCGTCTGTGCCTCGGCACCATGAACTTCGGGCCCGAGACCGACGAGCCCACCTCGTTCGGCATCATGGACGCTGCCAGGGCGGCGGGCATCAACTTCTTCGACACCGCCAACGTCTACGGCTCCAAGCAGGGCCGGGGCGCCACCGAGAGCATCCTGGGCCGCTGGTTCGCGCAGGGCGGCGAGCGCCGCGAGGACACCGTCCTGGCCACCAAGGTCTACGGCACCATGTCCGACCGGCCCAATGACGGCAAGCTGTCGGCGCTCAACATCCGCCGCTCCCTCGATGAGAGCCTGAAGCGCCTGCAGACCGACCACATCGACCTGTTCCAGTTTCACCACGTGGACCGGGACACCCCGTGGGATGAGATCTGGCAGGCCATGGAAACCGCCGTCGCGCAGGGCAAGGTCCTCTACGCCGGCAGCAGCAACTTCGCCGGTTGGCACATCGCCACCGCGCAGGCCGAGGCCCGCAAGCGCAACTTCAGCGGGCTGGTGAGCGAGCAGTCGCTGTACAACCTGCTCAAGCGCGACATCGAACGCGAGGTCATCCCCGCCGCCCAGGCCAACGGGATGGGAATCCTGCCCTGGTCGCCGCTGGACGGCGGCCTGCTCGGCGGTGTGCTGCGCAAGGAGCGCGACGGCAGCCGCCGGGTCTCCGGGGCCAACGCCGAGAAGCTCGAGAAGAACCGCGCGGCCATCGGCGCCTACGAGGACTTCGCCGCCGAACTCGGCACCGAGCCCGGCGACCTGGGCCTGGCCTGGCTGATGCACCAGAGCGCTGTGACCGCACCGATCATCGGTCCGCGCACAATGGAGCAGCTCGAGGCCGGCCTGCGCGCCGTGGACCTGAAGCTCGACCAGGCCGCGCTCCAGCGCCTCGATGAGATCTTTCCCGGTTACCGCACCGCGCCGGAAGACTACGCCTGGTGAGCGCCGGACTGAGTGTTCTCTTCATCGGCGGTACCGGGGTCATCAGCACGGCCGCGGCCGAGTTGGCCGTGGCCCGTGGCCACCGGCTGACCGTGCTCAATCGCGGCCAGTCCGCCCTGCGCAGCGTTCCCGACGCGGCCGAGGTGCTCACCGTGGACGTGCGGGACGCGGCCGCGGTTGCGGCGGCGCTCGGAGAGCGTCGTTTCGACGTGGTGGTGGACTTCGTGGCGTTCACCCCTGAGCACGTGCGCGCCGACATCGCCCAGTTCGCCGGCCACTGCGGGCAGTACCTCTTCATCAGCTCGGCCTCGTCGTACCAGAAGCCGCCGGCCGCCCTGCCGGTGCGGGAGTCCACTCCCCTGCACAACCCGTTCTGGTCGTACTCCCGCGACAAGGCCGCCTGCGAAGACGTGCTCATGGCGGCGCACCGGGAGCAGGGCTTCCCGGTCACCATCATCCGCCCGTCGCACACCTACGACCGCACCCAGATCGCGCTGCTCGGCGGCTGGACCGACATCCACCGCATGCGCACCGGTCAGCCGGTGGTGGTGCACGGCGACGGCACGTCACTGTGGACCCTCACCCACAGCACCGACTTCGCCAAGGCGCTCGTGGGCCTATTCGGCCGGTCGCAGGCCGTGGGCGACAGCTTCACCATCACCTCGAACGAGTACCTGCCCTGGGACGCCATCTACGCCGAGTACGCCCGCGCCGCGGGCGCCCCGGCGCCGCAGATCGTGCACGTGGCGAGCGACACCATGGCGGCGGCCAACCCCGAGTGGAGCGGCCCGTTGCTGGGTGACCGGTCTCACTCGGTGATCTTCGACAACAGCAAGGTCACCGCACTCGTACCCGATTTCGTGTGCACCACCCCGGTCGCGCTCGGCTTCCGCGAGGCAATCGCCTGGTACGACGCGCATCCCGATCACCAGGTGGTGGATGCGGCGCTGAACGCCACCCTCGACGAGCTCGTCACCGCGCACTCCACCCTTTCCTGATTATCCGCAGCACTCGATTGGACACCCTATGAAGACCCGACTCATCGGCGACCGTACCGTCAGCTCCATCGGCCTGGGCGGCATGCCCATGTCGATCGAGGGCCGACCGGACGAAGCCCGCTCCATCGCCACCATCCACGCCGCCCTCGAGGAAGGCGTGACCCTGTTCGACACCGCGGATGCGTACCACCTGCACGCCGACGAGGTGGGCCACAACGAGTCGCTCATCGCGAAGGCCATCGCCTCGTGGGCCGGCGACGCGTCCCAGGTCATCGTGGCCACCAAGGGCGGGCACCTGCGGCCCGGCGACGGCACCTGGTACGTCGACGGCCGGCCCGAGTACCTCACGCAGGCCGCCGAAGCCTCGCTCAAGCGCCTCGGCGGCGACGCGATCGACCTGTACCACCACCACCGGCCCGACCCCGCGGTGCCGTACGCCGACTCGATCGGCGCCATCCGGGACCTGCTCGACGCCGGCACCATCCGCCTGGCCGGTATCTCCAACGCCAACCCGGCGCAGATCCGTGAGGCCTACGACATCCTCGGCGGCCGGCTCGCCAGCGTGCAGAACCAGTACTCGCCCGCGTTCCTCAGCAGCCGGCCCGAGCTCGACCTCTGCACCGAGCTCGGCGTCGCGTTCCTGTCCTGGAGCCCGCTGGGCGGCATCAAGTCAGCCGCCGACCTGGGCACCGCCTTCGCGCCGTTCCAGCGGGTGGCGGATGCCCACGGCGTGAGCCCGCAGGTCGTCACGCTGGCCTGGCACCTGGCCGCGTCGCCCGGGGTGATTCCCATCCCCGGTGCGAGCCGACCCGAGAGCATCCGTGACTCGGTGCGCGCAGCCGACCTGACCCTGTCAGACGAGGAACTCGCCACCCTGTCGGCCGCTCTGAACGACGCCGCGGTGACGGCATGACCGCCATCGTGCACCTCGACCTGCGCCTCGACCCGGCCGCACTCGAGACCGTCCCGGCCCTGCTGAACGAGGTCCTCACCGCGACCCGCGCCTGGCCGGGCAACGAGGGACTCGAGGTCATCGTCGACGACGCCGACCCCGCCCACGTGATCGTTGTCGAGCACTGGGCCACCGCCGCCGACCACGACGCCTACGCCGCCTGGCGCACCACCCCGGAGGGTGTCAGTCGGCTGGGTGAGGTTCTCGTTGCCCCGCCGGTGAAGACGGTCTTCTCCGGCCGGATCCCGCTGGCCCTCTAGCCGGTCAGCGGGCCGGTCAGCGGGCCGGTCAGCCGTCCGGTCAGGCGGCCGAGCCGACCGCGTCGACGGGCTCGAGGGCGGCGGCCGCGGCGGCGACGTCTTCGAGCAGCTGCTCGAGGAACGCCGACGCGGCCGGGCTGGGCTCGTCGGCGACCGCCACGGCCACCGCCCACTCGGGCACGGTCGCCGGCAGCGGCACCGCCACGAGGTCGTCGGGCCGTTTCAGCGCGAAGCTGGTGGGCACGATGGCCACGCCCAGGTTGTAGCCCACCAGTTCGAGCAGCGGATGCACGTCGTTGACCTCCATCGCCGCCCGGTACTCGAAGCCGGCGGCGGCGAACGCCCGCCGGGCGAGCATGTGCGCGCCCCAGCCGGCCTGGAATCCGATCAGCGGTTCGGTGCGCAGGGTCTCCAGGTCGGCCTCGGCCAGGCCCGCGACGGGGTGGTCCGGGTGGCAGAGCACCACCATCTTCTGGCTGCTCAACCGGTGCAGCCGCACTCCGGGCGGGGTGTCCCCGGTCACCACGACCAGCGCCACATCGGTGGTGCCGCTGGCCACCCCCTCGATCAGCTCCACGGAACCCAGCTGGCGCAGCCGCACCTCCACCCCCTGGTTCGCGGTGCGGAAACGGGCGAGCTCTGCGGGCAGGTCCACGGAGCCCAGGCACGGTTCGGCGCCCACGGTGAGGCGTCCGCGCATGAGGCCGCGTACCGCGGCGACGGCGTTCTGGGCCGCGGCCGCGCTGGCCAGGGTGCGAAGCGCATCCGCCAGCAACGCCTGGCCGGCGGCCGTGAGCTCGACCCGGCGAGTGCTGCGGATGAACAGCGAGGTGCCCAGCTCGATCTCCAGGGCCCGGATCGACGCGGACAACCCGGACTGGGAGATGTGCAGCAGCTCGGCTGCCCGGGTGAAGTGACGTTCGTCGGCGACCGTCACGAAGTGTTCAAGCTGGCGCAGTTCCATTCAGCAACCCTACAACTCAGTAGCTCGCCGTCGAGAAGGCCACACACTGACCCGACCGTGCGGTTCCGCGAGTTGCCCCCGTGCGGACGAGTTGCCCCGGCGCACCGGGGTAACTCGACCGCAGCAGGGCAACTCGGCGGAGACCACGGCTCGCGAGGTCTCGCTACTTGTCGAGGGGGCGCCAGATCACCATTTGGTTGGAGCGGCGGGTGCGGGTACCGGCGCGCATCGAGATGACGTCACCGGCCGAGCCGGCCGCGAAGACGCGGCGGCCCGGTCGGTTGAGCAGTTCGTCGGCCAGGGCCGCTTCCAGGTCGCCCACCCGGCTTTCCAGGGCCCGCACGGTGTCTTCCAGCGCGAGGATGCGCCGGATTCCCTCCAGGCTCACACCCTCGGCACCCAGGTCCGCGATCTCCCGCAGCCGGGCCACGTCGCGCATTGAGTAGCGGCGCGAGCGGCCCGGCGTGCGGCCGGGGCTGACGAGCCCCATCCGGTCGTACTGCCGCAGGGTCTGCGGGTGCATACCCGCCAACTCTGCGGCAGTGCTGATCACGAAGACCCGGGTGTTCTCATCCATGACCGGTGTCAGCCCTTGGCCCTGGCGAGCAGTTCGTCGCGCGGGTTCTCCTTGGGCAGCGCCTCGTTGAACGCGAGCAGCTTCTCCTCGGCGTCCTTCGACAGGTGCGACGGCACGGCCACCTGAACCTCGGCGAGCAGGTCGCCGGTGCCCTTCGGGGTGACCACACCGCGACCCTTGACCCGCAGCACCCGCCCACTGGGGGTGCCGGGCGCGACGCGCAGCTTCACCGGCGGCCCACCCAGGGTGGGCACCTCGATGGTGGCGCCGAGGGCTGCTTCGGCGAAGGTCACCGGCACGTTCACCCGCAGGTTGAGTCCGTCGCGTTCGAAGACCGGGTGCTTGCGCACGGTGACGGTGAGCACGATGTCACCGTTCTCGCCGCCGTCCGGGCTGGGTTGCCCCTGCCCGCGCAGCTTGATCTTCTGCCCGTCGGCCACGCCGGCGGGAATCTTGACCTTGATCGACCGACCCTCCTGCGTCTGCAGGGTGATCTGGTCGCCGTGGGTGGCCGTGATGAAGTCGACCGTGGTCGACGCGACCACGTCGCGCCCCCTGGTCGGCCCGCCCGCGCCACGGAAACCCCCGGTGGGGGTGCCGAACCGGCCACCACCCTGGGCGCCGCGGCCGAACATGCCGCCGAGGATGTCGTCGAAGCCGGCCTGCTCGTAGGAGTAGCCCTGCTGTTGCCGGGCTCCTCCACCGAACATGCCGCCGAAGACGTCATCGAAGCCGCCCTGCTGGCCGCCCTGCCCGGGGGCGGTGAAGCGAGCTCCACCGCCCATCGCGCGCACGGCGTCGTACTCCTTGCGCTGTTCGGGGTCACCGATGACCGAGTGGGCCTCGCTGATCTCCTTGAACTTCGCCTCCGCCGCGGGGTTACCCGGGTTGGAGTCGGGGTGGTACTTGCGGGCCAGCTTGCGATATGCCTTCTTCAGGTCGGCCGCGGAGACGTCCTTCGACACCCCGAGAACCTTGTAGAAGTCCTTGTCGAACCAGTCCTGGCTAGCCATCGCTCGGTACCTGCACGACGACCTTGGCCACCCGCAACAGCGAGGACCCGAGGTAGTAGCCGGTCTCGACGACGTCGCCGACGGTTTCCACGTCGATGTCGGGCGTGGGCATCTGGAAGATGGCCTCGTGCACGGTGGGGTCGAACACGTCGCCGACGGTGCCGTACGGCTTGAGGCCGATGCGCTCGGTGCTGGCGCGCAGCTTGGCGGCGATGGTCGCGAAGGCGGTGTCGCCCTCGAGGTCGCCGTGCTTCTCGGCCCGGTACAGGTCGTCGAGCACCGGCAGCAGCACCTTGACGACTTCGCCGGTGACGCGCTCGCGCTCGATCTCCCGGTTGGCCTCGGTGCGCTTACGGTAGTTGGCGTACTCCGCGGTGACCCGCTTGAGGTCGGCGAGATGCTCGCTGGAGGGGTCGGATGCCTCGAGGTCGGCCGCGTCCAGGATGTCCTGCACGGTCAGCTCGTCCTCCTCGATGCCCGCGGCGTCAGCCGCGTCGACGAACTCGGCCGGAGCGGCCGCGTCGGAGTCCGGCCCGCCCGCCGCGGGGGCGCCCGATTCGGGCGCTCCCGCAGCAGCAGCAGACTCGTCTTCAGGACGGTTCTCGTCCGGACGGTTGGCGTCGCTCATTACTTCTTCGCTTCGTCCTCGTCGTCGACAACCTCGGCGTCGACAACGTCTTCGTCGGGGTTGCCCGACTCGGCGGTGGGCTGGGCGGTCTCGGACTCGCCGGCCGCGGCATCCGCCTGGCTGGAGGCGTAGATGGCCTCGCCGAGCTTGCCCTGGCTCTCGGTGAGCTTGTCGAACGCGGTCTTCACAGCGTCGTCGTCGTCACCGGCGAGAGCGGACTTGAGGGCGTCGACGTCGGCCTGGACCTCGGTCTTGACCTCTTCGGGCAGCTTCTCGTCGTTCTCCTTGATCAGCTTCTCGATCGAGTAGGCGAGCTGCTCTGCACCGTTGCGGGTCTCGGCGGCTTCGCGGCGGCGCTTGTCCTCTGCGGCGTGCTCTTCACCCTCGCGAACCATGCGCTCGATGTCTTCCTTGCCCAGCGCGGTGCCGCCGGTGATGGTCATCGACTGCTCCTTGCCGGTGCCCTTGTCCTTGGCGGACACGTGCACGATGCCGTTGGCGTCGAGGTCGAAGGTGACCTCGACCTGCGGGATGCCGCGCGGGGCCGGCGCGATGCCGGTGAGCTCGAAGGTGCCCAGGTTCTTGTTGTCGCGGGTGAACTCGCGCTCGCCCTGGAAGACCTGGATGGCCACGGACGGCTGGTTGTCGTCGGCCGTGGTGAAGGTCTCGCTGCGCTTGGTGGGGATGGCCGTGTTGCGCTCGATGAGGCGCGTCATGATGCCGCCCTTGGTCTCGATGCCGAGGCTCAGCGGGGTGACGTCGATGAGCAGGACGTCCTTGCGCTCGCCCTTCAGGACACCGGCCTGCAGTGCGGCGCCGACGGCGACGACCTCGTCGGGGTTGACACCCTTGTTCGGGTCCTTGCCACCGGTCTCGGCCTTGACGAGCTCGTACACGGCGGGCATGCGGGTGGAGCCACCGACGAGAACGACGTGCGCGATGTCCTCGACCTTGACGCCGGCCTCACGGATGACGTCCTGGAAGGGCTTCTTGGTGCGGTCGAGCAGGTCTTCGGTCATCTTCTCGAACTGGGCGCGGGTGAGCGTCTCGTCGAGGTTGGCCGGGCCGTTCTCGGTCAGCGAGAGGTACGGCAGCTGGATGCTGGTGGACATGCTCGAGGAGAGTTCCTTCTTGGCCTGCTCCGCGGCTTCCTTGAGGCGCTGCTTGGCGATCTTGTCCTTGGAGACGTCGACGCCGGTGGAGTCCTTGAAGCGCTTGATCAGGTGATCAACGATGCGCTGGTCCCAGTCGTCGCCGCCGAGGCGGTTGTCGCCGGAGGTCGAACGCACCTGGATGGTGCTGAAGTCGTCGTCCTTGCCCACCTCGAGGAGGGAGACGTCGAAGGTTCCGCCACCGAGGTCGAAGACCAGGATGAGCTCGTCTTCCTTGCCACGGTCCAGGCCGTAGGCCAGGGCGGCCGCGGTGGGCTCGTTGATGATGCGCAGCACGTTGAGGCCGGCGATCTCGCCGGCTTCCTTCGTGGCCTGACGCTCGGCGTCGTTGAAGTACGCCGGAACGGTGATGACGGCATCCGTCACCTTGTCGCCCAGGTACTGCTCGGCGTCGCGCTTGAGCTTGGCGAGGATGCGGGCGGAGATCTCCTGCGGGGTGTACTTCTTGTCGTCGATGTCGACGGTCCAGTCGGTGCCGACGTGGCGCTTGACCGACGAAATGGTGCGGTCCACGTTGGTGACGGCCTGGCGCTTGGCGGTCTCGCCGACGAGCACCTCGCCGTCCTTGGTGAACGCGACCACGGAAGGCGTGGTGCGGAAGCCTTCAGCGTTTGCGATGACGGTGGGTTCTCCACCCTCGAGTACGGCCACCACCGAGTTGGTGGTTCCGAGGTCAATGCCGACTGCACGAGCCATGTGAGAGTATCTCCTTCAAAGTTTGGGTTCAAGGCCTGTTTCAAAGACTTGAGTGTTGCTGGCTCAAGTGTGCCACCGCCCAAAAACCTAAGTCAAGCCGGGGCCGCCAAAGTTGAGTCGATGAGGCTCAACTCCCAGCATTCTCACAAGAAGTGGGACAATGGCGTGTGCCGCCCTCGACCTCACCCGATCCCGCCGCGGACTCCGTACGCCGACGCGCCGTGCTGGCGAAGCTTCCGCGGATCTCCCGGCTCGACGGCTCCGCCATCCGGGTTCTCCTCGTCGACGACGAGGACACCCTCACCAATCTGGTGAGCCTGGCGCTGAGTTATGAGGGCTGGATCGTGGACGTCGCCCACACCGGGCAGGCCGCCCTGCGGGCCTACCGGGAGAACCGGCCGGACGTCGTGATCCTGGACATCATGCTGCCGGACACCGACGGATTGAGCGTGCTGCGCCACCTGCGCTCCGGCGGCTCCACCACGCCGACCCTGTTCCTCACCGCCAGGGACTCCGTGGATGACCGCATCATCGGCCTGACCGCCGGCGGTGACGACTACATGACCAAGCCGTTCAGCCTCGAGGAACTCGTGGCCCGGCTGCGCGGGCTGCTGCGCCGCACCGTGCAGGCCGTCCCCGAGGAGCAGGCCGCGCTGGTGGTGGGCACCCTGACCCTGGACGAAACCAGCTACCGGGTGCGTCGCGACGACGCCGACATCATGCTCACCACGACCGAGTTCGACCTGTTGCGCTACTTCATGCGCAACCCGATGCGGGTGCTGAGCCGGGCGCAGATCCTCGACGAGGTCTGGAACTACGACTTCGCCGGGCGCGGAAGCATCGTGGACCTCTACGTGTCGTACCTGCGCAAGAAGATCGATGCGGAACGCGCCCCGATGCTGCACACCGTGCGGGGCGTCGGCTACATGCTGCGGCCCGCGGAGTGAGCGCGGTCGGTTCGTCGACGGCTCCCCCCGAGCACGGCGCGACGCCCTGGACGCTCCGCCGCCGACTGGTGGTGGGAATCGCCGGCGTCGTGGCAGCGGTGCTTCTGGGCATGGGCCTGCTGAGCATCGCCGTGTTGAGCACTTCCACGAACACCGTGGCCGACACCCAGCTCACGGCGTCGCTGTCGGCGCTGAGCCAGTCCGTCGACAAGTACCGGGGTGCGCCCGCCGGCGGCAGACACGGGCACGGCGGCGGCGTGGCCAAGTCCTTCGTCGACTTCGTCGGGCACGGGCGCGGCACCGTGATCGCGGTCGTCGCTGACGGTGTGGTCGCCGACTCCGCCCTGTTCTCGGGAACCGGCGCCGTTGTGCTCTCGACCGACGCTATCGAGGCGATCGAGCTTGCCGTCACCGATCTGGAGTCGGACGGCGAGAACCGCAGCCTGAACCTGGGCGACCTCGGCAGCTACCGCGTCGCGACAGTCGTCAACGACGGTGAGCTGCTGGTGGCCGGCGTACCGCTCGAGGCCGCCGAGATGGCGTTGCTGCACCAGGGCCTGGCCATCGCCGTCTTCACGGTGCTGGCCCTGGCCGGAACCGTGCTGGGCACGATTCTGGTCGTGCGGCTCGCCCTGCGCCCGCTGGCCCGGGTGGTCGAGACCGCCGTCGAGGTGACCGCGCTGCCGCTGGCCGTGGGCGACCACGGCATCTCCACCCGCCTCGCGGCCGCGGACACCGATCCCCGCACAGAGACGGGCAAGGTGGGTGAAGCCCTCAACCAGCTGCTCGACCACGTCGACACCGCCCTCAGCGTGCGGGCCGCCACCGACCGGCGGATGCGCCGGTTCGTCACGGATGCCTCCCACGAGCTGCGCACCCCGCTCGCGGCCATCCAGGGCTACGCCGAACTGACCCGGCAGGACAGCGCCGAGCTGCCCGAGATCACCGAGTATTCGCTCGCCCGCATCGAATCCGAGGCCCGGCGGATGAGCTCGCTGGTGGGCGACCTGCTGCTGCTCGCCCGTCTCGACGAGGGCCAGGACCTGCACGTGGAAGACGTGGACCTCGCCGACCTGCTGCTGACCGCGGTGAACGACGCCAGGGCATCCGCGCCGTCGCACAGCTGGCTCGCCGAGGTGCCGGACACTGCCGTGGTCGTGCGTGGCGACCGGGAACGCCTGCACCAGCTAGTGGCGAATCTGCTCTCCAATGCCAGGGTGCACACCCCGCCCGCCAGCAGCGTGACCGCGCGGCTGCGGGTGGGCTCGCCCGGCATGCCGGTGCAGCTGAGCGTGCAGGATGACGGGCCGGGCATCACCGCGGATCTGCTGCCGGTGATCTTCGAACGCTTCGCGCGCGGCGACGCCTCCAGGACCCAGGTGTCCGGCGGCCCCCGCAGCACCGGCCTGGGCCTGGCGATCGCCCTGTCGATCGCCGAGGCGCACGGAGGCACCATCCGGGTGCGGTCCTCCCCCGCGGGCACCGCCTTCACGGTCACCCTGCCCACCCCGGGCACCCGGCGCCCGTGATGCCCCGTCTGGTGGTGGTGCTCCCGGTGCTGCCGCTGCGGGTGGGCGCCCGCTTCGCCGTGGCCGAATGGCCCCTGCACGTCACGGTGCTGGCGCCGTTTCTCACGGATGCCGACCCCGGCGACGTCGGCGACGCCATCCGTCTCGCGGTCGCGAACCAGGCGCCGCTCACCGTCGTCGCCGGCGAGGACGCGCTGTTCGGGCGGCGGCACACCATCCCCGTCACGATGCTGCTCCCGCACGAGGGCCTCACCCGGCTGCACCACACCCTGGTGGACACCCTGCGCCCGTTCGCGGCCGCTCCGGACGAACCGGCCTTCACCGGCGACGGCTTCCGCGCCCACGTGACGCACAAGCCGCCCGCCCGCCTCCACCCCGGCCAGTCCCTCACCCTCGGTCAGATCGCCCTGGTGGACATGCTCCCCCGCACGCATGAGGCCGGCCGCACGGTCCTGGCCGCCACCAGTTTCGCGAACTGAGAGAAAAGCCCCGAAAACTCGAGGTTTCCGGGGCTTGACTCACAGTTCGCGAGGGTTCCAGACCTCCCGATCGGTCAGCGGCACCGGAAGGGGGCGCTCGGTCGTGGTGGTCAGCTCGAGGCGGCGCCCCTCGGCGGCCGACTGCAGCAGCGAGGTCATCACGTCGAGGGAATGCAGCGCGATGTCACCGTTCGCGCGGGCCGCACGGTCGGGGCCGGCCGCGATGAAGTCGAGCAGGCCGACTCCGCGGGCGCTGTCCAGGTAACCTGCCGCCGTCGGCAGGGGCCGCCACCGGGTAGCCCCGAGCTCGAAGAGGCGCGGCTCGCCGTCGAAGCGGTTCGGGTCTGGCACCGAGAGGGTGCCGTTCTCCCCGTGCACCTCGAGGGGCGCCGCGTCGGTGGCGACGCCGTCGAAGCTCGTCGTGATCGTGGACAGGGCGCCACTGTCGTGCTCGAGCACCCCGGTGATGTGCGTGTCGACGTCGACCGGGATCACCGTGCCGGCCCGCGGGCCCTGCGTGATCGTGCGCGTGCCCCGCAGCCGGCTGGCCGCGCCGGTGACCGAGCGCACCGGCCCGAGCAGGTGAACCAGGGCGGCCACGTAATACGGGCCCATGTCCAGCAGCGGGCCGCCGCCGCTCTGGTAGTAGAAGTCGGGGCTGGGGTGCCAGCGTTCGTGCCCCGCTGTCACCATGACGGCGGATGCGGCCAGCGGGCGCCCGATCAGGCCGTCGTCGATCGCGTGACGAGCGGTCTGCAAGCCGGTACCGAGAACGGTGTCCGGCGCGCTGCCCAGGTCCACCCCGGCGGCAAGCGCCGCGGCGACGATCTCGCGGGCGTCGGCCATCCGGGCGGCCAGCGGCTTCTCCCCGTAGACGTTCTTGCCGTGGCCGATCGCGGCCAGCGCGATCTCGGCGTGCGCGGCCGGGATGGTGAGGTTCAGCACGGTATCGACCTCGTCGCTGGCGACCAGCTCGGACACCGACAGGGCTCGCGCGTGCGGCAGCCGGTCGGCCAGGGTTCGGGCCCGGGCGGTGTCGAGGTCGGCGACCGCCGTGATCCGGATCCGGGCGCTGTCGGTGAGAGTGTCGAGGTAGGCGGCCGAGATGTTGCCCAGGCCGACGATTCCTAGGCGGTGCGGGTGACCCACAGCATGCCCCTTTCGATGATGGTGCGCACGTTCGGGTCGGCGAGAACCTCCGGGCTGTGCCCCGCGGTGCTGACGCATAGGCGACCCGCACCCCAGAGCCGGGTCCAGACGGCCGGCGAGGTGATGGGCCGGTGCCAGGGCTCCCAGTCGGGCGCCGGATGGGTCGTGGTGGCGAGCACATCGATGAGGTCGTCGTGCAGCACCCAGTACTGTTCGGTGCACAGGTCGAAGTCGGCGAGGCCGGCGGTGATCGGATGCTCCCGGCCGAGCGGCGTCATCTCCACCGTGTAATCGAGGTAGTTGTTCTCCTGCGCGCCGTCGACCCGGTCCGCGGGCGGTTTGCCCGGGTGGGTGGCGAACTGGCCGCCGATCAGCTGCAGGTAGTCGGCGGAGGCCCGGAAGGAGTCGGCGATGCCGCCGTGCCAGCCCGTGAGACCGGTGCCGGCGGCCACCGCCGCGCGAAGGCCCGCGACCTGGTCGCCGCTGATCTCACTCATCGTGACGCTCTGCACGATGAGGTCGAACCGGGCCATCCGCTCGGCATCGGCGTAGATCTCGGGCGACTCCTCGATCTGCACCGCGTAGTCGTGTGCGGCGAGGAACGGTAGGAACATCTCCGTGGCGGCGACGGGGTGGTGGCCGTCCCAGCCTCCTCGAACGATCAGGGCGTTGTGCTGGGTCATGCGGTTCTCCGTTCCACGGGCGTCATCTGGGATCTGGCCTTGGCGCTCGCCTCGACGGCGGCGAGAACCCGTTGCACATCGAGCGCCTCACTGAAACCCGGCGAGGGAGCGGTTCCGGCGCCGATGGCGGTCACGAAATCGACCATCTGGTGGGTGAACAGGTGCTCGTAGCCGAGGCCGTGCCCGGTGGGCCACCAGTTGGCGACGTAGGGATGCCCGGGATCGGTGACGACGATGCGGCGGAAACCCTCGGCCTCTGGGTCGGAACCGCGGCCGTCGAAGTACTCGAGTTCGTTCATCCGCTCGAAGTCGAAGGCTATCGATCCGCTCTCGCCGTTGATCTCGATGCGGTTCGCGTTGCGACGGCCGGTGGCCATCCGGGTGGCCTCGAACACTCCCAGGGCCCCGCCGGAGAAGGTGGCGGTGAAGGCCATCGCATCGTCGACCGTGACCGGCCCGCGGGCCGCGTCGGGGTCGGCGACACCGCCGAGTCCGGCCGCCGCGGCGCGCTGCGGACGTTCGGTGACAAAGGTGCGCAGGGTCGCAGAAACCTCGGTGATGCTCTCGCCGGTGAGCCACTGCGCGGTGTCGATGCTGTGGGCGCCGATGTCGCCGAGCGCCCCGGAGCCGGCCCTGGCCTTGTCCAGCCGCCAGCTGAGCGGGGCCGCGGGATCACTCAGCCAGTCCTGCAGGTAGTCGGCCCGCACGTGCCGGATGGCGCCCAACCGGCCCTCGGCGATGAACCGGCGCGCCAGCGCCAGCGCCGGCGTGCGGCGGTAGCTGAAGCCGCACATCGACAGCACGCCGGACCGGGCGGCCTGCTCGGCGGCCTCGGCCATCGCCACGGCTTCAGCCACGGAATTGGCCAGCGGCTTCTCGCACAGCACGTGCTTGCCGGCAGCGAGGGCGGCCAGGGCGATCTCGGCGTGGGTGTCACCCGGAGTGCAGATGTCGATGACGTCGATGTCGTCGCGGGAGACGGCGTCGCGCCAGTCGGTCGACCACTCCTGCCAGCCCAGTTTTGTGGCCCGCGCGGCGGTGGTGTCAGCGGACCGGCCCACGAGCAACGCCAGTTCGGGTTCTCGGGGAAGGTCGAAGAATCTCGGCGCCGTGCGCCAGGCCTGCGAATGAGCCGCGCCCATGAACGCGGTTCCGATCAACGCCACCCGCAACGGGGTCCGGTCTGCCATTCGCGCTCCCTCAGTCGACACCATCGTCGGACGCTTGTCCTCTGCGAGGATGGCAGCACCAGCACCACCCCGGCACCTTTTTGCGCAAAAATGGTGGGAGGAGGCAGGGTGATGGGCGACACGGCACGGGTGACACTCAGTGATGTCGCCGAGCGCGCGGGAGTGTCCATCGCCACCGCCTCACGCGCCCTGGCCGGGCGCGGGGAACTGGGTCTGGCCACCCGGGAACGGGTTCTGGCGGCCGCGACGGCGCTGGGCTACGACCGGGGCACGTCGTCGCGCGGCCGGCCCAGCACCCTGGACACGCGATTGATCGAGCTCGTGCTCGGCTCCTTCGACGATGCCTGGACCGACGAGGTCACGGCGGGTGCGCGGCGCAGCGCCTTCGAGCACGGCTACGACCTCGTGCTCACCCTCGAGCGGGACGACCCCGCCGACGACTGGCCCGCGCGGGTCGCCACCCGCCGGCCGTCCGGGGTGATCCTGGGCCTCATCCGGCCCACCCGTCGGCAACTCACCGAGCTGCGCGGGCTGAGGATCCCGCTGGTGCTGTTGGACCCGCGGTCCGACCCCAACGGCGAGCTGGCCAGCGTGGGCACGACCGACCACCAGGGCGGTTACGACGCCGGCGCGCACCTGGCCGCCACGGGCCTCGGCCGCTTCGCCGTGATCACGGGCACCCCGCGGTTCAGGTTCGGTAAGGCTCGCGAGGAGGGCTTCCGCCGCGCGATCGCCGAGCACGCGCCCGGCGCCCCGGTCACGCGCCTGGATGTGGGCTGGGACGGCGCTGGTCTCAGCACCGCGATCCCCGACCTGTTCTCCGGTGACCGTACCCCTGTAGGCATCTTCGCCTGCAACGATGCCATGGCCCTGGCGGTGTACCCCGCGGCCCGGCGGGCCGGGCTGCGCATTCCCGCGGACATCAGCGTGATCGGCTTCGACGACGAACCGCGCTCCATTGTGGCGTCGCCTCCGCTGACCAGCGTGCACCAGCCGCTGGGGGCGATGGCCGCCCGCGCGGTGGCCCTCGTGCACGAAATGCGCGCCCGCGGCGGGGAGCACTTCGACAGGATCGAGCTGCCGACCCGGCTCGTGGTACGCCAGTCCACCCTCGCCGCCCCTCCGCGAACTGTGAGTTAAGCCCCGAAAACCTCGGGTTTTCGGTGCTTAAGCCACGGCTCGCGGGCCGGTAATTTGGGGGGATGGAGATACGCGAGGCCCGCGAGGGCGACTGGGGCGCGATGTGGCCCTTTGTGCGGGACGTTGTGGCGGCCGGCGAGACCTATTGCTGGCCGCGGGACACCAGCGAGGCCGACGCTCGGGCGTGGTGGCTGGGCAAGCCCGGCGGCCGGGTCTTCGTGGCCGAGGACCACGGCCGGGTGCTCGGCACCGCCGAGCTGCACCCCAACCAGCCGGCGGCGGGAAGTCACGTCTGCAACGCCGGCTTCATGGTGGCCCCGCAGGCGGCCGGTCGAGGGATCGGCCGGGCCCTGGCCGAGCATGTCCTCGAGCAGGCCGCGAATGCGGGGTTCCGCGCGATGCAGTTCAACGCCGTGGTGGAGACCAACCACAACGCCGTGAGCCTCTGGCAGAATCTGGGCTTCAGCATCCTCACCACGGTGCCCGGCGCCTTCCGGCATCCGGTGCACGGCTACGTGGGCCTGCACGTGATGCACAGATCGCTGCTGCCCCCGCAGTCGCCCTGACAACTGCCCGAACATCCGTCGCCCATTGTTCACCCCACGGCCCTAGGGTGAACGCATGACCGAGACACTCGACGGCAACGGCGCCGCCCACGCCGCCACGGCCCGCACTCCCGCCCGCGCCGCCGTCGTAGCCTGGAGCCTGTGGGACTGGGGCTCGGCCGCTTTCAACGCCGTGGTCACCACGTTCGTCTTCTCGGTCTACCTCACCGGCTCGTCATTCGGCGACGAGGGCGACGTCGCCGCCCAGCTCGGCTGGGCACTCGCGATCGCCGGGTTCCTGATCGCCGTGCTCGCCCCGGTCACCGGCGCCCGCTCGGACTCCTCCGGCCGGCGCAAGTTCTGGCTCGGCGTGAACACCTTCATCGTGGTTGGCCTCACCGCCGGCATGTTCTTCGTGCTGCCCACTCCGGAGTACCTGCTGCTCGGCCTGGTGCTGCTGGCCGCCGGCAATGTGTTCTTCGAGCTCGCCGGGGTCAGCTACAACGCCATGCTCGCGCAGGTCTCGACGCCACGCACCATCGGCAAGGTGAGCGGTTTCGGCTGGGGCATGGGCTACATCGGTGGCATCGTGCTGCTGCTGATCGTCTACTTCGGCTTCATCAGCCCCGAGGTGGGCCTGTTCGGCGTCACCAGTGAAGACGGGCTGGCGGTGCGGGTGACGATGCTCATCGCCGCCGCATGGTTCGGCCTGTTCGCGCTGCCGCTGCTGTTGCGGGTGCCCGAATACCGGGCGCCGGATGCCGCGAAGCGCGCCAAGGTCGGCTTCTTCCAGTCCTACGTCGAACTGGGCCGCGACGTGGCCAAGCTCTGGAAGACCAACCGCCAGGTCGTCTACTTCCTGTTCGCCAGCGCCATCTTCCGTGACGGCCTGGCCGGCGTCTTCACCTTCGGCGGGGTACTTGCCGCGTCGGCGTTCGGCTTCTCCCCCGGCGAGGTGATCATCTTCGCGATCGCCGCGAACGTGGTGGCCGGAGTCGCCACCATCAGCGTGGGAGTGCTCGACGACAGGCTGGGCGCCAAGCCCGTCATCGTCACCGCCCTGGTGGGCCTCATCGTCAGCGGCAGCCTGGTGTTCCTGCTGCACGACGGCGGCCAGATCGTCTTCTGGACCGCCGGCCTGGCCCTGTGCCTGTTCGTGGGGCCCGCCCAGTCGGCCAGCCGCACCTTCCTGGCCCGGATCATCCCGGCCGGCCGGGAGGGCGAGGTGTTCGGCATGTACGCCACCACCGGTCGTGCCGCCAGCTTCCTGGCCCCCACGGCGTTCGCACTGGCCGTGACCATTTTCGGCGAAACCTACTGGGGCATCCTGGGCATCGTGCTGGTGCTTGTCATCGGCTTGCTGTTGTTGCTGCCGGTCAAGGCCCGGCAGAACCAGATGGGCTGAGCCCTCCCGGCGGTGGCTCCGGATGCGTTCCGGCCGCCGCCCAGAGCGCGTGGAAGTGGTTGATCGGGCCGTGCCCGCCGCCCACCTCGAGCCGGTCGGCGGAGGCCACGCTGTCGCTGAGCCAGGCCTTCGTCTCGGTCAACGCCCGCGGCCAGTCCCGGTGCCGGGCCGCCAGCGTGGCCAGGGCCGACGACATCGAACAGCCGGTGCCGTGGGTGTTCACGGTGTTGATGCGCGGCGCGGAGACCTGCACGATGCGGGCCCGCCCTGGCTCGGTGCCGGCCGCGTCGACGAGGGCATCCGGGCAGGCCGGACCGGCCAGGTGGCCGCCCTTGACCAGCACCCGGGTGCCGCAGGCGCGGGAGAGCCGCTCGCCCTGCTCGAGGGCCGCTGCCCAGTCGGCGGCCTCGGGTTCGTTCACGAGCACGGCCAGCTCGGGCAGGTTCGGGGTGACCAGGTGCACCAGCGGCACCAGGGCGCGGAGCGCGGCCTCGGCGGACGCGTCGAGCAGCCGGTCGCCGCTGGTGGCGATCATCACCGGGTCGAGCACGATCACGGATGGCCGCACCCGGGCCAGCCACGCGGCCACGGTCTCGATGAGGTCGGCCTGGCCGAGCATGCCGATCTTCACGGCGTCGATGGTGACGTCGTCGCTGACCGCGTCGAGCTGTTCCACGAGGAAGGACACCGGTGGGATGTGCACCGAACGCACCCCGCGGGTGTTCTGGGCGACGAGCGCGGTGACCACGGCCATGCCGTAACCGCCGTTGGCGGCGATGCTCTTGAGGTCGGCCTGAATCCCGGCGCCGCCGGTGGGGTCGGTGCCGGCGATGCTGAGCACCCGGGGGATCTCCCTCGGCCCGGTCATCGGGTCCACTCCCGGTGCAGGGCGCTGGCGGCGGCACGGGCATCCGGAGCGGCGCAGACGGCCGACACCACGGCCACCCCGGCGGCCCCGGCCCGGCGCAACGGCCAGACATCCGCGAGCCCGATGCCGCCGATCGCGACGCAGGGCAGCGCACTCGTGGCGGCCAGCGCGGCGAAGCCGGGCACCCCGAGCACGGGCGGATGGTCGGGTTTGGTGCTGGTGGCCCGGATGACGCCGACGCCCAGGTAGTCCACGGTGCCGGCGGGCAGCGCGAAGACCCTGTCGAGCTCGGCCGGGGTGTTGGCGGTGATGCCCACAATCGCGTCGGAGCCGACCCTGTCGCGCACTCTGGCCACGGCTTCGTCGCCCTGGCCCACGTGCAGGCCGTGCACGGCGGCGCGCTCGGCGAGCGCCCGCAGGTACACGTCGACCCTGTCGTTGACGACCACGGTGGCGCGGTCACCGACCGCGTCGGCCACCTGCAGCAGCAGGCGCAGCACGTCGTCGTCCGACCCGGTCTTGTCGCGCACCTGCACGGTGGTGATGCCGCCGGCGACGGCGTCGATCACGGTTCTCAGCACGCCCCTGGCACCGCACAGGGCGGTGTCGGTGACGAGGTAGAGCGAGAGATCGCTCACGCCAGCCGCGCCCGGTCGATGACGGTGGCGCCGTCGAGGGAGTGCAGCCGGTCGAGGAAGTGCGCCGCGAAACTGCCCGGCCCGGCCGCGTCGGCGGCGGCGAGTTCGGCGGCGACGGTGTACAGCAGCGTGGCGGCGGCGGTCGCGGCGAGCGTTGCGCCGGGTTCGTCACGGTCGACGAGCGAGAGCACGGCGGCGGTCACCGCGCCGAGCGCGCATCCGCCGCCGGTGACCCGGGTGAGCAGCACGTGACCGTTGGCCACCCGGATGGTCTGCGAACCGTCGGTGATGAGGTCGACCGCGCCGGACACGGCTACGCTCGCTCCGGTGCTGCGGGCGAGCAGGGCGGCGGCGTCGGCGGCGCCCTCCGGCGAGTCGGTGGCGTCGACGCCTCGGCCGCCGGTGCCCAGCTGGGCCAGGGCGATGATCTCCGACGGGTTACCGCGGATGGCCGTGGGCCGGAAGTGCAGCAGCTCGCGAGCCAGCCCGGTGCGCACCGGCAGCACGCCGATCGCGACGGGGTCGAGCACCCAGGGGGTGCCGGCGGCGTGTGCGGCCGACGCGGCCTCGAGCATCGCACTGCGCTGCTCGGCGTGCGGGGTGCCCACGTTCACCAGCACTCCGGAGGCCACCCCGGCGAACGGTCCGGCCTCGGTGGGCACGTCCACCATCGCGGGCGCGGCTCCCAGGGCCAGCAGCACGTTGGCGGTGAAGTTGGTCACCACCGCGTTGGTGAGGCACTGTACGAGAGGTTGGCTCTCGCGCAGACGGCCGAGCAGATGGGCAGCATTCTCTGGTGTCAGACGGATGGTCATCCGGGACATCCCTTCGCTAGTACGAACTAGATCAGGTTCAACGGGTGTTTTCTCAGCCCCGGCCGTTTGGCAGGGCACCCCGTGTCACTACCGAAACCCTAGCGGCCGGATTGTTCACACCCGGACTAGTAGTCGAAATCGTCGACGGCGAACCACGGCACCGGCACCGCCGGGTCCAGAAGCGCGAGCGGATCCACCTCGAAGGTCTCCAGCACCACGCTGACGCCAGGTGACACGAGCGCCTCCACACCGACATCGCCGACGACGGGTAGCCTGACCATTCCGCCACCCTGCCGGACGGCGGCCGTGAGGGCTGCTACGAGCGCGGTCACGTCGCACGAGCTGCGCAATCGGAACAGGCGCTCGCCGACCGTGAGGGTGTGAGCCTGCATGACATCTCCCTCGGTGTAGATCTCACGCTAAGACCAAAGCGGCGACGTGTATACACGGTTGACAGCGCTGCGTCTTTGTCTTTGTCTGAAACCCTCCAGCGTTTACACCGGCGCACCCGGCACACTGGACCGATGACAACCACACTGCTGAACAAGGCCGAACTCCTCAACGCCCTGCACGTGCCCGGCACGCCACTGATCGTCACGAACGTGTGGGACGCGATCACCGCCAAGATCGTCTCCGAGACCCCGGGCGTGAAAGCCCTCGCCAGTGCCTCGCACTCGGTGTCCAACGTGCGCGGCCTGCCGGACGGCGAGGGCCTCACCGTCGACGAGGCCATCATCGCCGCCCGCATTATCACCGGAGCGACCGACCTGCCCGTCTCGGTCGACTTCGAGAAGGGCTACGCGGCGGATTCCGCGGGGGTCGCCCGCAACGTGCGCCGCCTGATCGAGGAGGCCGGGGCCGCCGGCATCAACATCGAAGACTCCGTGGGCGCCACCAAGGCGCCGCAGTTCGACATCCCCACCGCGGCCGCCCGGGTCGCCGCGGCGCGGGAGGGCGCCGAGGCGGCCGGGGTGCCGCTGGTGATCAACGCCCGCGTCGACACCCTCGCGGGCGGCGGCGAGTGGGCCGAGGCCGTTCAGCGTGCCAACGCCTATCTCGACGCCGGCGCCGACGTGATCTTCTTCCTCGGCCTGAGCGACGAAGACAAGGTCAAGCGCGCCCTCGACGAGGTGAACGGCCGCATCTCCGTGATCGGGAACCCCGGCGCCGTTCCCCTGGCCCGGCTGGCCGAACTCGGCGTCTCCAGGGTCAGCTTCGGCCCCGGTACCCTCGGCCTGGCCCTCGCCGCGTTGCAGCGCGCCGCCGCCCAGCTCACCGCGCTTGGCGATTACCCCGACGACCTCGGCTTCCCCTTCGAGCTCTAACCCGGCCTCAGCGTGGGCGGCTCGGTACGGTGGGGTCATGCCCAGCTTCGCGTCGCACGATGAGACCGTTCTGCACTACGACGTTCTGACCCCGGATGCGGCGGGCGCGCCTGAGCGCCCGCCGCTGGTCGTGCTGGCCGGCGGGCCGGCCCGGCATCCGGAGTACCTGGGCGATCTGGCCGGGCTCACCCGCCTGCGCACCCTCGTGGTGCTGCACCAGCGGGGCGTGGGGGCGTCGTCGCCATCGCCCACCGCGCCCGCCGCATCCTGGCCCGCCCTGGCCGACGACGTCGAGGCGCTCCGCCGGCACCTGGGGCTGGCCGAGATCGAGCTGCTCGGCCACTCGGCCGGCACCCGCGTCGCGCTCGCCTATGCGGCCCGCCACCCTCATCGGCTGGCGAGCCTGTGCCTGCTCACCCCGCCCGCGCAGTGGCTCGTGACCGTCCCCGACGACAGCTCGCACATCATCACGGGGCACCGCGCCGAGCCCTGGTACGCCGATTACGTCGCGCACCGGATCGCGGCGACGGCGGCGAAGACCGCCTCCGACCTGAACCACCTGTTCCCCTACCTCGCCCCGATCGCCTGGTCGCGGTGGACGGCCCAGGCCCGGGAGCACGAGGCGACCGGCGCCTGGCATCCCGCGGCGCAGGACCTGTTCTTCGCCGGGGCCGACCCGGCGGGCATCCTGATCGGCCTGGCGCAGGTGCACTGCCCGGTTCTGGTGGTCGCGGGCGCCGACGACGGCCTGACCGGGCTGGCCCCGGTGCTGGCCGTCGCGGACCTGTTCACGAACGGTCGTGCAGTGACCATCGCCGGCGCCGGGCACTACCCGTGGGTGGAGCAGCCGCAGGCGTTCACCGCGGCGCTGGCCGGTTTCTACCGGCGCCCGGCGGACACGGCCTAGACCCTCCGACGCCGGCCGCCGCGGGGCGCGGCCGTCAGAGCGGGGTGGGATCGAACAGCACGTGAGAGCGGCCCGTCACCGCGTCCTCGGCGACCCGGGCCCGCACCCCGTAGACGTCGCCGATGAGCTCGGGCGTGAGCACGTCTCGCGGGCTGCCCCCGGCGACCGCGCGTCCGTCCTGCAGGACAAGCACACTGTCGCAGAAGGTGGCCGCGAGATTCAGGTCGTGCAGGGCCACGATCGCGGTGACCGGCAGGTCGGCGACGAGGGCCAACAGCTCCAGCTGATGCCGGATGTCGAGGTGGTTGGTGGGCTCGTCGAGCAACAGCTCGGTCGGCTCCTGCGCGAGAGCCCGCGCGATGTGGGCGCGCTGGCGCTCCCCGCCCGACAACGTGCGCCAGAGTCGGTCCGCCTTGTCGGTCAGACCCACGTGCGCCAGTGCGCGGTCGATCGCCCGCGCATCGTCTGCGGTGTCCCCGCCGAAGAGCGACCGGTAAGGCGTGCGGCCCAGCCGCACGACGTCCCGTACCAGAATGTCCACCTCGGTCTCCGCGTGCTGCGTGACGGTCGCCACGGTTCGGGCGACGTGGCGGCGACGCACCGAGGTGAGGTCGGCCCCGTCGAGCGTGATCCTGCCGGTATCGGGTGCCGACACGCCCTGGAGGAGGCGCAACAGGGAGGATTTGCCGGAGCCGTTCGGGCCGAGCAGACCCACCGTCGAGCCGGGCAGCGGGCAGAGGGTCACGTCGTCGATCACGAGGGTGCCGCCTCGCCGCCAGCTCACGCGGTGCGCTTCGAGTGTCACGCCCTGCCCCTGCCCTTGTTCCGCAGCAGCAACAGCACGAACACGGGAACGCCCACGAGGGCGGTGCCCACGCCGACCGGCAGCGGGGTGGGGGCGAAGACGACGCGGGACGCGGCATCCACCCACACCATGAAGACAGCGCCGAGCACAATCGTGGCCGGGATGACCCTCGAGTGGCGCTGGCCGAAGAGCAGGCGGGCCGCGTGCGGCAGAACCAGGCCGACGAAGCCGATGGCGCCCGCGATGCTCACCAGGGTGGCGGTCAACAGGGCCGTGACGATCAACAGGATCAGCCGGGTGCGCCCGACGTGGATGCCGAGAGACGCGGCGACATCCTCACCGAACGCGAAGGCGTCGAGCGATCGCGCCCAGACCAGGCAGATCAGGGCGCCCACCGTGACCACGCCGGAGCTGAGGGCCACGTCGTCCCAGCGCATGCCTTCGAGCGAGCCGAGGAGCCAGAACATCACCCCACGGGTCTCGTCGGAGTCCGCGAAGGCGAACACGACCAGGGAGGTGAGCGCCGAGAACAGCTGGGTGCTCGCGACGCCGGCCAGGATGACCCCCGCCGTGCCGGCGGACGAGAACCGGGCGAGGAGCAGCACAAAGCCGAACGCGGCCAGGGCGCCGATGAACGCGCCGCCGGAGAGCCCGATGGCTCCGCCGCCGATGCCGAGAACCCCGACGAGCACCGCCCCCGTCGATGCCCCGGAGGACACCCCGAGCACGAACGGGTCGGCAAGCGGATTGCGCAGCAGCGACTGCAGGATGACCCCGCTCAGGCCGAGCCCGGCCCCGCACGCCGCTGCGACCAGGGCCCGCGGCAGCCGTTCCTGCCAGACGATCGCATCCTCCGAGACGCGCACCGGGATGTCGGTCAACGCTAGATGGTTCAACAGGATGTCGCGCACGTTGACGAGGGACACATCCGCGGGGCCGAGCGTGACGGCGACGCCCACCGAGAGCACGATCGCGACCAGGCCGAGCAGGCCGAGGGCCAGGGCGAGCACCGCGCGCGGCAGGGGCCGCCCGCGGGTCACCGAGGCGGCTTCAACGGTGCTCAGAGCGCGTCCTTGTGCTCGTCCCACCAGGCACGGATCTTCTCGAGGCCGTCGACGAAGCGGATGGACGGGTTCATCTCGGCGCCGTGCAGGGCGATGTAGCGCTGCTCCTGCACGACCTCGAGGTTCTTGGTGAGGGGGTCGCTCTCGAGGAATTGGATCTTCTCGTCGAGACGGTCGCCGGGGAAGCGGTCGCGCTGCAGATCGCCCAGGACGAGGATGTCCGGGTCGGCGTCGACGACGCTCTCCCAGCCAACGGCAGGCCAATCGTCGGCGGTGTCGGCAAAGACATTCGTCATGTTCGTGGTGCTGGCCAGGAGCGCCGCTGAGCCGAGGCCGCCGGCGATGTAGGGCGTCTTCGTGTCGGCGAACCAGAACATGACCGAGTGTCCGTCGAAGTCCAGGCCGTCGGAGGCCGCCGCGGCCCGCCCTTCGAGTTCGCTGACCAGCGCCTCGCCCCGGTCCGTCACGTCGAAGATCTCGGCCAGCTCGCGGATCTCCTGGTACAACGCGTCGACCTTGAGCGCCGTCGTGCGGGTTCCGCCGCCGTTGACGCTCACACCGTTGTCGCAGTCGGTGGGCGAGAGGTAGGAGCCGATGGCCGTCTCGGCGAGCCGTTCGCGGCTGGCGACCCCGGCGTCGGCGTAGTGGCGACCGAACGAGGCCGTGACGAAGTCGGGGTCGGTGCCCAACAGCACCTCGTAGGTGGGCGCGTTGTCGGCCAGCCGCGGTACCGCCGAGTTCGCGGTGGCCAGCGAGTCGAGCACCGGGTCGGTCCACGACGCGGTGCCGACCATGCGCTCTTCCAGGCCGAGCGACAGCAGGATCTCCGTCGAGTTCTGGTCCAACGACACCACGCGCTCCGGGGCGGCCTCGAACGTCTGCTCGGAGCCGCAGTTCGAGACGACGAGGGGATACCCCGTCTTCCCGTCGCTGGCGACGGCCAGGGCCGCCGGCGAGTCGATCTCCTCGGAGGCGCCGCAGCCCGACAGGGTGGCGAGCGCGACGGCGGTGAGCAGGCCCACGAGGGCGTGCGTCCTTTTCGTAGTGATGGGAACTCCTGACGGTGCTGAGCGTAAAGTGACGGCTCCTCGCGATGCGGGCCTTGGTAAGTATAGCCTTACCTAAATTCCTGACCGCTCGGTGAGGTGTTCCCTGACCTGCCTCCCGGTGACAGGATGTTCCTGTCCGGCTCCGCCGATCCGGCTCCCGGAGGCTGCACATGGTGACGTTTGGCATCGAGGAAGAGTACTTTCTCGTCGACCCGCGCTCCCTGCGGCCGGTCAGTATGGCCGACACCATCCTGGGCGATCTGCCGCCCCGGGCTCGCGCGCCCGGACTCGTCACCCGCGAGTTCCTGGCCTCACAGGTGGAACGAGCCTCGGCGGTCTTCACCGAGCTGACCGAGGCCGAGGCCGACCTGGCCGCCTTTCGAGGCGAGCTGGCTGCGGTGGCGAGGGAGCGCGGCGTCCTGGCTGTCGGAACCGGCACGCCCTTCGACGCCCCGGCGGCGCCGACCCTCACCGACGCGGCCCGGTACCACCGGATCGGGTCCGGAGTGCGCGGGGTCGTGCGGGACCATCAGATCTGCGCCACGCACGTGCACGTGGGCGTGCCCACCCGGGAGGCCGGGGTGCACGCCCTCAATCATCTGCGGGTCTGGCTGCCCACGTTGATGGCGCTGACCGGCAATTCGCCGTTCTGGCGCTGCCGGGACATCGGCTTCGATTCCTGGCGGGCGGTGATCATGCGCCGCTGGGCGACCACCGGCTGTCCGCCGGCGTTCACCGACGCCGACGACTACGACCGGCGCATCCGGCGTCTGGTCGGTGTGGGAGCCACTGTCGACACCGGCACGGTGGCTTGGTACGCGCGGCTGTCCGAGAGCTATCCCACGCTCGAGGTGCGGGTGGCCGACGCCCAACTCGACCTGGCGCCCACGATGCTGCTGGCGGCGGTGGCCCGCGCCCTGGTCGTGACCGGCATGGCCGCGGGCGAGCGTGGGGCGCCGCCGCCCGCGGTGGAGCCCGAACTGCTCGACGCCGCACTGTGGCACGCCTCCCGCGACGGCATCCGCGGCCAGCTCCTCGATCCCACCACCAGGGAGCTGGCCCCGGCCAGTGCGGTCACCGACAGTCTGCTGCGCTCCGTCGGCGACGCGTTGGAGAGCACCGGGGACCGGCCCCGGGTGGCCGAGCTGGTGGAGCAGGTGCGGCGCACGGGAACGGGCGCCCAGCAGCAACGGCGGGCGTTCCGCACGGGCGGGCTCGCCGGATGGCGGGAACTTGTCGAGTCGTCGTTCAGCTGATCGGCGCGCCGACTCCCGCGCCCGGCTCCAGGTTCAGTCGCCGGGGCGAATCACTTCGCCCACGAATCCGGTCGACCGGGCGCGCAGCATCGAGATCCGGTCATCCCGGGCGGCGGCAACGTCGTAACCGATGTAGGCCATCGACGGCAGCTTCCGCACGTTGGCGGAGCACTGGAACGCCTCACAGACCAGGATGCCGACGGTGTCGCCGTTGCGGCCGGCCGCCCCGGCCCGCTGGGCACTGTAGAGCACCACCTCGTTGGGCAGTTTCACATCGCGGCACCACGAGCACTGGGCGCGACGGCGTGGGGAGGCATCCGCCTGTCGGAGGACGATGCCGACAGGCTCGCCGTCGACGGGGACGACGACGTAGGAGCGGCGCTTCATCTTGGGGTCGACCCAGCCGACATAGTCCAGCTGCGCCCAGTCGAGCTGGTCGAAGCCGGGCGGCAGGGTGATGTCGGACACGACCTTGCGGGAGGCGTTCACGAAGGTGGCCTTGATGGTGGCGGTACTGAGGGGGAGCATACGAAGTCTCAATCGGTTGAGTGGTCGGGGTGCTGCGTGTCGGTCGTGGGCCAGTTCCGAAGCGACGTGTCGATGGCGTCGAGCACCCGGGTCCAGCTCGAAGCCGCGGTGGGATCCGAGTGGTCGAAGCCGCCGCCGGACTCGAGCGCGACGAAGCCGTTGATGGCGCTGCCGAGTAGCCGCACACCGTGCACCTCGTCGTCAGGGCTGAGGCCGTAGCCGCTCACAATGGCCCGGGCTGAGCGGGCGATGAGCCCGCCCGCGCTCTGGGCGGCAGCCTCCGGCGATACGCGGCGCTGCGCCGCCTGCCACCGGCCGGGGTGGGCGATGGCGTAGTCGCGGTGGGCGTTCGCGAACGCGAACAGGGCGCTCCGGCCGGCCTTGCCGGGCAGGGCCTCAGCCAGACCGTCCGCGAGTTCCTGCAGGGCGAACGCGGCGGTGAGGTCGAGCAGGTCGTCGAGCCCCGAGATGTGCGAATAGATACTCGCCGGGCGCACGTCGAAGCGGCGGGCGAGGGCGGAGAGCGTCACGGCGGACAGTCCGGTCTCGTCGGCCAGTTCGGCGGCGGCCTGGACCAGCCGGGCTTCGGTCAATCCGGGACGCTTCATCAAATTTCCTAAGTCTCGCAGTTTATAAACTACAGACTATAGGTAATGCTCAGTCCTCGGGAAGCAGCGTGAACTCGACCCGGCCCCAGGCCGCCCCGTTCACCTGCACCTCGAGGGCGTGCACCCCCGGGTGGTAGCGCCGGGTGGTGATGGCCCGGAACGAGTGCGACCGGGCCAGCTGCACGGTCTCGCCGGCGGCCAGGGTCACGATCGGCGCGGTGACCAGGGCTGGGGCGGCTCCCGTGTCGCTAAAGGCGTAGTTCTTCGCGACTCGCCGTTGCTTCGGACCGAACGAGCGGCGTTTCCCGAGATTCTCCGCCTTTACATTCGGGCGCAGCTGCGGATGACGCGGCGCGCTCGGGAGCGATGACCAGCGCTACCGCGCCCGCTCCGAGCACGAGTCCGACGAGGGTGGCGGGAGTGAACGGGTCGGCGAAGAGGATGCTGCCGGCGACGGCCGTGGTCGGCGCCACCAGGTACAGCAGGGCATTGAGGGCAGTGATGCCGAGGCGGCGCAGCAGGTACCAGTAGAGCGCGTAGGCGATGAGGGTGGGGAACACAGCGATCAGCACCGTCGAGAGCCAGAAGCTCAGGGTGGCCGGCGGGGCGAGCGCCCCGGTAAGAGCGGCCAGCAGCGTCACGGCCACCAGCGTGATGGCGGCGTGGGTGGCCAGGGTAGCGAAGACGCCGAGCCGGGCCGGGGTGCGCCGCTCCAGGAAGGTCGCGGCGACGAGACTGGCCAGCGCCACCAACGGCAGCAGGTAGGCGGGGGTGGGCGAGATCGTCGTCGAAGCATCCGCCGCCACGATCAGGACCACTCCCACCGCACCGAGCGCCAGGCCCAGCCACTGCAGCGCCCGCACACGCAGCCCGAGCAGCGGTCCCACCAGGGTTGCCACGACCAGGGGCTGGATCGCGTCGATGAGGGCCGTCGTCCCGGCCGAGACCCCCGCGCCGACGGCCAGATAGACGGGCAGGATGTAGCCGAATTGGGCGAAGAGCCCGATGGTGAGGTGCGGGCGGATGTCGCGCCAGGCCGGGAACGCGCGTCGGTGAGCTCGAAGCCGACGATCTCGGAAGCGCAGCGCCATCATGCCGACCAGCAGGAGTGCCGCGACGACGAGGTACCGCCAAACCAGCACGGTCAGGGCCGGCGCCGCCTCCGTGCCGATCTTCGCGATGATGAACCCGGAACTCCAGGTCAGCACGAAGGCGGCCGAGGCAGCGACCAGAAGAAGTCGCTTAGGTATACCGATCTGTGTACTCATTCGATCGAGTATACAGAACGGTATAGTGGGGCCATGACCACCGAGAACTCGCCCGAGGCGATCCCGCACTACACCCCGGGGGCCGAGCGGCTGCTGGCCGCGGCGTCCGACCTCTTCTATCGGGAGGGTATCCACGCCGTCGGCGTCGACGCCATTGCCGCGGCGGCCGGGGTCACCAAGAAGACGCTCTACGACAGGTTCGGGTCGAAGGAGGCGCTGGCCGTGGCGTATCTCCGCGGGCGGGACGCTCGGTGGCGGGAGTTCCTGGAGCAGGGACTCGCGTTGCAGGCGCCCGGCAGCGTGGACCGTGTCCTCGCGGTGTTCGACATTTCGGCGCGCTGGGCCGTCGCCAACAGCAGCAAGGGCTGCAGCGCCATCAACGCGCGCGCCGAGACAGACGATGCGGCGCATCCGGTGGCCGTCGAGGCGATTCGCCAGAAGAAGTGGATGCGCGACGTGTTCGAGCGGCTCTGCCGGGACGCGGGCATCGCCGGTGCGGACCGGGTGGCCGACATTCTGATGCTGCTCTACGAGGGCGCCCTGGTGACCGTGGGGATGGGCACCTTCGCCGACCCGTTCACGGCCGGACGTACGGCCGCGAACACGATCCTGCGAGGCGACGCCCCCTAGGGACGGTGCGTGGCCGCCTGGGCATGCGCAGCGTCCTGTCGGGCACTGGCTTCGCGCTCCGCCCGGTCGGCGATTGCGGCGTCGTCCACGCTGAGCATCACGCCGCTGTCTCGCAGGGTGAACAGGTGCAGCAGAATCCGCCAGCGGCCGACCTCCCACTGGCGAGGCGGGATCTCCTCATCGTCCCAGGGCTCTGTCGGAGTTCCCAGATTCTGACCGAGCAGGGCAAGGATGCGGTCATAGCCGAGCCTGGTTCCCGGATCGTTCGGGCTCGGCGTGTTGTACAGCTGCAGGTCGATGCCCAGGAAGTCACCCGCGTGGGACATCCAGCTGGCGTAGACCTCGCCGCCGAACGACACCTCGAGGCGCCGGATATCGACCGGGCTCGGCCACGTCTGGCCGGCGGCCGCGCCGGCGTCGTCGTCGTCGTCGTTGTCGTCGTTGCCAGTGTCAGTGTCGGTGTCGACCGGCCGCACCCCCAGCGTCGCAAAGAGGTCACCCACCGCAGCATCCGTCGCCGGCCAAGCGCCCCGGGTGACCGCGAGGACCAGCTCCACGGCCTGGGCCGGGTCGGGTGCCGGCGAATTCGCGGGCGACGCATCCGTCATGCGCACAGACTATGCCCACCGGTGTCGACTCGAGGGCCTAGCGCTCTCTGCCACCATGCGTAGCGTGGACGACCTGAGCACTCCGACGAGAGGACTGCACCGATGAACGGCGTACCGATGAACGGCCTACCGATGAACGCACCGACCGGCATCCTGCGCGGCATGAGCAACGTGAGCTATTGGGCCGAGGACCACGCCGCCGCGACGGCCTGGTACACCGAGCTGTTGGGCATGGAGCCCTACTTTCAGATGCCAGGCTACGCGGAGTGGCGGGTGGGCGACTACGGCCACGAACTGGGCCTGATCGACGCCAAGTACGCCCCGCAGCCTGCAGCGGATGTGCCCGGTGGGGCGGTGCTCAACTGGCACGTCGACGACATCAGGGCGGCCCTGGACCGGCTGCTCGAGCTGGGCGCGACGATGCGCGAGGACATCCGGGAGCGCGGAGAGGGCTTCACGACGGCGGCCGTGGTGGACCCGTTCGGCAACGTGCTCGGCGTGATGACGAACCCGCACTACCTGCAGGTGCTCGCCGACGCCACCCCGGACGGAGAGGCGGCCCGCGCCGGGCATCCGGCGCCCTAAGGTGCGCGCCATATTAGGAGATAGTGAGTTTTCTAGGACGCAGTTGCCTGGGGTGACCCGGTGCTTCCGGACAGTGTTCCTATTTGATTGGATGAAATCATGGGAGCAGTCAGGAAGTCCGGTCCCCGTCGGAGGTTCACG